>JBIIJS010000160.1:0-6437 GCA_044233605.1 Cyanobium sp. | reverse complement strand
ACGCTCCCAAGCGGCCCCTGGCGGCGATCGTGGGCGGCTCCAAGGTGAGCAGCAAGATCGGCGTGCTCGAGGCCCTGATCGACAAGTGCGACAAGATTCTGATCGGCGGCGGCATGATCTTCACCTTTTACAAGGCGCGCGGCCTCTCGGTGGGCAAGAGCCTGGTGGAGGAAGACAAGCTGGAGCTGGCCAAGGAGCTGGAGGCCAAGGCGGCCGCCAAGGGGGTGCAGTTCCTGCTGCCCACCGATGTGGTGCTGGCCGACAACTTCGCCCCTGATGCCAACAGCCAGATCGCCAAGGTGGAGGCGATCCCCGACGGCTGGATGGGCCTCGACATCGGCCCCGATTCGCTGAAGGTGTTCCAGGAAGCCCTGGCCGACTGTCAGACCGTGATCTGGAACGGGCCGATGGGCGTGTTCGAGTTCGACAAGTTCGCCGCCGGCACCAACGGCATCGCCCACACCCTGGCCGAGCTGAGTGCCAAGGGCACCATCACCATCATCGGTGGCGGTGATTCCGTGGCCGCCGTGGAGAAGGTGGGTGTGGCCGAGAAGATGAGCCACATCTCCACCGGTGGCGGCGCCAGCCTCGAGCTGCTGGAAGGCAAAGTGCTGCCCGGCGTGGCCGCCCTCGACGAGGTCTGATCCAGAGGCCCGGGGATCCCCATCGGTTCACCGGAAAGCCGGGCCTGGCGGCCCGGCTTTTTTATGGGTAGCCCCTGGGCCCACGATCAGACGCTGCCGTCGCCGCGGCCACCAGCTTTGCCACCGGGGCCCTTCTTCAGCTCAGGCATCGTGATCCCGTTGCGCTCGAACATGGCGCGCATCTCCTGCATGTGCTGGCGGCGCTGCTCCTGCAAGGCATCGCGCTGCTCGCGCATGCAGGTGCGCAGGGCATCCTGGTTGGCGGCGCCACTGAAGCAGCGCTCACCCCGCTGGCTGATCGCCACGCGGGCGCGCTGATCGCGCAGCGAAAGCTGCTTGTGCTCCGGGAACATCTTCTGCCACTGGGCCTCGCTGATCCGGCTCTGGCGAGCGGGGGCTGGAGCAGCGGGCGTCTGGGCCAGGGCAACGCCCCCGGAAGCGAAGGCCAGGACAGCGGCCAGACCGGGGGCGAGCAGGGAACGACGGGTCATGGGAGGGCGCCGGAAGGCGCTGAAATCAACAGACCTCATCGTGCGCGGCCGATCCACCTGAAATCCGACCGGCGGCGGGCGGGGATGTGACTGGATATGACCGGCCCCGCAGGGCCACACCGAAGCCCGGGCCCTCCAACCGCACCAGCGCACCGCCATGGCCGACGGCCACCCGCTCGGCGATCGCCAGCCCCAGCCCGCAGTGGCCCTGGCTGCCGCGGGAGTCGTCGAGGCGCTGGAACGGCTGGCGGGCCCGCTCCCAGGATGCTTCGGCGATTCCCTCGCCGGCATCCCACACCTGGATTTCGAACCCCTCACCGCCGCCCGCGGGCCAGGGGCGCAGCACCAGCCGCAGCGGCGGGCGGCCATGCACCCGGGCATTCTCCAGCAGGTTGGCCACGGCCCGTCCGAGGGCCGTGGGTCGCACGCAGCGCTGCAGCGGCGGCAGGTCGAGTGCGAGCGGGGTGTCGCCCACCACCGCCGCCGTTTCCGCCAGCAGCTGATCGAGGGGCAGGAGCAGGGGTTCCTCCTCGGCCTCGGCGCCAGCGAACACCAGAAACTGGCGAGTGATCCGCTCCAGGGCGCTGAGGTCGGTCTCGGCCAGGGCCAGCTCGGCGCCATCCATCGGCGCCTCGGCGGCCAGGGCCAGCCGCAGCCGCAGCCGGGTGATCGGGCTGCGCAGGTCGTGGGCGATGCCGGCCAGCATCGTGGCGCGCTCACGGCTGGCCTGCTCGAGTCCCTCCACCATGGTGTTGAAGCGCCCGGTGAGCTGGCGCACGGCCGGGCTGCCGCGGGCGGGCAGGCGGGCAGGGAGAGCCTCCAGGCCCACATCAGCGAGGGCCGCCTCCAGCTGCCGCAGCGGCCGCTGCACCTCCAGGGTGAGGTAGAGCAGGACCCCGGCCAGCGAACCACCAGCCAGGCTGAGCACGAGCAGCAGCGGCTCCGGCGGCCAGGCGTGCATCGCCGGCATCGGCGTGAACAGCCACACCGTCTCCAGCGTGGAGCCCATCTCCACCCACACGCCACGGGGCGAGCCGTTGGCCGGCAGCACCGGCGGACAGCGCGAGAGGCGTCGGCACAGCTCGGCCCTCAGCCCCTCGGCCTGGCGCTGCAGGCGCCGGTCGGCGATCGGAGGCCAGAAAGCGGCGCGGGAGGGGCGCGGAGGGGCACCGACCACCAGCCGCAGACCGGCCAGCTCGCCGAGGGCTTCGGGCGAGAAACGCTCCAGCGCCACCTCGCCCAGCACGAGCCGCCCCGCCAGCGCCGATCCCAGCTCGCGGAGGCGGTCGCGCTCCAGGCGGCGATCGAGCAGGCTCTGCAGCAGCAGCAGACCGGCGGCCGCCGTCGCCAGGGCCACCGCGCCGTAGCCCAGGCGGCGCGGCAGGGGGCGATCAGGAGGAACGGGGTCGGCCATCGGGCACGAACACATAGCCATAGCCCCAGACCGTCTGCACGTAGCGGGGCCGGGCCGGATCCGGTTCGATCAGGCGGCGCAGGCGCGACACCTGCACATCCATGCTGCGGCTGTCGGTCTCGCTGTCGGGTCCGCGGGCCAGCTCGATCAGCCGCTCCCGCGAGAGGGGCCGCCGGGGATGCTGGACAAAGGCGGCCAGCAGGGCGAATTCACCGCTGGTGATCGCCAGCGGCGCACCGCCCCGCTCCAGGGTGCGGGCGGCCAGATCCACCGTGATGTCGCCGAAGTGGTGGCACTCCCCCTCCGGCAGGGGGGAGCCGGCCGGCGCCCGGCCGCGGCGCCGCAGCACCGCCTCGATGCGGGCGTTGAGCTCCCGCGGCAGGAACGGCTTGGCCAGGTAATCGTCGGCACCCTGCTCCAGGCCGATGATGCGGTCGACCCCGTCGGCCCGGGCGGTGAGCATCAGCACCGGCAGGTCATCGCCGCCGTCGCGCAGCCGCCGCAGCAGGCTGAGGCCGTCGTCGCCCGGCAGCATCAGGTCGAGCACCAGCAGATCGGGCCGCTGAGACTCCAGCCGGGCGCGCAACTGGGCGCCGTTGCTGAGGCAGCGCACCTCATAGCCCTGCTCTCCGAGGTAGGTGGCCAGCATGCGGCGCAGCTCGGGATCGTCGTCCACGACCCAGATGCGCCGAATGCGGCCCGTGGGGAGGGGCATCCGCGGCGACGGGCTCAGGGCTCTAGGGAGCGGCGATCGGCCACCACCCGCACCCGCTTGGTGGTGCTCACCACACCCTGGGGATGCACGAGCAGCACCGCCCAGGTCTGGGCGCCGGGACTGAGCGGTGCCTGCACCGTCTTGAACAGGCCGCCACCGGCGAGGGCGCCGAGCTCGATCGGAGGGCTCTCCATCGCCGCCGCCTGCTGGGGGGTGATAGCGGTGATGCCACCGGCGGTGAGGGCGCCGTCGAGGGGCTCGTCGAAGATCACGTCGACGTCGTAGCGCTGGCCGGTGAGCACGGCGTCGGGAATCAGCACCGACACCGGTGGAGCGTTTTCACCGCTGCGCAGGATCGCCTGCTCGCGCAGCACCGCCTGGCCGTTGAAGCGCCCCCCCTGGCTGTCGAGAGCCAGCAGCTGCTCGGCGTCGAGGCGGTAGGTGGTGGCCCCCTGGCGGCGGGTGCCGCTGACGCGCACATTCACGGTGGGCTGGCCGTTGCGACGCGGCGTGCCGGGGCTGAGACGCCAGTTCAGATCAGGGAACTGGGCACGCAGCTGGCGGCGGCGGTCTTGCAGCTGGGCTGGATCGAGACCCGGGCCGCTCTGCAGCAGGGCCGCCAGTGCCGCGTCATCGGCGCTGTTGAGGGCCGCCTCCAGGGCCTGCAGCTGGGCAGCGCTGGCCGGGGCCGCCAGGGCCGCCGCACCGCCCAGCGGGAAGGGCAGCAGAGCGAGCATCGAGCCCAGCAATGCGGCGATACGCGGGCGGAACAGGGCCATCGGGGGCGGCGGAAGCGGGGGTGGGCAGGAAACCGGCTTTTAAGTTAGGCCCGCCGCCACCCGCCGCCACCCCTCCCCACCCGAACCGACGATGCCGACGCTTCTGATCGCCGCCAGCGGCACCGGCGGGCACCTGTTTCCCGCCCTGGCCGTGGCCGAGGCCCTGCCCGACGACTGGCGGGTGCAGTGGCTCGGGGTGCCCGACCGGCTGGAACGCCAGCTGGTGCCGAGCCTCTATCCAATGCACTTCGTGCGCGCCGGCGGTCTGCAGGGGCGGGGTCTGCGCAAGCTCTGGAATCTGGTGCGCCTGATCAATGCCAGCCGCATGGTGCGGCGGCTGATCCGGCGCGAGGGGATCACGGCGGTGTTCAGCAGCGGCGGCTACATCGCCGCGCCAGCGATCCTGGCGGCCCGCTGGTGCGGCGTGCCGATGGTGCTGCACGAGAGCAACGCGGTGCCCGGCAAGGTGAGTCGCCTGCTCGGGCGCTGGTGCAGCCAGGTGGCGGTGGGGCTGCCCCAGGCGGCGGATCGGCTGCCGCGCTGCCAGCCGCTGGTGACCGGCACGCCTGTGCGGCGTGCCTTCCTCAGCCCCGCCCCCCTGCCGGAGTGGGTGCCCACCGGCTCAGGACCGCTGCTGCTGGTGATGGGCGGCAGCCAGGGGGCAGTGGGGCTCAACCGGATGGTGCGGCCACTGATCCCGAAGCTGGTGGAGGCGGGCTGCCGGGTGGTGCACCTCACCGGCAGCAACGACCCGGAGGCCGGCCAGCTGAACCTTGATGGGGTGGTGGAGCGGCCGTTCAGCGACGAGCTGCCGGGTCTGCTGCAGCACTGCGACCTGGCGATCAGCCGCGCCGGCGCCGGCAGCCTCAGCGAGCTGGCGGTCTGCGGCACGCCCACGATCCTGGTGCCCTTCCCGGCCGCCGCCGACCACCACCAGGACGCCAACGCCATCGCCGCCGCCGAACTGGGGGCGGCGGTGATCGTGTGGGAGCACAAGCCCGACGGATCGGCCCTGGAGCAGACCCTCTGGCGCCTGCTCGGGCCGCGGCTGCGGCGGGTGGAACCGGTGGAGGATCCGCTGCAGAGCCTGCGCGGCGGCATGGAGACCCTGGCGGTGCGCGACGCCGACCGGCGCCTCGCCGATCTGATCACAGCCCTGGCGAACCAACCTCAGCCCTGAACGCGGCCAACAGGCGCCGGTTGCCGCGTCGACCGAGCACGGCCAGTCGCAGCCACTGCGGGCCAAGCCCCTCGAAAGAGCGGCAGTCGCGCACCAGCACCCGGTGGCGCTGCTCAAGGGCGAGCCGCAGCGGCTCGAGCGAGAGGGGCGCACCATCCCGCTCTCCGCGCACGAGCAGGTAATTGGCCGCCGAGGGCAACGGCTGCAGGCCGGGCAGGGCCGCCAGCCCCCCGGCGAGCCCGGGTCCCTCCCGCGCCAGCCAGCGGTGCACACGCCCCTGCCAGCGCTCGAAGCCGGCCCGGTCGGCCAGCAGGGTGGCGCCGGCCAAGGCCGCCAGTCCGTTCACGGGCCAGGGATCGCGCCAGCGATCCCAGCGGGCCAGCCGCTGCGGCGATCCGAGGGCATAACCGAGCCGCAGGCCGGCGATGCCCAGCAACTTGGTGAGGCTGCGCACCACCACCAGCTGGGGGTGGTCGGCGAGCAGGGGGATCAGCGACTGGTCGTCGCCGCCGCCCAGCAACGGCAGGAAGGCCTCATCGGCGATCACCAGATCGAAGCGCGCCAGCAGCGGCTCCAGGGAGGCACGGCTCCAGAGCTGGCCGGTGGGGTTGTGGGGGTTGGTGAGCCACAGCACCGACGCCCGATCCGCCGCCCCGCCAGCGGGGAACGGAGCGGGGAAGACAGCCGGCCAGACGAGCGGCAGCGGCAGGGGGCGCGACAGCCCTCCCCAGCAGGCCAGGGCGCGGCCGTAGTCGGCGAAGCCAGGGACCGGCAGCAGGCTGACACCGGCGGCGGCGGCGTCGCGGGCGGCCCAGGTGAACAGCTCGGCGGCGCCGTTGCCCGGCAGCACCCAGGCCGGATCGAGGCCGTGCAGGGCGGCGATCGCGGCGCGCAGGTCGCGGTAGGAGCGGTCGGGATAGTCGCGCAGGGCGGCGAGGGCCGCCCGGCCGCGCAGGGCGCGCAGCAGGGCCGGCGGCGGCCCGAAGGGCACCAGCGAGGCACTGGCCTCGAGCAGCCGCCCGGGGGGACAGCCAAGGCGACGGGCCACGGCCTGGCGGTTGCCGCCGTGGGCTTCGGGGGGCGGCGGCGCTGGCAACGGCGCTCCGGCGTGCCCCTGCTCTGTAACACGGCCGGCCGGGACGCGGCGCAGCCCTGCAGATCCAGGCCGGATCGGGCAGGCTGGAATACGTCAGCGCCGGCGAGCGGCGACCCGT
>JBIIJS010000159.1:0-6526 GCA_044233605.1 Cyanobium sp. | reverse complement strand
CGCAGCAGCCGCTCAACCGTGCGGCAGAGATTCGGTGAAGGACGTTGATCAGCAGGCAGCGGATCGATGGCGATCACCTCGGAATGCACCTTCGGCGGCGGACTGAAGCATCGGGGCGGCACTAAGCAGATGCTGCGGCAGGAGGCCAGCAGCTGCAGTCGCACACTCAGGGCCGAGTAGGCGCCGCTGCCCGGAGCAGCTCCGATGCGCTCCCCCACCTCCCGCTGCACCAGCAGCACCAGACGTTGGTAGGGAGGGGTACGGGGCCGCTCCAGCCGTCCAAGGAGACGCTCCAGCAAAGGCCCGGTGATGTTGTACGGGATATTGGCCACCACCTTGTTGGCCTGAGCTTGATCGACGGGCTCCAGCGGCACGGCGAGAGCATCGCCGCCGATCAGACGGAAGCGTGGATCAGAGCCGAAGCGCTTCTCCAGGCCCTCCAGCAGGTCGCGGTCGAGCTCGACCGCCACCACAGCTTCAGCCGGGGAGGCCAGCAGCCGCTCGGTGAGGGCACCCCGGCCGGGACCGATCTCGAGCACGCGCTCGCCGGGCTTCAGCTCCGCCGCCTCCACGATCCGATCGAGCACCTGCGGATCGATGAGCCAATGCTGGCCGAAGCGCTTGCGGGCCTGATGGCCTGCGAATGTCATGGGCAGCGCACCCCGAACCGGGCGTGACGGGCGAAAACTGGCTACAGCTTGGAGGAGCGCCGCGCCCCCATGCTTGATTCCACGCCCTTGGCCTCCCCCTGCCTGGGATCGCCATGCCACCGTGTCTGGCCGAGCTGTCTGGCAGCACTGCTGCTCGTTGCTGCAACGCCCGTGCGAGCGGGCAGTGTCACCGCTGATTCGATCATCGACCGGGAGTCTGCGCGCCAGGCTGCCCTGGAGCAGGTGCCCCGCGGCGCCACGACCACCGGAAGCCGCTGCCAGGAAATCGGTGTGGGTGGCATGGACAACCCTCGCTATCGCTGCACGGTCGAGTACCGGCCCGCAGAAAAAACGCCCACCCTGCAGCCACCGGCACCGCCGACCCCGTCTTCGAGCACACCCTGATTCCCGTTTTTTCAGGGCTGGTCTTTCACACTCATCAGACCTCCAGGCGCACCCAGTGCACCGGTCGTGCCCGAGTGCCCGCCGCTCTGTGCAGGGGGACCAACGCAGCCACCAGCTCCACCGGCACCTCGGCCCATTGGGGATGTTCCGCAATCCAGCAGTCCCATGCCCGGGCAAGGCGGCGGCGCTTGTCGCCGCGCAGAGCAGCACGCCCGAATCCATCACGGCTCCCCGGACTGCGCCCCTTCACTTCCACCAGCAGGAGGCGACCAGGTTTGGCCAGTACCAGATCAAGCTCTCCCCAACGGCAGCTCCAGTTCTTGCTTAGCAGACTCCAACCGCGGGAGCGGAGCAGTGTCAACGCCCTGCGTTCAGCCCAGTCTCCGCGAAGTCGGGAGCGGGAGAGTTCCATAACGAGAGGAGGTGCAAGCTGGTTTCAATGATTATTATCCGATTGACCATCAGAAACCGTTCGCTTCAAACGAAATCATGTTTTTGTATATAAACCATACCGCCTGGCTTGGTAACCGCGAATCACTTAAGTGCGCTGCTGCAAAACCGAATCATTGGCTAGCGTGCTGATCCACATATCAGCAAACATGGTCAATATGCTGTCTTCTTCCGATGTCCATGTTGCCTTGAATCGCGAATCATTCTCATCTCTCACCACTGGAAATTTTTCTCCCCAAAGCAGGGGCCTATGGGGGAAAAACATCTGATGAACCCACCGCATCGAATCGCAATAATAACGGTCAAATGCATCAGCCTCAGCGACGGTTGGCAGGTACACTGGAAATCCCGAGAAATATTGCTCGCAGAGCTGAAGCAGCAAGTCCCAGTGCCGCGAATTCAACTCATGAAAGCGACTACCCAAGATGCTCCTAACGCGCGATAAAATCTTAATTGCAAAATAACTGAGCGCTTGATTTTTTCTGTCAGGCAAAGCCATTTCTTGATCAGTTTCAATATTAGCTGCGTCGCAAAAGTCATGGATAAGGTCACCCTTTACAAACATATTCTTTTGAAATAAGCGAACGCACATACGGCCAGAGCCAAACACATTGACCCAGCGCTCTATCATCGTTTTGTGGTCACATAAACCGGAAAAGCGCTCAGGCTTATCCAGAGAAAGTCGCACAATTCCTTTCCTGATTTTCATGCTCTTCATGCTCCAAGACGAAATGGCTGTTTCTAGCGGATGTCGCAGGTAAAGAATAATCTTTATTTCGTCGAACATATCCTCCAAAATGCCCCTTAGAGGCTCAACCTCTCCTTGACGAAGACGCGATTGAAAATGCTCTGAACTGATGATCCAAGTATGTTGGTGATAAGCCTCAAGTTTTCGTTTCATTCTAGCCACCTCAGCATTTCTGCGTGCTGATCGAGATTCCAAGGACATCTTCGCCTCCCTGCGGATGGCGAAGGCATCAACTCGATCATCATCCTGCGCTAAAAAAACTGCCTTGCGATGGTTGCCTGATTTACCTAAAAAAGCAGGTATATATACATTTTATCCTGAAGGATTGAACGATTCTTAACAAGAAAGCCCTGAATAGATGAGGCGCCTGTTTTTTCAATTCCAATGTGTAAAATTAGCTTTGCCATGGAAACTTCCAGCCCACGTGATGAATATACCAGGTTCAACCAAGCATCAGATTTCGCTCGGCAGGGTTGCGGCGACACGCCAGGGATTGACATATAATTTCACTATTTACAGTATTGCTGCTTTAGCGGATCCCAATGGTTACGATTCTATGATGTCAATCTCATCAGCTCCACAGCCGCTCCATCGACCTCTTGAGACAGTGTCAGTTGTGCGATCCATTGCATTGCGTCTAGCCTTCTTCATCCTGCTTTCCGCTCTGCTTACTTTGGCCCCAGCAGCCGAAGCGGCGATGGACTACGCCAAGCAGGTGCTGATCGGTGCTGATTTCCATGGGGCTGATCTGCGCGGTGTCACCTTCAACCTCACCAATCTGCGCGATGCCGATTTTCACGACGCCGATCTGCGCAACGCCTCCCTGTTCGGCGCCAAGCTCCAGGACGCCGACCTGTCCGGAGCCGATCTGCGTGAGGCCACCCTCGACTCAGCAGTGATGGAGGGTACCGACCTGCGCAACGCTCGCCTCGATGACGCCTTCGCCTTCAACACCAAATTCATCGATGTACGGATCGATGGGGCTGATTTCAGCAATGTGCCCCTGCGCGGCGATGCCCTCAAGGCGCTGTGCGCCGTCGCCACTGGCACCAATCCCGCCAGCGGCCGAGCCACCCGCGACACGCTGGGTTGCGGTTGAGGCCTGAGCCCCCATGACTTTCGATGCCCGCAGTCGGGAACAGCTGGAAGCCCTCGGTCGCCGTCTGCCGAAGCCTCTCCCTGCACCTGTACCCGCTGCCTCTCGCCCCGCTCCCAGCCCCCGGCGCCATCGGCTGGAGACCGAGAACGATCCCCAGCAGCTGTTCCGCGAGCTGATCGCCGCCAGCCCCGACGGCACGGTGCCACCCCGTTGGATGGAGCGGCTGCGGGAACTCGAACAGCGTCCCAGCAGCGCCAAACCCAGCAGCGCTCCTGAACCCCGCAGGGCAAGCGATGGCGCAGCCTCCCATCGCCTCGCCGGAGCACCACTCCCATCCCGCGCTCTCAGCCCTGAAGAGCAGCAGCAGTACGCCACCTTCGCCCACCTGTTGCTGGAGGACGGGGAGCAAGGCTGATCAGCGCGGCGGCGGCGGCTCCAGCTGCAGGGTGGTGTGGGAGATGCCAAGGCTGGCCAACCGCTGCTTGGCACCATGCAGAAGCTCCATGTCATCCAGCTCGCCGGCACGACGCACCAGATGGGCCGTAAGGGCGGTCTGCGAGGTGCTCATCGCCCAGACGTGGATGTGATGAACATCGACGACCCCGGGGAGCTGGCGCAGGGCAGCCTCCACCGCTGCCAGATCGATGTGGGCCGGGACGGCGTCGAGGCTCACCATCACCGCCTCGCTCAGCACCCGCCAGCCGCTCCAGGCCACCACCAGTCCCACCGCAAGGGCGGTGATCGCATCAAGGATCGGCCAGCCGGTGAGCCTCACCAGGCCGGCGCTGACCAGCACCGCGGCCGAGAGCGCCGCATCGCTGAGCAGATGCAGCCGGGCGGCTCGGCGGTTGAGATCGTGCCGGTGGCCGGCGAAAAGTCGGGCCGAGCCGAGATTCACCACAATGCCGGCCGCCGCCGCCAAGGCCACCGGGCCCGTCACCACCGGCACCGGATGGGCCAGGCGCTGGATCCCCTCCACGATCACCACCGCGGCCGCCATCAGAATCAGCACGCCGTTGATCAGGCAGGCCAGCTCGGTGCTGCGGCCGAATCCGTAGGTGAAGCGCCGCGTCACCGGACGGGCGCTGAGCCGTTCGGCACCCCAGCCGACCAGCAGGCCGGCGACATCCCCGGTGTTGTGTACCGCATCAGCGATCAGGGCGAGCGATCCGAACGCCATGCCGATCAGCAGCTGCAGGCCCGACAGAACGCTGTTGAGCAGGATGCTCCAACGGAAGGCAGCCGTGGATACGGCCCTGTGCTGGTGCTGACGCCGGTGCGGCTGCCGCTGGATCGCCAGCGCCGGGTCGGGCGATCCGCCGCCGGGCCGGGAGCGGAAATCGGGAGGCGATGGAACAGCCATGCCCCAGCCTCGCCGGAGGCGGGCGGCAGCGCCAGCACATGCACCCAGGCAGTACAAATGAACTAACCTGAGGGCTGGTGGGCCTCCGGGCCGCACAGGCCATGCGCGCAGTCGTTCTGATCGACGCCAACAACTTCTACGCCTCCTGCGAGGCGGTGCTCGATCCCTCCCTGATCGGCCGGCCGCTGGTGGTGCTCTCCAACAACGACGGCTGCATCGTCGCCCGCAGCGCCGCAGCCCGCGCCCTCGGCATCACCATGGGCACGCCCTACTTCCAGGTACGGCCTCTACTGGAACGCCATGGCGTGCTGGTGCGCAGCTCCAACTACGCCCTCTACGCCGACATGAGCCAGCGGCTGATGGCCACGCTTGAACGCTGGGTGGAGGAACTAGAGATCTATTCGATCGACGAGGCCTTCGGCCAGTTGCCACGCCCCCGCAGCGGCGGCGCCGGAGCTGATCTCAGCAGCTGGGGGGAGGCCCTCAGGGAAACCGTACGGCGCGATCTGGGCCTGCCGGTGGCGGTGGGGATCGCCCCCACCAAGGTGCTAGCCAAGCTGGCCAACCGCATCGCCAAGCACCACCCGCAGCAGCGGCGACGTGGGGTCTTCGACCTCGGCGCCGCGGGCGATCCCGACCCCTGGCTCGAGGCGGTCGCAGTGGAGGATGTCTGGGGCATAGGCCGCCGGCTGGCACGCTGGTGCCGCCTGCGGGGCGTGCGCAATGCCCGTGAGCTGCGCGACCTGCCGCCGGGGGAACTGCGCCGCCGCTGCGGTGTGGTGGGGCTGAGGCTGCAGCAGGAGCTGCGGGGCCACAGCTGCCTGCCGCTGCTGCTCCTACCGGCGGCGAAACAGGAAACCTGCGTCAGCCGCAGTTTCAGCCGGCCCGTGCGTTTCCTGCCGGAACTGCGCGAGGCGGTGGCCAGCCACCTCAGCCGGGCCGCCGAGAAGCTCAGGCGGCAGCGGCAGCGCGCCGGCGCGATCACCGTGTTCGTGCGCAGCAGTCCGTTCGATGGCCGCCCCTTCTACAGCAACACCGCCAGCGTGCGGCTGCCCCTGGCCAGCGACGACACCGCCGTGCTGCTGGCCGCCGCTCTGCCCCTGGCGGAGCGGCTGTTCCGCGCCGAGCCGCCCCTGCAGAAAGCCGGCGTGCTGCTGCAGGATCTGCAGGGGCTGGAGCAATTGCAGCATCACCTCTTCGTGCCGATGGGGGAGGCCCAGATGCAACGCCGAGCCGCCCTGATGGCGGCCGTGGATGCGCTCAACCACCGCTACGGCAGCGGCACGATCCTCTGGGCCGCCTGCGGACTGCAGCCCGGCTGGACGATGAGGCGCTCGCGGCTGTCGCGGGCGGCCACCACCCGGCTCGACGAGCTGCCCAGGGCACAGGCCTGAACAGCGCCCGGCGCGGTCATGGGGGAAAGGCGATCAGGAGGCCGGATGCTCGAGGGCGGCGGCGATCATCGCTGCGGTCACCGGCAGCCGCTCGAGCGCGTCGGCGTTATCGAGGTAGGCCTCGAAGGATCCATGCCGTTCCAGGTGGGGGTCGGCCCCCGGCGCGCGGCAAGCTCGATCCCAGTCGCCATCTTCGGGGCGGACGGCGGCATAGGCGAGCAGGGCTTCGCCGGGGTCGCCGCCGTCGCCGATGCCCTCGCCATGCCAGAACACCTCGTAGAAGCACTGGGCCGGGGCAGCGTCCAGCAAGGCATCGCGCGGGTCCTGCGGGATGGGGGCTGCAGCCATGGGTTCAGATACCGTCGAGCAGGCTGGCGGTCTGGTTGCGGCCGTTGCTCTTGGCCAGCTGCAGGGCCT
>JBIIJS010000158.1:0-6619 GCA_044233605.1 Cyanobium sp. | reverse complement strand
TCTCTCGCTAGAACGGCGCCCAGACGGCAGCGCCTGGATCTGGATCCATGTGGCCGATCCGGGCAGGCTGATCGCACCGGACAGCCCCCTCGACCTGGAGGCCCGCCGCCGGGCCTCCAGCCTCTATCTGGCCCAGGGGAGCCTGCCGATGTTTCCGCCCCGGCTTGCCACCGGGCCGTTCAGCCTGCGCCGGGGTCAGCGCTGCGCCGCCTGGAGTCTGGCCATCGCCCTCGACGAGGAGGGAGCCGTCAGCGACCTTCAGCTTCATCACAGCTGGGTGCGGCCCGACTACCGCCTTTCCTACGACGACGTTGATGAACTGATCGAACTCGCTCCTCCGCAGGAGCGCGATCTGCTCTGCCTGCACGAACTGCTGCTGAAACGCCGGGCCTGGCGCATCGCCCGCGGTGCCCTGATCCTCGATCAGCCGGAGGGACGGGTTCGCTGCAACGGAGGCGGTACAGGTGAACTGGAGATCCTCGAGCCCGGCCCAGCCCGCATCCTGGTGGCCGAGGCAATGATCCTGGCCGGTGCCGCCATCGCCGATCTGGGCAGTCGCGAGGGCCTGGCCCTCCCCTACCGCAGCCAACCCAGCTGCAGCCTCCCCCCAGCTCAGGAACTCGCAGCCCTGCCGCCTGGAGTGGTGCGCCATGCGGCCCTGAAACGCTGTCTGAGCCGGGGCCATGTGGGCAGTGCGCCGGCGCCTCACTTCAGCCTCGCCCTGCCGGCCTATGTACAGGCCACCTCACCGATCCGCCGCTATGGCGATCTGCTGGTGCAACGACAGCTGCGCTGCCGGCTCGAGGGCATACCACCGCTGGATGCGGCTGCGCTCGACGGCCTGCTGGCCCAGATCGAGGCACCGGTGCGGCAAGGGATCGCCATCAGCCGCGACGATCAGCGCCACTGGCGCCAGGTGTGGTTCGAACAGCACCCCCGGCTCGAGTGGCGGGCCACCTTCCTGCGCTGGCTCCGTCCCCAGGACCAGCTCGGGCTGGTACATCTCGAGGAGCTTGCCTTCGAACTGCCCGCCCGCTGCCCTTGCCGCAGCGAGCCCGGCGAGGCCCTGCTGGTGAGGGTTCGTGAGCTCGATTCCCTTCGCGACATCCTGCACCTCGAGGCTCGCCGTTAAGCCAGCCGCGAAACCCGCAGCCAGGGGCCCCAGGGGTTGGCGCAACCGATCAGCCGCACCGGCAGGGGCCGTGACTGCATGGACAGCCAGTCGTGCAAGGCGGGTTCGAGGGTGATCAGCCGCCAGGGATGTCCATCCGGACCAGCGCAGCCGAACAGGCGATACTCACCATCCCCCTCCGGCACCAGCTCGCCCTGCCAGAGCCGTTCGCCCGGTTCGGCGGGTGCCGCGAAGGGATCGATGGGCAATGCCGCCATCCGCCCCCGGTCATCGATCCGCCCAGGATCCGCGAGGGCCTCCAGCTGGCGGGAACGCCAGTCGGGGTGATGCCATGGGGTGTCCCACAGGGGCAGGGGAGCGGCGGGAGCGATGGGTTCCCTGATCAGAGCCTCCTGCAGCCGGCGCACCGGCAGCTCCGCCGGCATCAGCCCATCGCGCACGCACAGCGCCGCCGCCAGGCCGGCCGCCTGGCCGAGGTTGAGGATCAGCGGCTGCAGGCGCGTGGCGCCGTTGGCCATGTGACTGACGCTGAAGCACTTGTCGGCCGCCAACAGGTTGGCCACATCGCGGCTGACCAGACTCCCCCAGGGAATGGCGAAAGGGGTCCCGCTCCAGCGGCCACCCCAGCGGCAGCTCTTCGCTGCCAGGGGCCAGTCTTCCCCTGGATAGTGATGGTCGTTGGCGTAATTGCCCACTGCGATTGCCGTGGTGACCCCATCACTCAGGGGCAGCGGTGCGATCCGCTCGCCCGGTCCAACCGGCAGCAGATGCTGCTCGAGAACCAGCTCCCGGCCGATCAGCCGGCGTCCCTCACGCCAGTAGGGCATCAATGCCAGATCACCGCTGCCGTTCAAGGCGCCGGCCGCTGCCTGCGCGGGGGTGGGGAACACCTTGCCGCGCTGCAGCCAGCCGCCGCTTGCCGCCGCCAGGGCATCGGCGAAGGCGCGGCTGTGCTCCGCCATCTCCCCCGCCAGCTGGGGATCCACCTCCGTCGCCGCCGCCGCTCCTTCGGGGCTGAAAGCGCGCTGCAGGCCTTGGTGCCAGTCGTTGCCGTGCAGGGGCCAGTTGAGCATCACCAGGCCGCCGGGCAGGCGGCCGTAGCTGAGCGTGGCCTCCAGTCCGAACCGCTCGCAGGCCTGCTCGAACGGAGCAGGCAACTGCGGTGTGGGCCGCGGTGGCATCGGGCCGTCCGCCAGCTGACCCAGCACCACCCAGGTAGGTGACTGTACCGGCTGCTGGCGGAAAAACGGTTCGCTCTCGAGGGCTGCCCGGTTCGGCGCACTTGGTTCCTGCCATTGCTCCCGCGCCTCCCAGCCAAAACGGAATGGCACGTCGAGCAGGGGGAGGAGATCGCCGCGGTCGCTGCCATCGATCACGATCGCCGGCCGCATTGTCCCCAGCCGCCCTTTCCGTTCGACCGTGACGGCACTGATCCGGCCGCCCTGCAGGTCGAGCTGATGCACCCTGCTGAGCGGCCACCAGCGCAGCCGCGGTTCGGCCGTCAGCCAGCGACGCAGAACCGCCTCGGCATCAGCGGGCCGGTAGCCGAAACAGCTCACCCAGTTCTGATCGAGGCCACCGGGGGTCGCCGCCGCCAGCGCCCGCAGCAGCGCCCCCCAGAGGCCGCTCTGCCACGGACTCAGCTCGTTGCCGTCAGGGCAGCACACCCCGGCGGCACTGACCATGCCGCCGAGCCAGGCACCCGGTGTGAGCAGCAGGGTGCTTGCACCGGAGCGGGCTGCCTGCAGAGCCGCCGCCACTCCGCCGCTGCCCCCGCCCCACACCAGCACCTCCACCCCATCGGCGCCCCCGTCCCACACTTGCATCAAATCATCGGTGGCCCCAGTCTCCCCTGCCTCGCTGCAGCCCCTGGCCCCGGCACGGCCATCCGGAGCGCGATGGGTAGGATCCGCCGGTCGGGCAGGAATTCAAGGCGTCGTCCCGGCCGATGCGGCCTCCCGGACCCCAGCTGCGATGTCCTTCACGCTCACCACTCCGCTTTATTACGTCAACGACCGGCCCCATCTGGGCAGCACTTACACCACTCTTGCCTGCGATGCCATCGCCCGTTTCCGGCGCCTGCAGGGGGAGAGGGTCACCTTCATCACCGGCTGCGACGAGCACGGCCTGAAGATCCAGCGCACCGCTGAGGCCGCCGGCCTGAGCCCCCAGGCGCATTGCGACCTGGTCAGCCAGCAGTTCCGCTCCCTCTGGCAGCGCTGGGGCATCAGCCACGACCGTTTCATCCGTACCACCGATCCCCGTCACGAGGCGCTGGTGACGGAGTTCTTCCGACGGGTCGAGGCCAACGGCGATGTGGTGGAAGGTCGTCAGCAGGGCTGGTATTGCGTGGCCTGCGAGGAATTCAAGGACGATCCCCACGAAACCGAGGACCCCGAATGTGCAATTCACCGCCGCCCGCTGGAATGGCGCGATGAAGTGAATCTCTTTTTCCGTCTCTCCCGCTACCAGGAGGCGATCGCAGAGCTCATTTCTCGCCCGGGCTTTGTGGCGCCGGCGTCACGCCGGAGAGAGGTGGAGAACTTCGTGGCAGGCGGCTTGCGTGATTTTTCGATCTCCCGGGTCGACCTGCCCTGGGGCATTCCCGTGCCGGGCCATCCGGGCCACACCTTCTACGTCTGGTTCGACGCCCTGCTGGGCTATCTCTCCGCCCTGCTGGAGCCCCAAGACCCAGCCAGCCTCGACCTGCTGGCGCAGCGGGGCTGGCCGGCTGGCTTGCATGTGATCGGCAAGGACATCCTGCGCTTTCATGCCGTGTTCTGGCCGGCGATGCTGCTCTCGGCAGGGCTTCCTCTGCCGGAGCGGGTGTTCGGCCACGGCTTTCTCACCCGCGAAGGGCAGAAGATGGGCAAATCGCTCGGCAACGTGCTTGATCCGGAAGTGCTGCTGGATCGCTGCGGGCGCGATGCGGTGCGTTGGTACCTGCTGCGCGACATACCCTTCGGTGAAGACGGCGATTTTCAGCAGCAACGTTTCATCGATCTGGTCAACAACGACCTGGCCAACACGATCGGCAACCTGCTCAACCGCACCTCCTCGATGGCACGCAAATGGTTCGCCGGTTGCGTGCCGCCGACGAGCGCAACCAGCGGCAGCGGCCACCCCCTGGCCCTCAGGGCTCTGCAGGCCACGGCCGCGGTGCCGGAAGCTCTGGATCGCATCGATTTCCGTGCGGCGGCCGAGGCCGTGCTGCAGCTGGCCGGGGAGGCCAACGGTTTCCTCAACGATCAGGCCCCCTGGAAACGCATGAAACAGCCGGGTCAGGAGGCCGCTGTCGGTGATGACCTCTACGCGGTGCTGGAGACCTGCCGGCTGGTGGCGGTGCTGCTTGCTCCGCTGCTGCCTGATTTATCGGCCCGCATGCTGGAACAGCTTGGCCGGAAGCCCCTGCAGAGCGGGGCCGACACCCTGCCTTCAGAGACCTGGCATGGTGCCCTGGTCTGGGGTGGCCTTCCTTCCGGGCAACCGCTGTGCGAACCCTCACCGGTGATGCAGCGACTGGAGCTTGAGGGGCCCCTGTGAGCCCTCGTTTGCCGACCAGCCCACTCGCTCCGCTGGCTGCAAGCCTCGGGCTGCTCCTGTTGACTGCCGCCTGCACGCCAAGAAAAAGCCTCGCTCCGGAAGAGGGCAGCCTGCCGTTCGTCTTCCGATCCCTCAATCTGAGCCAGCAGGATCCCCGGGGCCGGCCGGCCTGGGAACTCACCAGCCCTGAGGCCCGCTACGACCTGCGCCGCCGCGTTGCCCAGGCGATGAAGCCGCGCGGTGTCATCTATGTCAACGGCAAGGCCCGCTACCGCCTCGCCGCCGACAGCGGCACCGTTGTCAATGATGGCGAGGTGATCCTGCTCGAGGGAGGTGTGCGACTGGAACAACAGGGAGCCCAGCCGACCCTGATCCGCGCCTCGCGGGTGCGCTGGATACCCTCTCGCAAGCTGATGGAGATCGATCGCCACCCCGAGGCCTTCGATCCCTACAGCCGCATCGTCTCGGAGCGGGCCCGCTTTCTGATCGACCGCGACCGGCTCGAACTACGCGGCAGCCCCCAGCTGCAACGCTGGCCGCGCAGCTTTGATCCCTTCCGGCAGGAAAAGCGCGGCAGGCCGGAGATCGTGATCACCGCAACCAAGGCCGACTGGCAGCCGGGCACCGGGACGCTATCCGCCTCGGGTCCGGTGCGGGCAGTGCGACGGCCCCAGGGGTCTTCCCCCGATCGTCCCGCCCAGACGCTTACGGCCACGGCCCTGGAGGGCAACACCATCGAGCAGCGCTTCACCCTGCGCGCGCCGGTTCAGGTCAGCGATCCGGTGGATCAGATCCGCCTGGATTCCCGAGACCTTCGCATCGACGTCATAGAGCAGCAGGTCTCCTCGGATCAGCCGTTCGAGGCGCGGCGGGGGACCACCCTCGCCCGCGGTTCATCGCTGCGGGTGCGAGCCGGCGAGCAGATCGTCGAGATCCCGGCGGGCTGCTTCCTGGAGCAACCCGGCGAGAGGCTGCAGGCCACACGCTGCAGTTGGAATTGGCAAAGTCAGGCGATCGAGGCGCAGGGCAATGTGGAACTCGACCGCCAGATCAACCCCCGCAGCGTGCGCGGACAGCAGTTGCAGGGCAGGCTCGGTGCGCAGGGTTCTGTGCAGATGATCAGTCCGGGCGGCCGCGTAGTCAGTCGCATCCTGGTGCCGAAGTCGGTCCGTCCTGCTCAGCCGGTCCAACCCCGTCCGAAGCCTCAACCAGTGCGTCTGTGAGGCGCTGCGCCCAGCCCTCCACCCAGGCCAGATCGCCACGGCCAAAACAGCGCGCCGACCATCCGCCGAGCAGCAATACGCCCTTGTCGCCGAGTGGTTGCACAACCACCGCCGGCAAGCCGGGCAGCAAGGCATCGAATTCCCCACGACCCGGATAGAGGCGCAGATCAACCAGGGAGATCGCCCGGCCATGCTCCATCGCCTTCCGGCAGATCGGACCGGTCATGAAGGTCTGCTCCGCCAGCAGCCCGCGGCGCAGCAGCAACCTTCCGCGCCACTGCACCAGCAGGGTGGCGGCAGGGGTGGCGGTGAGCAGCATGCGGCTCCCCCATGCCAGTTCCCGACGCAGGCCGGCCTCAAGATCTCCGAGCAGCTCAAGCCCCTCCTCACCCTGAAGACTGACCCGCTCAGGGGGCACCGGTTCGATCCGCTCCCAGAGCACTCCGATCAGCATCAGCAGCACCGAGAGGATGCTGGCCAGCACCCCAGCCCTCTCCAGGGCCGGATCCACCACTGCATCGGCCGCCATGCCGGTGAACTGGTTGAGAATCGAGAGGCTCAGGCCGGCGAGTCCGCCGCCCAGGGCGATCCGGGCCGGCGTGGAGCGCAGCATGGCGGCGGAGCTTGTTGTTCCTGGCGCACACAATGGCGGATGGCAGGGCCGATCTGCTGCAATGGGTGGGCCGATTGCTGAGCGTGATGAATTCCGCTGAGGCCTTCG
>JBIIJS010000157.1:0-6628 GCA_044233605.1 Cyanobium sp. | reverse complement strand
GCCGGCCGCTGGCGGGTGGCGGCCAGTCCGGGCAGCTGGAACAGCCAGATCGGGGTACCGCTGGCGGTGCTGGCCGCGCCACCGGGCACCGAGATCGGCGTGTTCGAGGCGGGGGTGTCGGCGCCGGGGGAGATGGAACGGATCGCGGCCATCCTCCAGCCCGACCACGGTGTGCTGGTGAACATCGGTCTGGCTCACATCGCCAGCTTCGGCAGCCGCGTGGTGACGGCCCGCGAAAAGCTGCGCCTGTTCGCGGCGATCCCTGCCGATGGCTGGGTGATCCTGCCGGACGACCCACTGGTGGCGGAACAACCACTGGCCTGCCGCAGGCTCCGCGCCGGCGAATCCGACCCCCGGGTGGTGGAACGCCGCAGCTGCCCGGTGGGCACGCTGTTGAGCCTGGATTTCTGCGGCAGCCTGCTGCAGCTCAGGGTGCGTACCCGTTCGGCCCCCCTGCTCGACGATCTGGTGATCGCCATCACCGCGGCCCGCCGGCTCGGGGTTGGCGTGGAGGAGGTGGGTCAGGCCCTGGCCGACCACCGCTTCGGACCCACCCGCATGGAAACCTGGCGCACGCCGGAGGGGATCACGATCGTCAACGACACCGCCGCCGACGATCCCCTATCGGCTGCAGCGGCCCTCGAGGCGGTGGCTGCCGACCCGGAGGCCGGCAGGGGCCGGCGCCTGTTCATCTTCGGCGGCATGAACGAGCTGGGAGAGCACGAGGCCAGGGAGCATGCTCTGATCGGCAGGCTGGCAGCGGAGCGGGGCTTCAGCCATCTGCTGCTGCTGCCCCACCCCGCCCGCGCCCACACCGCCGCGGCCTGGCGGGCAGCCCGACCCGGCCGCCCGGTGCTGGAATTGGCCGACACAGGCGAGCTGCGCGCCAGCCTCCGCGATCTGGCCCGCCGCGGCGACACCCTGCTGTTGAAGGGTCCGGCCCGCCAAGGCCTGGCGGCGGCCGCCTGCTCGATCTGGGAGTCGATGGCGGCGCGGCGCTTTCTGATCGATCTGGGGGCGATCCAGGGCAACATCGCCCGCTTCCGCACCCTCTGCGGTCCCCGGGTGGCGATCCTGGCGGTGCTCAAGGCCTGGGCCTACGGCACCGAGCTGGCCCGGATGGGCATCGCCCTGCAGGAGAGCGGCGTCGATTGGATCGGCGTCTCCGCCGCCGACGAGGGGGCCACTCTGCGCCGGGCCGGTGTGCACCTACCGATTCTGGTGATGCTGATGGACATCGACGAGGTCGACAAGGCGGTGCGCTGGCGGCTGACGCCGGTGGTGTATTCGATGGCCTTCGCCGAAGCCCTGGTGGAGGCCCTGCAGCAGATGGGAGGGAGCTGCGAGGTGCACCTGGAGATCGACAGCGGCATGGGCCGGCTGGGGGTGCGGCTCGAGGACGCGCGGGCCGCCGCGCGGCGGCTGCGCGGTTCCGGGGTGGCCCGCCTGAGCGGGCTGATGACCCACTTCGCCAGCGCCGACGACCCGGACGCCGATGGGCAAAGCCGCGAGCAACTGCGCCGCTTCAAGGAGGCAGCTGATGCGATCCGTGCCGAAACCGACGAGCCCCTGCTGCTGCATGCCGCCGCCACCGCGGCAACGATTCGATTTCCCGAGGCGCGGCTGGGGATGGTGCGGCTGGGGCTGGGCATCTTCGGCATCCAGCCCTCGGCGGCCACAACGGCGGCGATGGAGCTGGATCTTGGGGTGGCCTTCGTGAGCCGCCTGGCCCAGGTGGCGATCTGGCCGCGGGGTCAGCGGATCGGATACAACGGCACCTACGTGATCGAGGCCGAGCAGCAGCGCATCGGCATCGTGGCGGTGGGCTACAACGACGGCGTGCCCTGGCGCAGCTCCAACTGTGGCGAGGTGATGGTGCAGGGCCACCGGGTGAGGGTGCTGGGACGGGTGTCGATGGATTCGATGGCGATCGACCTTGACGCCGTTCCCGAGGCGGCCGTGGGCGACGAGGTGCTGATCTTCGGGGCCCACGAGGGGCAGGTGCTGCGGCCCGAGCAGGTGGCCCAGCGAGCCGGCACCATCCCCTACGAGCTGATGGTCAACGTAGACAGCCGGCGGGTGCAGCGTCTGTTCCGCAGCGACTGAGCCCCCGCCCAGACGAGCGACGCCCTGGTCAGGTAAGCTCGCTGGGCCGCTGGAGAGGTGGCTGAGTGGTTGAAAGCGGCTCCCTGCTAAGGAGTTACAGGAGGCAACTTCTGTCGAGGGTTCGAATCCCTCCCTCTCCGTTTCTCAAGGATCCGGCGGTCGCAAGACCTCCCAAGTTCCTTCAAAACCAAGGACAGCACAGGGTTTTAAAATCCAATAAGGTCTGGTCCGTGACCACAGCGCATGCACCGACCCGCCAGGAGCAGGGCAGACGTCTGGCCCCTTCTCATCGGGAACTGGTAGGTGAGCGTCCTGATCCCTGGATCCGCCAAGTGCCCTCAGCAACCTGTGAGCACTGCGGAATGGCCATCAGGATCGCCCAGTGGGCCAGGAGACAACATCTGAAGACCAAGCAATGCAAGAAGGTTGAGAGGAAGACCCGCTGATGGGGTACCTGAACTGGGGATATCTCCAACTTGGACTCATCGCCCTTGCCTTTGGCGGTCTGCAGGTCTGGTGGATCGGGAGCACGCTCCGCAGACGGGAACTGACACGTCCGATGAGCGAGAGCGAGTTCAGGCAATCCCTGGAGCGGACCTGGAAGAAAGATCAGTAGACACCTGATTCAGAAGCGAATATCCACATTCTTGCCGCTGGCAGACAGGCGGGAACTGCGCAGAAACCGCTTCCATGCTCAGTGACCGATGCCGCCACCTTGCCCGCACCCGAAGCAAGCGACGAAGAAGACAGTGATAAAGCACTGGCACTGGACCTGATTCCCAAGGGTCGGGGTCGTGGTAGATCCATCGCCCTGGCTGAAGTCACAAGGTTTCTGGAGAAACGATATAGTCTGAGCCACTTTTGAGGGAGCGATGGCAGCAGCAGTACCAGCATCTCCCAATAAAACTGGCGCAGGCAATAGCAAATACCGCCCCGAGATTGACGGTTTACGCGCGTTTGCAGTGGTTGCGGTTATCATCAATCATTTCAACAAAAATTTACTGCCTAGCGGGTATTTGGGCGTTGATATATTTTTTGTGATCTCTGGATATGTAATCACTTCGTCGCTGTCGGACAGGAAGTCCATGAGCTTTCTGGATTTCCTAACGGGGTTTTATGAGCGGCGTATCAAGCGCCTGGTTCCTGCGCTGGTAGTCTTTGTTCTGATCACCAGTATTTTAATTTCACTTTTCAACCCTGATCCTGGAATGACATTGGGTCTGGGGTGGAGATCGTTGTTTGGCATTTCCAATATCAATCTTTATCGCTCAGCGACCGATTACTTCGCCGAGTCTACTGAACTAAATCCTTTCACTCATACTTGGTCACTAGGCGTTGAAGAGCAGTTTTATTTACTGTTTCCATTCCTGATCTGGTTCTCAGGGTTCGGACAGCAGAAGGCCCAAGGATCACGAAATCTATTCCTCTGGGTCGGAGCATTTTCATTGGCTTCTCTGATCGGGTTTGTTTACCTCTACAAGGCTAATCAACCTGCTGCTTATTTTTTGATGCCAGCACGATTCTGGGAGATGGCCGCAGGATGCCTGATCTTCATAGGTTTCCAGAAACGAGCAAATATTGAACAAGCGCTTGAGAAGATTCCTCCACTTCTTGTGGTTGCCGCAATGATCGGAGTGTTATTTCTACCAACTGGAGCAGCAGTCCCTGCGACCATATCCATGGTGGCTCTTTCAGCAGCTTTAATTGCCTGTTTGAAGAAAGGAACCTCGGCATATGCCTTTTTCACCATTGAAAAAGTTGTATATGTGGGCCTAATTTCATATTCACTTTACCTCTGGCACTGGAGCGTTCTAACCATAAGCCGCTGGACCATTGGAATCCACTGGTGGTCAGTGCCTATCCCCAGGTTGGGTTGATGGTTGCCATGGCAATAGGTTCGTATAGATGGATTGAGACGCCCATCAGGAAAAATAACCTGCAATTCACAAGACACATATCAATCAACATTGGGCTGGGAGCAACATTAACATCAGCAGCAATTCTCATTGGATATGTAAAAACACAACCGTTTAGCATTTATACAGGTAAAAAAGTAAAATTAGCGGCCATTGGAGTTCCTTCACTCACCAATCCCTACACACTCAAACGGGGATCAGACATATGGACCTGGGCAGGAGACGACTGCGTTCTCTCCAACAATTCACAAGTTGGCAAAAAGATATCTCCTGAGAAATGCACAATAGGCAATTTTCACAAAGCAGATAAAAAGATTTTGGTTTTGGCAAATTCATTTTCTGCCGCATTTACCCAAGCATTCGACAGATTAGTGTTAGAAAAGAATTTTTCGGCAACCGTGACTTCATCCTGGGGAGCATCTGTTATCAAAGAATTTCCAAATAATAGCGCTTGGGACAAAGCGAATAGTTTTTACTGGTCCTCGGTAGTACCCGAACTTATCGGAAGACTTAAGGCGGGTGACATTGTTTTTCTTGCCAATGATATGACATATTTTTCGCCCCAAAAAACGTCAGAGAGCAATTCAGGATCAATACAACTGCTAAAGGCTGGCTTAAATCGCTTCTCTTCTGAACTCAAGCAAAAGGAAATAACCTTAGCCGTGTTGCATGGCAATCCTTTCGCGCGAGAAGCAGGTTGCAATTCACAATCAGCAGCTAGACAATGGTATTCACCATTTGACCACATAAAGTGTAAGATGCCTGACAAAGAACAGACGCTTGCACGGAGACAAGAGCTGGATACGGCCTTGCGGGAACTTGAAAAAGAAAATAAACTTATAGTAGTGGATCTTATTGACATCTTTTGCCCTAACAGCAAGTGCACATATTACTCCCAAAATGGAATGATGCTTTATCGCGATGAATGGTCTCATCCATCAGTTGAAGCAGCAAGACTTTCAGGTGAAATATTTTACAAGAAGTTCGCAGGCCAGTCCTAGCAAGTAATCTCAGATTTGCACCTGCACATAACACATAGGAGATCAACATAAAAGTGAAGCCTTAGCCATGATTGCTACCATGATTCCGGAAGTTACCCTCGTAATTGATAATAGCAACCTCAGACTATTCCGCCCTGTGCCCGAACTACCCGGATGTGTCGCCAGCGGGGCTTCAATCGCCGACGTGGAGTCTCAGAGCAGTGATGCGGTCTATCTTCACGGAGACCCACCACGTGCACTACTGCGACACGGCTGCATGATCGGTGTGACGGGATGGCGGAAGCCAACCGACTGCCGAGAGAACTGAAACAGGCTGGCTCCGTGCTGTATCTATAACCGAAGGTGAGCACCACTAAGCTGTTCGGCTGCTGCGCCAAAGGCAGCCATCACAAGCTTTCGGATGAGCACGAAGCAGTCAGGGGCCATTCAACTCGTGCTTCAGCAGACCGAGATGATGTCCCTGGAGTGGGCAAGAGAAGATTGGGGCATCAAGCAAGACGAAGGAGGAAGTAATGGCCAATACGATCAGCGATCCTAAGTTTAACCCTACCGATTTAACCTTACCGATCCCAAGATCCATCTCCCTCACTCTTGCGCCTACCGCTGCAGGGAGCGCCGGATGCCTTGCCTTTGCTGCCATTGCGCTTCCGGGCCACGGTCAGCAGCGCCTGCTGCACCTGCCAAGGGTAGGCATCCATGCGTCTGCGCCGATCGGCGGAGCGGGCATCCTGCTCCCACCCGGAATGGGCCGGCATGGCAAAGATCCACGAGCATTTCCACCTCCACCAGCACAATCAGACGCTTGCCCCGGGCATGAGCGATCCGCAGAACACCACATCATCTGCGAAAAATGGTGTGACATACCGAAAGCCAGGCATGATCCGAGCCAGTCTCCAGGTGGGGAGCGGGCGCAAAAGGGAACGGCACCACGCCTAACCTCAGCCGAGATGCGTCCGATACTGTGTCCCTGCCACCGCATCTGTTGCCGGTTGCGGCGCTGCTGCTGTGCCTGCCCGCATCCCGCGCCCAGCAGCTCGATACCATCCGCTGCCCCGGGGAGAACACCATGGAAATGCGCCACTGCGCCGGCCTCTCATTGGATGAGTCGGAGGCCCGGTTGCAGCGCCGGCTACCGGGAGCACTGCAGAAGCATTGGCAGGAAGCCAGCCGAGCAGCCTGCGCCCATGCCTATGCCCCCTTCAGCGCCGGCAGCATCCATCCCCAGCTTGTGGTGGGCTGCCAAGACCGCCTCAACCGGGCACTGCTGCATGAGTTCGCTCCTATCAACAACCAGGGGGATCCAGAGCGATAGCCAGGTGCGGTACGCCCTCGACAAGCGGGGCATCATCGGCAACGATGAACAATCAAGGCGTGTCAACATAGTCCAGAGTTGAACATCCCTCCGCCATCCCCTGATCCGGCCGACCAGGCACTGGGCAGGAAGCTTGTTGAGCTGCTGGATCGGCAGGAGAATCTGCCGGCTCAACGGATCCAGGCCTTGCTGCCCGACCTGCTGGGCCCGGACCCAGGACTGCTCAACCCCCTGCGCGATCTGGTGGGGCGGCCGGCCTTCCTGCAGTTGCTGCAGCGCCGGGAGGGGGCCGG
>JBIIJS010000156.1:0-6643 GCA_044233605.1 Cyanobium sp. | reverse complement strand
GTGGGCGCCCTGCTGCTGTGGCTCACCTGGGTGATGCTCGACATCGAACATCTGCAGTCGGGCTTCACCCTGCCCTGAGCGCACCCGGGAGCGCCGTGGCTGCATTCAGAAGCTGAGCACGGCGTTGAGACCCAGGGCCAGGGCTGCCGGGGTGGCAGGGCTGCCGCCGGGGTTGACCAGCACCTGCACACCCGGCTGCAGCATCACACCGTTGAACAGCTGGATGCCGTAGGAAAGCTCGATGGTCAGCTCGTCGACCTGGGGCTGCACCGTGCTGTCAACCAGCTGCAGCAGCTGCTGGGAGCGGCGCAGCGGCCCGCTGTAGGCGCCGTAGGCCACGCCCAGGGCCAGGAGATCCCGGGGCCGGGTGGCGAAGGGGCCGTAGGCCACCAGACCCGCGTTGAAGTAGTGGGGCATCGGGCTGACGGAGGCATCCGGAGCGATGACGACGCTGCCGAAGATCCCCAGTGAGCGTCCGGAATCCGGCTCGCCAAAGCGGCTCAGCACCTGATCCGCCACCCCGTAGAAGCCATGGCGGCCGGCGGAGAGGGTGGTGGATCCGTACTCCTGTACGGCACCGCCCAGCACGAAGGCACCAACCTTGACATTGCCGGGAAGCGACATGCCCGCAGGGCTGTTGCTGTGGCGCCAGCCCAGCTCGGCGATCGCGAAGGCCGGGCCGCGCAGGCTGAAGTCGATCCCGTAGCGGTCGGCCAGAGCCACATCGGGATCGCCGTTATAGATACCCGCCATGGCATAGAAATCGGGCCGGGGCTCAACCTTCAGTCTCGCCCCCCAGGTGGTGGCTGGATAGCCGAAGGCCCCAGGAGAGTTATAGAAAATCGCAAACGGAATCGCATTGAAGGCAACCGAAGTAAACGACCTGAAATAGCTCGAACCCGCAAACTCCTCGCCATAGAGGCTATCGATCGAAAGCCGGCCTAGCCGCACGCTGACCACATCATCAAACAGAGACTGCGTATAGCTGAGCGTGGTCAGGCGCGGGCCAGGTGGCGCCACATCCGATGACTGAATCGGAAACGTGTTGCCGACGATATCTTGAGATAACTGCGTACCGAAGTTCACCGAAAAGCCGACGTGAACCATGCCGCCCGGCAACTGCATAGCCTTGTTGGTATCAACATAAACATCGCCGCTGAGCATGCTGTAGGTGCTGAATCCCTGGCCCTCTCCCCCCACCGGATTGCCGTAGGGATCGGTGATCAGCAGCAACCGTGCATCGATACCGCGCTCCCACAGGCGACTGCGCAGGCCTCCCCAGTTGCCGAAAAGATAATCATCCTCAAAGCGATTCACTTCCTCGGCCTTCGGCGCTGCAGCGGCAGGCGGCTCGGCCTCAGCCGGCTTTGCCTCAGCCGATTCGGCCTCAGCCGGCTCGGCAGCGCGCACCGGCCCGCAGACGGCCACGGAAGCGACCAGGGCACAAGCGAACGCCGCTGCCTTGCCGATCGCCTGCGCCGGCTTCCACATCACAACAAAACCATGGCACCAATCTGCGACGATTCTGAAGAGCGCCCTCCGCCAACGCGACCGCAAAGGACACTGCCCCCAGCGTCCTTTCCTGTTTGCCAGGGCACATTCAATCGCGCTTTCACAAGAGGCAGCAACACAGGCAGCCGCTGTAGTGCAACACTGACGCGAGGCTGACCATCGCTTGCGTTGTGACGCCTACGCCTAACGCCCCATATTTCCCATTTCTCTCGCGCAGCAGCCTGCTGCCGATCCCCGCATTTCCATGACCGAGACCCGAGTGGAACAGGACAGCCTCGGTGCTGTCAACGTTCCGGCCGACAAACTCTGGGGCGCCCAGACCCAGCGCTCGCTGGAGCATTTCAGCATCGGCGACGATCTGATGCCGCGCGAGATGATCCCGGCCTATGCGCTCGTGAAGAAAGCCTGTGCCCTGGTGAACCACCAGGCGGGAAGGCTGGCCGACACCCAGAAGGATCTGATCGTGCAGGTCTGCGACGAAATCGCCGGCGGCCAGCACCTCGACCAGTTCCCCCTGCACGTCTGGATGACGGGCAGTGGCACCCAGTTCAACATGAACGTGAACGAGGTGATCGCCAACCGCTGCTCCCAGATCGCCGGCACCGCCCTGGGCAGCAAGACGCCGGTGCATCCCAACGACCACGTCAACATGTCGCAGTCGTCCAACGACTCGTTTCCCACGGTGATGAACGTGGCCGCGGCACTCGGCGTGAAGCAGAAGCTGCTGCCGGCGGTGAAGGCCCTGCGCGATGCCCTCGATGCCAAGGCCACGGCCTGGGCCGGCCTCGTGAAGATCGGCCGCACCCACCTGCAGGACGCCACCCCGCTGACCCTCGGCCAGGAATTCTCCGGCTATGTGGGCATGCTCGACGACAACCTGGCCCGGCTGGAACAGGCTGTGCAGGGCGTCTACCGGCTGGCGCTCGGCGGCACCGCCGTGGGCACGGGGCTCAACGCCGCGCCGGGCTTCGATCAGGCGGCGGCGGCCGAGATCGCCCAGCTGAGCAGCCTTCCCTTCATCACCGCGCCCAACAAGTTCACCGTGCAGGGCGCCCACGACGACCTTGTGCAGCTGAGCGCCTCGCTCAAAACCCTGGCGGTATCGCTCTACAAGATCGCCAACGACATCCGCCTGCTCTCCTGCGGCCCGCGCACCGGCTTCTACGAGCTGAAGATCCCCGCTAACGAGCCAGGATCTTCAATCATGCCCGGCAAGGTGAATCCCACCCAGTGCGAGGCGCTGGCGATGCTGTCGGTGCAGGTGATCGCCAATGACACGGCGGTGGCCTTTGGCGGTGCCGGCGGGTATCTGGAGATGAACGTCTATAAGCCATTGATTATCTTCAACGTCTTGAAGTCGGTGCGGATCATCACCGACGGCTGCACCAACTTCCGCACCTTCCTGGTGGAGGGCACCGAGCCCAACACCAAACAGATCAGCGCCTATGTGGAGCGCTCGCTGATGCTGGTCACCGCGCTCAGCCCGGTGATCGGCTACGACAAGGCCTCCAAGGTGGCCCACTTCGCCCTCGACAACGATCTCACCTTGAAGCAGGCAGCCCTCAAGCTCGGCTTCGTCAACGAAGACGAATTCGACCGTGTGGTTGATCCCAGCAAGATGACCGAGCCCTATGTAGCCAAGGCCTGAACGCGTTCTACAAAGCAACCAACCACCAATCCTCCATCCCTTCCATGGCCACCACCCGTCCCAACACGTTCATCCAAGAAGGCGACAGCCGCAGAATCCAGACCACCCAGCGCGGCTATCAGGTCATCCACGACCCCGCCCTCAACAAAGGCACCGCCTTCACCAAAGAAGAGCGCAAGGCCCTCGGCATCGAAGGCCTGATCCCGCCGGTGGTCACCACCGACCTGGAGCCCCAGCTCAAGCGGGCCTACTCGGCTTATCAGGCCGCTCCCACCGACCTGGCCAAACACATCTACATGTGGCGGCTTCACGATGAGAACGAGACCCTCTTCTACGCCCTGCTGCAACGGCACATGCTGGAGATGCTGCCCGTGGTCTATGACCCCGTGGTAGGCGAGGCGATCGAGAAGTACAGCGAGGTGATGACCAACCCGCGCGGTGTCTTTCTCAGCATCGATGACCCCGAAAGCATCGAAGAGAGGCTCACCGCCTGGGGCGCCGGGGTCGATGACATCGACCTGCTCGTGGCCAGCGATGCCGAAGCCATCCTGGGCATCGGCGACTGGGGATCCAACGGCATCGATATCTCGATCGGGAAGCTCGCGGTTTACACCGCTGCCGCCGGGGTCGATCCCCATCGGGTGATTCCCGTGATTCTCGATGTGGGCACCAACAACGAACGCCTGCTCAACGATCCCTCCTACGTAGGCTACCGCCATTCACGGGTCACCGGACAGGCCTACGACGACTTCATCGATACCTACGTGAAGACGGCCCGCAGGCTATTTCCCAAGGCTTACCTGCACTGGGAAGACTTCGGATCGAGCAACGCCCGCAGGGTGCTCAACCGCTACCGCGATACCGAGCCAACCTTCAACGACGACATCCAGGGCACGGGAGCCATCGTGGTGTCTGGCCTGCTCAATGCAGTGAAGCGCAGTGGTATTGCCTGGAAAGACCAGCGCGTGGTCATCTTCGGAGGCGGCACCGCCGGTTGCGGCATCGCCGACCAAGTGCGCGACCAGATCGTGCGCGCTAGCGGGCTTTCGGTGGACGAAGCCAACCGGCGCATCTGGATCGTCGACCTTCCGGGGCTGCTCACCGACGAGATGAACGACGGCCTCTACGACTTCCAGCGCCCGTACGCACGGCCGGCTGCCGAGGTGAAGGATTACCCGCGTACGCCGAGTACGCCCGATGCGGCCGCCGAAACCCGCTGGCCCACCATGGCCCAGTTGCTCGCCCAGCAATCGGCCAAAGGCGGCATCATCGACCTGGCCACCACGGTGGCCGAAGTAAAGCCCACGATCCTGATCGGCACCTCCACCACGCCCAGCACGTTCACGGAGACGATCGTCCGCACCATGGTGTCGAACGTCGAGCGACCGATCATCTTCCCCCTCTCCAATCCCACCATCCTTCACGAAGCCACCCCGGCCCATCTGCTGGAGTGGACTGACGGCAAGGCCCTCGTGGCCACGGGTGCTCCGTTTGATGACGTCGTCTGCGGAGGTGTCACCTACCACATCGGACAGGCCAACAACGCTGCCCTCTACCCCGGCCTGGGACTGGGCATCATCGTGTCCCGCGCCCAGAAGATCACCGACGAGATGATCTTCGCGGCCGCCAAGGCGGTGGCCGATCAGGCGCCTCCCGACAGCCCCGGCGCGTCGCTGCTTCCCTCCAACGAGGAGCTGCGCACCACCTCGAGCGTGGTGGCGGTGGAAGTGATCCGCACCGCCATGGAGCAGGGCGTGGCTGGCGAAAAGCACAGCAATCCGGTCGAAGCCGTCCGCTTGAGCGAATGGTGGCCGGTCTACGTGCCCGTCGAAGCCGTCTGAGTCGTCGACGCCGATGAGCAGCCAGTGGCCCAACTTCCTGCGCAACCTGGGCGAGTGGCGCGGCTCCTTCACCTCGTTGAACCGCGAGGGGATGGTCACCGACACGACCCCCTCGATCCTCACGCTTGAGAATGCTGCCCCGGCCGGGGCGGGCGACGGGGTGGAGGAGCGGCTGGTGCGCTTCCGGCTGCGGCGCTACGCCAACGGCTTCGAGCGCGAACCCAGCCGCGACGTGCAGCAGGACTACCGCACGCTCGGCCGGCAGGTGGTGTTCTTCGAAACGGGCTCGTTCTGCAAGGGCTCGCTGCAGGTGGCGCCGAACACCGCCTCCGGCGCTGAGTTCGGCTTCGTGGCCGGCGACCGCCGCCACCGGCTGGTGCAGCTGTTCAGCGCGGCCGGTGGCTTCGACGGCCTGGTGCTGATCCGCGAGTTTCGCGCCGGCACCGATGCGCTGGAGCTGCCGCCGCTCAAGGCCGAACAGATCTCCGGCGAGTGGCGCGGCCAGGCGGCCACCATGACGGCCGACTGGCCGGAGATCGAGCCGGCGGAGTGCGCTGTGCGGATCGAGAGCGACGGGGCAGGCGGCCTCAACCTGCACACCCGCATCGGCAGCGAGCCGGAGGAGCGGCGCCCCTCGGCCGAGGGGCGGCTGATGCTGCTGGCCGACGGCGGCTTCAGCCTGGCTCCGGAGCAGGTGAGCCATCGCTCCCCGTTCACGGTGGAGGCAGGCTGGCTGTGCGCCCCCGGCCGGCTGGAGCGGCTGATCCGCCGCTACGACGGCAGCGGCGCCTGGCGCTCAGCCCACCACCTGGTGCTGGAGCGGGCCTGAGCGGCGGCAGGGCGCAGCTCAGGGGTAGGGCCCGAGCCGGGTGGCGCAGGCGGCGCCGCAGTGGCAGCCGAGACTGATCGCCTGCTCCACACTCCAGCCGGCGGCCAGGCCGGCGGTGACGCCGGCGGCGAAGCTGTCGCCGCAGCCGTAGGCATCCATAGCCGGGGCCTCCAGCCGCGGCGCCTCAAAGACGCCGCCGGGCATCGCCTCACCGCCGGCGGCGCCCTGGGTAGCGATGCGCAGCCGCGGCAGCGGATCGAGCGAGCCCTCGGGCACCGCCTCGCCGGGATCGAGACCGCTGCCGATCAGGGCGTCGAGCACCACGCCGGAGGCGCGCAGCACCGGCAGCCGCAGCCGCGGCGTGGCCGCCAGCACCCGGGCGGCGCGGCAGGCCCGCAGGGCGTCGGCATCGGCGGCGGTCACGAACACGCCGTCGCAGCTGGCCATCGCCTGCCACGGCAGCGGATCGGCGGCGGTGGGGGTGAGCCGCTCGCCGATCACCGTGATCGAGCGGTCGCCGTGGCCGTCGACGAAGCTCACGCCGCGCCGCGTCGGCGCCTCGCGCCAGGCGACGTGCAGCTCCAGCCCCAGGGCGGTGAGCCGCTCGGCGGCGGCCTCGCCGATGGCGTCGCGGCCAAGGGAGGTGAAGAACGGCACCGGCCGGCCCAGCAGCCGCGCCAGCTGGGCCGCCACCACGGCGCCGCCGCCGGCCGGCTCCTCCAGGAAGGCGGTGGCATGGCCGATCAGGCCGGGCCGCGGCAGCTCCTCCACCGCCACGAAGCTCACCCACTCCACATGGCCCACCACCGCCAG
>JBIIJS010000155.1:0-6694 GCA_044233605.1 Cyanobium sp. | reverse complement strand
CCCACCGATACCGCGCGGATGCCATCGATGAACTTCGGATCGTCGGTGAGCTTGCGCACGTCGCCGCCCACCGCCTGCCACTGGTCGGTGAGGCGGCGCGCATTGGCGAGGGTGGCCTGCAGGTCGGCCAGACTGCGGGGGTTGTCGAGGGCGGCGGTGATGTTGCGGGCGCTGCGGCTGGCCTTGGCTGCATCGACGCTGGCGGTGTTGATGTTGCGGCTGGCGGAGGTGACGTTGGCGATGATCGGATCGGCGCGCTTCATCACCCCCTTGAGCCCCGCCACCAGCTCGCGGCCATCGCGCAAGAAGATCTGGCCCTCTCGCGTGAGTTTCTCGGTCTCCTTGGCGGTGCGCTCGAAACTCACCGTGGCGTCTGCCATCTTCTCCACCAGCTTCTGCTTCTCCGCCTGATCCAGCAGGCTCTGCACCGTTTCGGTCACCGTGTCGATGGTGGGGGAGGCGACGCCGCGCACCCGGGCCTTGTCGCACACCATCAGGGCAGGGTCGCAGCGGCGGTCGCGTGGGCCGACGACGCCCTCCGGCAGCGGCCGCCCGGCGCTGATCAGGGCCACCGTGGCGTCGCCGCCCAGCAGCGAGCTGGCGGCGACTCGGGCCACCACCGGCCGGGCGATGCGCAGCTCGGGATCGGTGATCTCCAGCTCGGCGATCACCGCCTGATCGGTGACCTTCACTTTCCTCACATTGCCCACCAGCACGCCGCGAAAGGTGACCGAAGAGCGCTCCGCCAGGCCAGCCGCATCGGCGAAGCTCGCCTGGACCGACCAGTTGCCGCGGCCCAGGGACACCCCTCGCAGCCACAGCCAGATCCCCATGCCACCGCTCACGGCGGCGACCAGCGTGAAACCGACGAGAGCCTCGCGGACACTGCGGCGCATGGGCTCAGAGCTCGGCCGGCTGCATCGGACCTTGCAGACTACCGCTCCGGAATTGTTTGACGAACGGATTGGCGCTCACCAGGAATTCCTCCAGGGAGCCCTGCCAGCGGAAGCTGCCGTCGTACAGCAGGATCACCCGCTCGGCGCAGCGTTCGATCGTGCTGATCACATGGCTCACCACCACTGCGGAGGCGTGGGCGATCTCGGTGCTGCGCACAATCAGATCTTCCACCCTTGTGCAGGCCACCGGATCGAGGCCGGCGGTGGGCTCATCGAAGAGCAGCAGCGGCACCTGACCATCCCGGGCGGTGGGATCGTCGATCAGGGCGCGGGCGAAGCTCACCCGCTTCTGCATGCCCCCGCTAAGTTCGCCGGGCAGGCGTTCCTCGATGCCGTACAACCCCACCGCTTCGAGCACCCGGCTCACCCGCCGGCGGATCTCCGCCTCCGGCAGGATGTTGTTGCGGTAGAGCAGGAAACCCACGTTCTCGCGCACCGTCAGCGAGGCGAGCAGCGCCGGGTTCTGGAACACCAGGCGCACATCCGGCGGCTGGCGCTGGTCGAGGCGCAGGTAGGTCTGCTCCTTGCCGTGGATGCGCAGGCTGCCGGAGCTGGGAAGCAGCAGGCCGGCGAGCAGCCGCAGCACGGTGGATTTGCCTGCCCCGGAGGGGCCCACCACCACCAGCCGTTCCCCGGCCCAGAGGTCCAGATCGACCCGGTCGAGCACCGGTTTCTTGTCGCCCCAGCGCATCGTCAGCTGCTCCATCTGGGCGACAGGCATGGCCGGAGCCGATCCGGCGGCCGGGGCGGGGCCCTGCGGTTCGAGGGGCTGCTCGGGGGTTTCGGCCAAGGGTGAACGGCGACGGCAGGCCGGTTGCGGTCGGAAGACCTGGTCTCCATCCTGACCCGGCGTTTCGCAGCGGCCGTTTCATCCGTACGATTCAGCCACTGTCCGGCCGCCAGCCCACTCACCTTGCCCCTCCGCGGCCCCGGTGCTCCCTCCCCCCCGCCGCGGCGTCCCCCGGATCGTCCCGGTTGGGTGGGCCGCGGCGATCGCCGCCAGCAGGATCTGGTCAGCCGCTCCCGCCGCGCCGCCCGTTGGCTGCAGCCCGGCCTGGAGGTGAAGCGCTGGGTGATCAGCTCCGGTGTCGGACTGCTGATCGCCCTGCTCGGAGCTGCCATCTGGGCTGACCTGCAGCCGATCGACTGGAGTCTCAAGGCCCTCCGCTGGGCCCTTTCCGGCATCACCGAGGTGCTGCCGCGCAGCATCACAGGCCCCCTGGTGCTGCTGATCGGCGGCGGCCTGATCTGGCTTGGCCAGAGTCGCAGCTTCGGCACGATCCAGCACGCCCTGGCGCCGGAGAAGGACACGCTGCTGGTCGATGCCCTGCTGGCCCAGCGGCGCCTCAACCGCGGTCCCAGCATCGTCGCCATCGGTGGCGGCACCGGCCTCTCCACCCTGCTCTCGGGCCTGAAGCGCTACAGCAGCAACCTCACCGCCATCGTCACCGTGGCCGATGACGGTGGCAGCAGCGGCGTGCTGCGGCGTGAGTTCGGCATCGCCCCGCCCGGCGACATCCGAAACTGCCTGGCCGCCCTGGCCCGCGAGGAGCCCCTGCTGACCCGCCTGTTCCAGTACCGCTTCAAGAGCGGCAGCGGCCTGGAGGGCCACAGCTTCGGCAACCTCTTCCTCACCGCTCTCACCGCCATCACCGGCAGCCTCGAATCGGCGATCACCGCCAGCAGCCGCGTGCTCGCCGTGCAGGGCCAGGTGGTGCCGGCCACCAATGCCGATGTGCGCCTCTGGGCGGAGCTGGAGAACGGCGAGCGGATCGAGGGGGAATCGCGCATCGGCAAGGCGTCGAGCCCGATCGTGCGCCTCGGCTGCACGCCGGAGCGGCCACCGGCCCTGCCCAGGGCGCTGGAGGCGATCGCCCAGGCCGATCTGATCGTGCTGGGCCCGGGCAGCCTCTACACCTCGCTGCTGCCCAACCTGCTGGTGCCTGAGCTGGTTTCGGCGATCAGCCGCAGCAGGGCGCCGCGGCTGTATGTCTGCAACCTGATGACCCAGCCGGGGGAGACCGACGGACTGGATGTGGGTGGTCATCTACGGGCCATCGAGGCCCAGCTGGCCAGCCTTGGCGTCGAGGAGCGCCTGTTCGATGGCGTGCTGGCCCAGGAGGATCTGGCCCCTTCACCCCTGGTCGACAACTACCGGATGCGCGGCGCCGAGCCGGTGCGTTGCGATGCGGCTGCCCTCAATGCCCAGGGCTATGAGGTGATGCTGGCGCCATTGCAGGGAGCCAGGCCCACCGCCACCCTGCGCCACGATCCCCGCAGTGTCGCCCAGGCGGTGATGCGCTTCTACAAACGCCACCGACGCGATTGAACCTGCCGGCCGGGCTCAGCGCCGCGTGGATTCAGTAGGCGTCCTGCATTTCGTAGAAATCGGGCTGCACGTAGTCTTTGCGCAGCGGCCAGCCCTTCCAGTCTTCCGGCATCAGCAGGCGCTTCGGGTGGGGATGGCCTTCGTAGGTGATGCCGAACATGTCGAAGGTTTCTCTCTCCTGCCAGTCGGCGCCGTGGAAGAGGCCGTAGAGGCTGGGGATCGAGGGGTTGCCTTCGCGGGGCACCGACACCTTGAGCCGCACCTCATCGGGCCGCAGCTCCGCCGCCAGCGGCGCACCGGTGGGCAGGGCACCTACCTGCTCGGCCAGGGAACCGAGCCGGATCAGCTGATAGAAGCTCACCAGCCGCCCGCCCGGACCTTCATCGATGCCTCCCTGGCACTGGAGGTAATCAAAACCGGAGGCCTTCAGGGCGGTGACCACCAGGGGCAGCACCGCCGCTTCGATGCCCAGCACCTCGACCCCGAGATGGTCGGGGCCGAGATTCTCGTGTTCAAAACCCTGCTGGCTTAGCCAGGTACTCACCGGGCCGGGGCTGGCTGCGCTGGCTTCGATCGCGCCCTGGCTGCTGCTCTCAGGAGTGGGAGTGGGCTCAGGCATCGGATTCGGCGGCGGTTTGGGCAGCAGCGGTGACCGGAGCGGACACCGGCGCTGCGGCGCCCATCGGCAGGGCGGCTGAGGCGGCCAGGGCCGCCTGCTGGCTTTCGGCGCGCAGATAGAGGCCGGTGTTGATCGGATTCACCGGCTTCAGCTGGTGGGGGATCGTGACGTAGCGGTGGCTCGGCCGCAGCCTCCCCCGCTCAGCCAGGGCTTCGTTGCCCACCTTCTTGCGCAGCTTGATCACAGCGTCGAAGATCGCTTCGGGACGCGGCGGGCAGCCTGGCAGATAGAGATCCACCGGGATCAGCTTGTCCACCCCGCGTACGGCAGTGGTGGAATCGGCGGAGAACATGCCACCTGTGATCGTGCAGGCGCCCATCGCGATCACGTACTTGGGCTCCGGCATCTGCTCATAGAGCCGCACCAGGGCCGGCGCCATCTTCATCGTGACGGTGCCGGCCACGATCAGCAGGTCGGCCTGTCGGGGGCTGGAGCGGGGCACGAGGCCGAAGCGGTCGAAGTCGAAGCGGGAGCCGATCAGGGCGGCGAACTCGATGAAGCAGCACGCGGTGCCGTACAGCAGTGGCCAGAGACTGCTGAGCCGGGCCCAGTTGTGCAGATCGTCGAGGCTGGTGAGGATCACGTTCTCCGATAGGTCGCTGGTGACCGTGGGAGCACCCACCGGGCCGCAACTGGCGGCACGCAGATCGCGCAGGGCTGTGGTGGAGAGGGTGTCGGATGGGGTCATGGGGTCAGCTCCATTCGAGGGCGCCCTTGCGCCAGGCATAGGCCAGGGCCAGCACGAGGATGGCGATGAACACTAGGGCCTCGAGGAAGGCCAGCAGGCCGAGGCGGTGGAAAGCCACCGCCCAGGGATAGAGGAACACGGTCTCGACATCGAAGATGACGAAGACCAGTGCAAACATGTAGTAGCGGATGTTGAACTGAATCCAGGCGCCTCCGATCGGCTCCATCCCGGATTCGTAGGTGAGCTCCCTCTCGCCATTGCGGCTCTTCGGCGAGAGCAGCTTGTTGGCCACCAGCGCCAGCACGGGCACCGCCGCCGAGATCAGCAGGAAACCCAGGAAGGCGTCGTAGCCCGAGAGCACGAACATGGGGAGGTACTGCCCAGGTGTGGCGCAGTCTGACACCCGCACCCCGGCGCCGGTGCATCCGGCGCTTCCTTGTCAGCTGATCGCATCGATAGAGTCGGCAGGCCTTTGACCGGCCCCGGGATGAGCACGGACCCCCCCAGCGACGCCCCGTCCGCCGGGCTCAGCCCGGATGAGGTGGGAGCACCGGAGTCTGCGGCAAAGCCCGAAGGGCTGGAATCGGGAGCAGTGTCTGCCGAAGGAGCTTCGCCCGATTCGGATCCTGATACCCACCGCTTCGAGTGCCGCAGCTGCGGCTACGTGTACGACCCGGCTGAGGGCGTGCGCAAGCTCGGCATCGAGCCGGGTACCCCGTTCAGCGGCCTGGATCCGGTCGGATTCCGCTGTCCGGTGTGCCGCAGCCGGGTGGGCGCCTTCAAAGACATCGGCCCGCGCAACAAGCCCAGTGGTTTCGAGGAGAACCTCGATTTCGGCCTGGGCGTCAACCGACTTACCCCCGGCCAGAAGAATGTGCTGATCTTCGGCGGCTTCGCCCTGGCCATCGCCTTCTTCCTTTCGCTTTACTCCCTGCGCTGATGACCGCCCTGAACCGCCTGCTCTCCCCGTTGCTGAGCCTGGTGCTGGTGATCGCCCTGGGCTTCGGCCTGGCGGGCTGCGTTACCACCGGCCTGCCGCTGGCCGCCGCCAGCCCCTGGCAGCCGGTGCCGCTCGAGACCGCCTCCAATCCCCTTGATGTGGCCTTCAGCGACGCCGACCATGGCTTCCTGGTGGGCAGCAACCGGCTGATCATGGAGACCAGCGACGGGGGCGCCAGCTGGCAGGAGCGGGCCCTCGACCTGCCGGAGGAGGAGAACTTCCGGCTGATCAGCATCGATTTCCGCGGCCAGGAGGGCTGGATCGTCGGCCAGCCCGGTCTGCTGCTGCACAGCACCGATGGCGGTCAGCAGTGGAGCCGCCTGTTCCTCGACACCAAGCTGCCCGGTGAGCCCTACCGCATCACCGCTCTCGGCCCGAACCAGGCCGAGCTCTCCACCAACGTGGGGGCGATCTACAGCACCCGCGACGCCGGTTCCAGCTGGCAGGCTCTGGTGAGCGACGCAGCCGGCGCCGTGCGCGATCTGCGCAGGGATTCCGATGGCCGCTACGTGAGCGTCAGCGGGCTCGGCAACTTCTTTGCCACCTGGGATCCGGGTCAGCCCACCTGGCAGGTGCATCAGCGGGTAAGCAGCCAGCGGCTCCAGTCGATGGGCTTCCAGCCCAATGGAGAGCTCTGGATGCTGGCCCGCGGCGCCCAGCTGCGTTTCAACAGCGAGCCCGGCGACGTGGAGGCCTGGGGCAAGGCGATCATCCCGATCACCAATGGCTTCGGCTACCTCGACATGGCCTGGGATCCCAATGGCGCCATCTGGACCGGCGGTGGCAGCGGCACCCTGCTGGTGAGCGCCGATGGAGGCAGCAGCTGGCAGAAGGATCCGGTAGGCGCCGCCCAGCCCACCAACTTCACCCGCATCGTCTTCAGGGGCGACGGCAAGGGCTTCGTGCTCGGTGAGCGGGGCTCCCTGCTGCGCTGGGTGGGCTGAGCCGCGGGCGCGGGCCATGTTCTGCCGCCAACTGCATCCCTCTGTAACCATGCCGCCGGCGGGCGGGCGTCGCCAGCCTCCACACCCCTAGGATCTTC
>JBIIJS010000154.1:0-6704 GCA_044233605.1 Cyanobium sp. | reverse complement strand
CTTTTGGGGGTAATTTTTCGATACACGGAGCGGGGGCATCACTTATGGCCGTTGAATCCACCATCTCATTCACCGGCTCGGGGTTCCTCGATCCCAACTACGTGCCTCCGGAAGGAGTCATTTTCGGGGTGCCAACTGCTGGCGCATTTGTCGTGACCAGCACAGAAGAAACGATTGTCGGCTTGGGCCTTGGTGACACTCCAGGCTCCCCAATTTCTTCCAGTGTCAATATTAAGGCTAATGTCGATAATCTCAATGCTAACTTAGTCGATGGCAACGATCGACTTCAAATTGGTGGCGACGTAACCAACTCATCTGTAGAGATGGGTGACGGTCGAGACACCTTCTATGTTGAAGGTAATTTTATTGAAAGTGGAGTTACAGCAGGTGCCGGCCGCGACGTGCTCCGCTTCGATGGCACTGTGGAAAACAGTTACATCGATGCGGGTGCCGACGACGACCTCGTGGCCTTCTTCGGTGACGTAAATGGTTCTGTGGTGAATCTGGGCACCGGCAAGGATCAGGCTGTGTTCTACGGCGACGTCACCAACACCGATCTCGATCTGGGAAGTGATGGTGTGTTGGACATTGTGCGGATCAACGATCCCCTCGCCGACACCACCGGTCTGGTGATCGAAGGGGCAGGCGCCGAAGACATCCTCTTCATCGGCACCTCCCAGTACAGCTACCAGGGCGATTACACCTGGCAGAACATCAATGATCCTCTCGACGAGAAGATCTTCGGTCCCTGAGCCCTGCTTCCTTGAGCCATCCCCCGCCCAACCTCACCGAGGTGCAGGCTGCTCTCCAGGCCAACGACCCTCCCACAGCCCGCGCCCTGCTTCTGCAGTGGCTGCGGGCTTTTGCTTTGCAGCTCAGCGCCCGGCCAGGGCGCGAGCAGCTGCGCCAGCCGCAGCTCTGGGATGGCCTGGTGGAGCATGCCCGTGCCAGCGGCGACCACACCCTGATCGAGCGCTACTGGCAGCTGCTCGACCGCCTGGCCGCGCCCGCACCGCCAGCCGCCGGCCTGGCGGCCGTGCCCCTTGTGGGCGTGCCGATCCTCAACCGGGTTGATCTGCTGGAGCAGCTGCTCGCCAGCCTCGATCACCCGGTGGAGGTACTGGCGATCGTCGACAACAGTCCCCCGGGCGAGGGGGCCCTCGCCGCCGAGCTGGAGGCGATCCGCCTGCGCGGCCACCCCCTGGTGCAGACGATCCGGATCGCCCGCCCCTTCGCCAACCTCGGCGTGGCCGCCAGCTGGAACCTGATCCTCAGCAGCTTCCCCGAGGCCCCCTGCGCCCTGCTCGCCAACAACGACGTGCGCTTCGCCCCCGGCGTGCTCGCCGCCGCCCTGGAGCGGATCGATGCCAGCCAGCCCCAGTTCCTGTCGCTGCTGCCAGCCCCCCACGCCTTCGCAGCCTTTCTGCTCACCTGCCGCTGCTGGGATCTGCTCGGCCTGTTCGACCCCAACTTCCACCCCGCCTATTGCGAAGATCTCGACTACCGCGACCGGCTCAACGCCAACCCCGCGGTGGAACAGCTCGACGGTGGCTTCGCCCACACCGCCATGACCGCCCTCAACGGCGAACACAGCGCCACCATCGCCAGCAACCCCGAACTGCAGCGCCACAACCGCACCAGCTATGCCCTCAACCGCCTCTGGTATCTGAGCGAGCGGCGCCTGCGCCGCGATCCCCGCGGCAGCTGGCGCCGCCTCTGGCTCAACCAATGGCGCGACTGAACGCGCCGGCCCTCAGCCCTTCACCGCATCGCCGGTGGCGCTGGGCAGGATGAAGCGCTGCAACAGCACAAACAACACCAGCACCGGCAGGATCGAGACGATCGCCCCGGCCGCCACCAGCCGCCAGTCGAGCGAGAAGCTGCTGGCCAGCTGCTGCAGCCCCAGGGGCAGGGTGTAGAGGCCAGGGTCGTCGAGAATGATCAGCGGCCAGAGGAAATCGCTCCAGGTGCCGATGAACACAAACATCGCCAGGGTGATCAGGTCGGCCCGGGCTGCGGGAATCATCACGTTCCACCATTCGCCCAGGGGGGTGCAGCCGTCGATGCGGGCCGCCTCCTCCAGCTCCACCGGCACCGCCAGAAAGCTCTGGCGCAGCAGATAGATGCCGAAGGCGGTGGCGGCCTGGGGGATGATCAGGGCCCAGAGGCTGTTGCGCAGGCCGATCTGCACCATCAGCAGGTAGAGCGGGATCATCACCACCTGGAACGGGATCAAGATGGTGGCCACCAGCAGGGCCAGCACCAGCCCGCGGCCGGCGAAGCGCAGGCGCGCCAGCGGGTAGGCCGCCATCGAACAGAACAGCAGGTTGGCCAGCACCGCCAGCGAGCTCACGATCGTGCTGTTCAGCACGTAGGTGGCCATCGGGTTGTCAGCGAACAGGCGGCCGTAGGCCTCGAGGCTGGGCTGGGAGGGCAGCAGGCCCGGCGGGCTGGTGAAGATGTCTTCGGCGGGACCCTTCAGCGAGGTGCTCACCAGCCACAGCAGCGGCAGCAGCATCAGCACCGCCAGGAGCAGCAGAGCAGCCAGCTGCAGCAGGGTGGCCAGGGCGGGGCGGACGGGCTGGCGGGCACCGGCGCCGCGGACGGCAGGAGACATCTGCGGAGCAAACGATGGCGGCACCCAGGCTACGTTTGCATCCTGCGAACTCCAGCGGCAGCCGATGATCCCTCCCCAGAAGCAGATGACCGGCATGCTCGGCCATCCCGTGGCCGAGAACCCGATCGACCGCATGTTCGACGCGGTCTACGCCCACCACGGCCTGAACTGGCAGTTCTGGAAGAACGACATCGCCAGCGAGGCCGACCTCGCCCTGGCGGTGGCGGCGCTGCGGCCCCTTGGCTACCGGGGCATGGCGATCACCGTGCCCTGGAAGGTGGCGGTGATCCCCCTGCTCGACGACGTCGACGACGACGTGCGCGCCATCGGCGCCGCCAACTACATGACGATCGAGAAGGGCCGCCTGATCGGCCACAACAACGACGGCAAGGGCGTGGTGAAGGCGATCGCCAAGCAGGCGCCGCTGAGCGGCCAGCGGGTGGTGATGCTGGGGGCCGGCGGGGCCGGGCGGGCGATGGCGGTGGAGATCGCCTGGGCCGGCGCCGCCCACCTCACCCTCGTCACCCGCCGCGAGGAGCAGGGGCGGGAGGTGGCCGAGCGGGTGCGGCAGGCCACAGGCGTGCCCTGCGACTGGCAGCCCTGGCAGTCGCCGGTGCGGCTGCCGGAGGGCACCACGATGCTGATGAATGCCACCCACCTGGGCTGCGCGCCGGAGCTCGAGCCGGTGCCGCTCGCCTGGGAGACGCTGCCGGCCGGCTGCCTGGTGGTGGATGTGATCACCAACCCGCGCATCACGCCGTTTCTTTCCACCGCCCGCGAGCGGGGCTGCCCGGTGGTCGACGGGGTGGAGATGCTGGTGCAGCTGGCGATGCAGATCTTCGAGCGCTGGACGGGCGTCAGCCCGGAGGAGGCGGTGTTCCAGCAGGCGGTGGCGGCAGCGCTCGGGGAATGAGGGCTTCGCCCCCCGGCGCTCACACCGCCTGGGTTTCGGCCACCGGCAGGGGCGTTTTCTGCGGATGCAGGGGGGTGCGCTGGCCGCCGGCCACCAGGCGGTTGAGGGCATTCACGAACGCCTGGGCCGCCGCCACCACGATGTCGGTGTCGGCCGCGTGGCCGGAGTAGAGCACACCATCGGCCCGCAGGCGGATCGTCACCTCGCCCATCGCGTCGATCCCCTCGGTGACCGACTTGACGCTGAACTCCACCAGCTCATTCGGCACCCCGGCCAGCTGGTTGAGGGCCTGGCAGACCGCATCCACCGGGCCGGTGCCGATGCGGGCGGCGCTGCGCTCCTCCCCCCCCGCCGCTTCCAGGGTGACCGTGGCGGTGGGCAGCAGGCCGGTGCCGCAGCTCACCTGCACGCGCCTGAGCAGAAAAGCGGCCTGATCAGCCTGCTGCACCTGCTCGGAGACGATCGCCTCCAGATCGCGGTCGCTGATCTCGCGCTTGCGGTCGGCCAGCTCCTTGAAGCGCAGGAACGCGTCGTTGAGATCTTCGCCCTCCAGGCTGTAGCCGAGCTCCTCCAGACGGGCGCGGAAGGCGCTGCGGCCTGAGAGTTTGCCCAGGGAGATGCGGTTGTCGGCCAGGCCGACGGTGCGGGCGTCGATGATCTCGTAGGTGAGGCGGTTCTTGAGCACGCCGTCCTGGTGGATGCCCGATTCATGGGCGAAGGCATTGGCACCCACGATCGCCTTGTTGGGCTGCACCGCCATGCCGGTGAGATTGCTCACCAGGCGGGAGGTTTTGGTGATCTCCTCGGTGCGCACGCCGGTGAGCGGCTCGCTGCTCTCAGCCGGCCGGCCCAGGAACGGATTGAAGTAGCTGCGGCGCACATGCAGCGCCATCACCAGCTCCTCGAGCGAGGCGTTGCCGGCCCGCTCGCCGATGCCGTTGATCGTGCACTCCAGCTGGCGGGCGCCGTTTTTCACCGCCTCGAGGAAGTTGGCCACCGCCAGGCCCAGGTCGTTGTGGCCGTGCACCGAGATCACGGCCCGATCGATGTTGGGCACGCTGGCGTTGATGCCGGCGATCAGCTCGCCGAACTCGGCCGGGGTGGCGTAGCCCACCGTGTCGGGGATGTTGATCGTGGTGGCACCGGCCTCGATCGCCGCCTCGATCACCTGATGCATGAACTCCGGATCGCTGCGGCCGGCGTCTTCGCAGGAGAATTCCACGTCGTTGACCAGCGAGCGGGCGTAGGCGACCATCTCGCGGGTGATCGTGAGCACCTCGGCGCGGCTTTTGCGCAGCTTGTGCTCCAGGTGGATGTCGCTGGTGGCGATGAAGGTGTGGATGCGATGGCGCGCGGCGGGGGCGACCGCCTCGGCGCAGGCCTTGATGTCGCCGGCGGCGGCGCGGGCCAGGCCGCAGATCACCGGCCCGTCGGGGGTGCCCACGCTGGCGGCGATGCGCTGCACGGCGTTGAAATCGCCGCTGCTGGCGAAGGGGAAACCAGCCTCGATGATGTCGACGCCGAGGCGGGCCAGCTGCTGGGCGATCGCCAGCTTCTCCTCCAGGTTGAGGCTGGCCCCGGGCGACTGCTCGCCGTCACGGAGTGTGGTGTCGAAGATCAGAACCCGGCCGGGATCACGCGCCATGGGAGAGGAAAGCCCGGTTAAGCGGAATGAGTATGAGTTAGCCCATTGTACGGGGCCGCGGCTGGTGTCATCCCAGAAGGGGAGTCAAGGAGCTGCGCTGGGAGGGGCCCCTAGAGTGAAACGCTACGGAGGCAGACCATGGCCGCGGGCGAACTGGCCCTGGTGCTTCATGCCCATCTGCCCTACGTGCGCTCGGGCCAGCCCGGTTCACTTGAGGAAGACTGGTACTTCCAGGCCCTGCAGGAGTGCTATCTGCCCCTGCTGGCGGTGCTGGAAACGGCGGCCGCCGATCCAACCCAGCGGCCGAAGCTCACCCTCGGCCTCTCGCCCACCCTGCTGTCGCTGCTGAGCGACGCCGCGCTCAACCGCCGCTTCCTGCCCTGGCTGGAGCTGCGCCTCCGCCTGCTGGAGGAGGCACCGGAGCCGCTGGCCGAAGCGGCGGCGGCCCTGAGGGCCGAACTGACCGGCATCGTGAGCCAGTGGCGCGACTGCGGCGGCGATCTGCTCAGCCGCTTCCGCCGTCTGCAGCAGGCGGGCGTGCTCGATCTGATCACCTGCGCCGCCACCCACGGCTACCTGCCCCTGCTGCGCGACAGCCCGGAGGCGGTGCGCGCCCAGCTGCTCACCGCCATCCGCGAACATCAGCGCCTGCTGGGCGAGCGGCCGCTGGGCATCTGGTTGCCGGAATGCGCCTACTACGAGGGGCTCGACAACCAGCTGGCCGCCTGCGGACTGCGCTACACCCTGCTCGATGCCCATGGCCTGCTGCATGCCCTGCCGCGGCCCCGTTACGGGGTCTACGCGCCGGTGTGCTCGCCGGCGGGGGTGGCCTTCTTCGCCCGCGACAGCGAATCCACCCTGCCGGTGTGGAGCGCCAGCCAGGGCTATCCCGGCGACGGCGCCTACCGCGAATTCCACCGCGACCTGGGCTGGGATCTGCCCGAGGAGCTGCTGCGGCAGCACCACATCGCCGACCGCCGGCCGCTCGGCCTGAAGCTGCACCGGGTCACCGCCCAGGGCTGTCCGCTGGAGCACAAGCTGCCTTACCAGCCCGCGGAGGCGGCTGAGCGCCTGCAGCAGCATGCGGCCACCTACCTGCAAGGGCGGGTGCAGCAGCTGCAGGGGCTGGCGGCTGCGATCGAACGGCCGCCGCTGCTGGTGGCCCCCTTCGATGCCGAGCTGTTCGGCCACTGGTGGTTCGAAGGGCCGCGCTTCCTCGCCGAGCTGTTCCGCCAGGGCCCGGCGGCCGAGCTGAGCTTCACCCACCTGCGCGACGTGCTCAGCCACAGCCAGACCCTGCAGGTCTGCCGGCCCTCCCCCTCCAGTTGGGGGCAGGGCGGCTACCACGACTACTGGCTCAACGAGACCAACGCCTGGGTGGTGGCCGAGTGGCAGCGGGCCTCGCGGGCGATGGTGCGGCGCGTCAACCGGGGGGTGGGCAGCAGCGAGCAGCGCGACTGGCTCAGCCAGGCCGGGCGCGAGCTGCTACTGGCCCAGAGCTCCGACTGGAGCTTCATCCTGCGGGCCGG
>JBIIJS010000010.1:0-24840 GCA_044233605.1 Cyanobium sp. | reverse complement strand
CCATCAGGACCACGGAATTGCTACGGGTGATCGTGGTGAGTACCGCTCCTGATGATGGGCATGTAGCTCAGTTGGATAGAGCATCAGATTCCGGTTCTGAGTGTCGGGGGTTCGAGTCCCTCCATGCTCGCTGTCCGGGCCAGACGGCCACCAGCCGCCAGGCCCCCGCGGCCCCCATCTCCCTCCCTGTGCTCCTTGCTGGTTGGCCCCTTTCCTAGCCGGGCAGATCGTGCACGGGCTTGGGTGCCTGCAGTTGCAGTCCCATGGCGCGGATACCACCGGGATCCACCACGAATCCGGCGCCGGTGAGGGCTTGCAGCGCCTCCGGCGGCGCCGAGAGCGAGATGCTGCAGCCGCTCAATTCGCGGCGCAGGCGGGCGAGGGCCGTCTGCACCAGCGCGGTGAAGATCTCGGAGCGGTTCGGATCGGCTGGATCGGCCAGCAGATCCCAGAGGTTGGCGTTGAGGGCCTGATCGCTGGTGGCACGCACGAAGCCCACGGTGCGGCCCTGCGGATCGAGCATCACCAACTGCCAGGCGCTGCGCTGCAGGGCCTGGCACCAGCGCTCCGGTGGGCGCGGTCTCTCTCCGCATGCCTGTAGGAGGCGGTTGAGATCTTCAGGCGCCGGCTCGGCATCGGCCAGCAGCTTGTAACCCTCACGCAGTCGGGGCGGTGGCGGTTGGCTGCGGAATGGGAGCAAGAGGGAGTCCAGGGGATCAGCCCGTGTTGCGCATGCCGGCGGCGATGCCGTTGATGGTCAGCAGGGCGCCGCGCAGCAGCTCGCTGCGGCTGTAAGTGCGCCCGTCGCCATCATTGCCGCCGGCCGCCGGGCTCTCGCTCATCGGCGGCTGGCGGTTCTGATCGCGCAGCCGGCGTAGCAGGGCCACCTGCAGGAAGCCCAGGGGCACGATCGTGCGGTTGCGAAGGTCGACCGAGAGCTGCAGACCCGGATCCCCATCGAGCAGGCGGCGATGGTTGCTGATCCGGAGCACCAGGTCGCGGGTGAGGGCGAATTCCCGGGCGATTTCCGCCGAGATCGCCTCAAAGGCCTCGCGGTTCTCCGGCCTGCCCAGGGAGCGCACATAGTGCTGTGCTAGCTCCAGATCCACCTTCGAGAGGGTCATCTCCACCTTGGAGATGAGCATGCGGAAGAACGGCCAGCGCTGATACAGCAGCTGCAGCAGCTCCATTTGGGCGGGGTCGGTGTCCAGCTCGGCCTGGAGGGCATGGCCGACTCCGTACCAGCTGGGCAGCAGGAAGCGGCTCTGGGTCCAGCCGAACACCCAGGGGATGGCCCGCAGGCTGGTGAGATCGCGGGCTCCCCCCTTGCGCCGAGCCGGCCGGCTGGAGATCTGCAGCTTGCTGATCTCCTCGATCGGTGTCACCTGCTGGAAGAAGGCCACCAGATCGGGATTGTCGTGCACCAGGGCGCGGTAATGGTCGCGGGAGGTGGCCGCCAGCCGTTCCATCAGGGCGTTCCAGCTGGGCGTGTCATCAAGGGGAGTGCTCACCATGCTGTTCTGCAACACCGCGGTGGTGACCGTCTCGAGGTTGTGGAGGGCCAGGTCGGGCAGGGAATATTTGGAGGCCAGGACCTCGCCCTGTTCGGTGATCTTGATCCGGCCTTGGAGAGTGCCGCTCGGCTGGGCCAGAATCGCCTGGTAAGCCGGTCCGCCGCCGCGGCCAACCGAGCCGCCGCGGCCGTGGAAGATGCGCAGGGCCACGTTGTGCTGCTGGGCCAGCCGCTGCAAGGCGATCTGGGCCCGGTGAATCTCCCAGTTGCTGGAGAGAAAGCCGGAGTCTTTGTTGCTGTCGGAATAACCGAGCATCACCTCCTGGAGGATCTCCTCTCCACCGCCACAGCTGTGCAGCAGCTGCCGGTAGAAGGATTCACGAAACAGCCGGTCCATCACGGCGGGAGCCCCCTGCAGATCCTCCACCGTCTCGAACAGGGGCACCACCAGCAGGTCGCAGCGCTGCGAGCCCGGATCCACGAGGCCCGCCTCCTTGGCCAGCAGGAGCACCTCCAGCAGGTCAGAGACCGTGTGACTCATCGAGATCACGTAGGTGCGGCAGATGCGCGAACCGAACTCCTGCTGCAGGCGCTGCAGCATGCGGAAGACGGCGAAGGTCTCGGCGGTTGCATCGCTCCAGCGGGCCGCCGGCGGCAGGAGTGGCCTGCGGGTATGCAGCTCATCCAGCAGCCAGGTGATGCGCTGCTCCTCCTGCATGGCGCCATAGGGAACCGGAAGCTCGAGATAACGGCTCAGCTCGTCGATGGCGTCGCTGTGACGGGTGCTCTCCTGGCGGATGTCGAGGCTGGCCAGATGGAAGGCGAAGATGTGCACCTGGCTGAGCAGATCGCTGAGGGCGGCGCAGCCCAGTCCTGTGGCTTCGAGGCTGTCGCGGATCAGTTCGAGGTCGGCGCGGAAGTCGGCGGAGCTGGCGTAGTGGAGATCGGCGGAGGAGGCACTCAGGCTGCTGTTGCTCAGGCCGGTGTCCATCGGCAGGAGACCATCGCAGGGCGCTTCCCAGCCCGCCTGGGCCAGCTGCTGGTTGCGCTGTTCGGTGCGCTGCAGCCGCTCGAGGATGTAGCTGAGCTTCAGCCGGTAGGGCTCGAGCCGGTAGCGGGCTGCACGCTCTTCGTAGATCTCGGGGAAGCGCAGCCGGTCCATCTCCAGCGACTCAAGCAGCTGGTGGCTCACCTGGCTCCATTGCATCGAGATACTGAGCTGGTCGCGCAGATCCGACACCGCGCTGAGGTAGCGGGTGAGCATCAGCTGGCGTTGATAGCAGGCGGTGCGCCAGGTGATGTCGGGGGTCACCGAAGGGTTGCCGTCCCGGTCGGCTCCCACCCAGGAGCCGAAGGTACAGAACGCATCGGCCGGAGGCACCACATCGGGGTAGCTGGCAGCCAGCGCGGCGCGGATGCGCTTCTGCAGCTGCGGCATCGCGTCGAAGAGCACCTGCTGGAAGTAGTGCAGGGCGTAATCGACCTCATCGATCACCGAGGGCTTGAACTGGTGCAGTTCATCGGTGCGCCACCACAGCCGGATCTCCTCTTCGAGCTGCTGGCGCAGGCTTGTCTGCTCCTCGCCCGTGGGATTTCCATCACCCTGAAGCGCCTGGATCAGACCCGCCACACGGCGCTGCTTGTGGCGCACCGTGTGCCGCACGATCTCGGTGGGGTGGGCCGTGAACACCAAGCGGATGTCGAGTTCGCGCAGCAGGTTCTCGAGCTGGGCGGGCGGCACGTTGAGGGAACGCAGCCTCTCGAACAGCAACCGGAAGGTGGCCGGATCGCTCTGGCTTGCGAGGGGCGGGAGAAAGGGATCGTTGACTGCCGGGGCCGGGGCACGGCTGATCGACTCGAGGTAGCCATCCTCCTCGATCTGCTGCTCGAGGATGTTGACCAACTGGAAGTAGAGAGAGAAGCCTCGGGCCGCGGCGATGCCGTCGGCCAGATCCATCTCCCGGATCACCGCCACGATCGCCTCGGTGTCGGCGCTGCTGAGACTGAGCGCCCCGGCTTCCGTGTCGATGTCGGCGGCTTGCATCGGTCCGCTGCACTGCTTGAGCCGCAGCAGCTTCTCCACCTGGCCAGGCGGACATTCGCTGCGCAGCACGTTTTCCCAAAGCTCCTCCACCAGTTCGAGTCGCTCGCCCAGCAGGCGGATGGCGCCGCGGGGCGGATGGGCGGCCACCCCCGGGGATGCCGTGGTGGGCACAGGCATGGACTGCCGCATGGGGGCAGGCGGGATGGAGTGAGAATCCATGATCATCCCAAAGCGCCGGCCGGGTCTGTCGCAAGCCATGCCTCCAGCCGGCTTTCCCGGCGTTCGAGGGCGGCGGCCTCATCGGCGATGATCGCCGCCACACTCTCGCCGGCCCGGTAGCGCTCCAGCCAGCGCATCGCCGCATTGCCGCCGCCTCGTTGCACGGGCAGGAGCAGCTGCTGCAGCGGCTCCAGCTGGCCGGCCAGGTTCAGTTCGGCCGCCAGCGGCGCCATTTCCTGCAGTTCAGCGGCGATCCAGTCGCGTGCTGTGAACGTTTCGCCGCTGCGCCAGTGGTGCAGGTTGGCGTCCAGGCTGGCGCGGGCTGCGGCGCGGTCGTTAGCGTCGGCCAGCTCGGCCAGTTTCCCTGCGCTCAGCGCGCTGACGCGAAGTGGGTCATGGCGGTGGGGCTCTGCCAGCAACTGCTGCAGGCGCAGCTCGGCGTAGGCGGTGACGGCCAGCAGCAGCAATGGGTCGTGGATGAGGTCGCAGATCCGCACCTCAAGGCGGTTGAGATCGTGGGGCCGGCGCTCGCCATTGGGGCGCACGGAGGTCCACAGATGGCGCACGTTGCGCATGGCACCTGCCTGCAGCTGCTGCTCCATCCAGGCGATGTAGTGGCTATGGCTTTCGAACAGCGGTGTGTGGGGGGGCGTCAGCGGAAACTGCAGCCAGCGGCTGGAGTGGGCGCCGGTGGCCCGCCGGTCGAGGAAGGGGGAGGAGGCGCTCAGGGCCAGCAGCAACGCCCCCTCGCAGCGCAGCAGCCGCAGCCCGGCGAACAGCGGTTCCATCGCCTCGATGCCGAGGTTGATGTGCACGCTGGCGGTGACGACGCGCGTGCCGTAGGTCGATTCGATGTAGGCGTGGTATGGATTGGTGGGATCGGAACGCTCGAAGCGATCACTGTCGCCGGTGCTCAGGGTGCTGCCCGGGAGCAGCGTCAGACCGCGGGGGGCAAGCCAGCGGCGCAGGCGCCGCCTTGGCTCGAGCAGTAGCTCCAACTGGCGGCGGTAGTCGGCATCGGGTGGGGTGATGTACTCGAGATTGCGCTGGTCGGGTTCGGTGACGAAACCCTCCAGGGCTGCCGCGGCCTCGGCGGCGCAGCCCACCACCGTGCCATCGGGCCGGCCGGTGTACATCTCCACCTCGAAGCCCTTCGTCAGCAGCGGCGTTCTCATCGCAGCAGGCAGGCCAGGGCCTTAAGCATGCCGCGGGCCTTGTTGAGGGTTTCCTGGTGCTCGGCCTCCGGCTTCGAGTCGGCGACCACCCCGGCCCCGGCCTGGACCAGCACCCGCCAGCGCCCATCCCCAGTCGGCAGCACCACCATGGTGCGGATCGTGATCGCGGTGTTGAGGGCACCGCTGAGGTCGACGGCGCCGTAGACGCCGGAATATGGCCCGCGGGCATCGGGTTCGAGTTCGTGGATCAGCTGCATCGCCCGGATCTTCGGCGCGCCGCTGACGGTTCCTGCCGGGAAGCTGGCCATCAGCAGGTCCCAGACGTCACAGTCGCTGCGCAGCACACCCTCCACCTGGCTGACGATGTGCATAACGTGCGAATAGCGCTCGATCACCATCAGTTCGTTCACCCGTACGCTGCCGGCTTTGCAGACCCTGCCGAGATCATTGCGGCCCAGGTCTACAAGCATCACATGCTCGGCTCGTTCCTTCGGATCAGCCAGCAGGTCGGCTTCCAGCGCGGCATCCTCCGCTTCGTCCTCGCCGCGGGGCCGGGTGCCGGCGATCGGCCGCAGCGAGGCCAGCACCGTGCCGTCGGTGCGGGGTTCGGCTTTCACCATCACCTCCGGGCTGGAGCCGATCAGATACCAGCCGCCGAAGTTGAAGAAGGCCATGTAGGGCGACGGGTTCACCATCCGCAGGCTGCGGTAGAGGTCGAACGGATCGCGCTTGATCGTGGTTTCCAGTCGCTGACTGAGCACCAGCTGGAACACATCGCCGCAGGCGATGTGTTGTTCGGCCCGGCGTACGGCCTCAATGAAGGCGGCTTCACCGAAATTGCTTGCGGTCGGCAGGGCCGTCGCCACTTCGGCGTTGTCGGCGTCGTGCCAGCGGAGGGGTTCCACGCCGCCCACCAGAGGCGCGTGCATGCGTGCCTCGAGGCTGGCGATCCGCGCTGCGGCATGGTCCCAGGCGTGGCCAGGATCGGCGCCATTGCTGAGGTCGACGTAGGCCACGGCGGTGATCTGACGCTTCACCTGGTCGAAGACGAGCAGGTTGTCCGCCAGCATCCAGCAGCCATCGGGTGGCGCTCCCGGCGCAACGGGGTGCACCGGCACGCTGGGCTCGATCCAGTGGATCAGCTCATAGCCCCAGAAGCCGAACAGCTGGCCGAGGGGCGGCAGGCCCGGCACCGGCGCCGGCCGGATCGCGGCTACGCACTGACGCAGCAGGTGGAAGGGATTGCCGGCCAGGTTGTCGTGGCGGCCGTCGCGCCAGCGACGCTCGGCCCGCTCGCCCCGGCAGGTGAGGGTCCAGAGCGGATCGCTCACCACAAAGCTCCAGCGACCCAGGCGCTCCCCTCCCTCCACCGACTCCAGCAGCACGCCATGGGAACTTTCGGCACCGGCCTTCAGCCAGGTGGTGAGGGGGGTTTCCAGATCCGCAGGCCAGCGCTTCCAGAGCGGCACGAAGCTGGCCCCACCCGGGCCCCCAGCGCTGGCTGCGGCGACCTGCTCCAGAAAAGTGGCGCGGTCAGGGCTGCGATCGTGGGCCGGCATCAAGGTGACGGGCAGGCAAAAAAAACGGGGCGACCTGCCCCGCTGTTTTAGGTGATGGTGTTGTGGGGCGGGCAGGGGCGATGGCTCAGGCGTCGAATGTGGCCTTACCGCTGAACTTGAGGCCGGCGGGGTTGGGGTTTTCACCGATGCGGCGGGGATTGTGACCCACCATCTCGCGACCTTCGTTGACCTTCTCGGGGAACACGCCGTCTTTGGGATGGAGGAATTCGGTATCGCCACCGGGATAGATCCGGTAGATCTTGTAATCCTCGATGCGGGGCTTGAACCTGGTGCGCAGCTGGGTGCCGAGGGCAAGGCACTGCTCCTTGCGGGCGAAATACATCAGGTTTTCTCCCTCATGCATCTCGGCCGCGCCGCCGGTGGGCAGCTCAAACGGCTGGGCGGCTTTGCTGGTCCAGGTGATGGCGTACTTTTCCTCGGTTTCCGCAGCATTAAGCAGGCCGCCCGTGCTGCCGATGTACTTCGGAAGTTGACCGCTCAGGGCCGTTGCGCTCATGGCTCGCAGATCGCTTCAGGCGGAAGCTAGCACCGCGATTTCGGGCCTTCCGCCGGCCCGCATCGACTCTTCACACCCGTCAACAAACGGCGGCTGCCGGAGCCGCTCAGGCGCCTCGTTCCGCCAGGGGAAAAAAGACGGTGAGGCTGTCGCCGCCCCGTTCGGTGATCCGGCCGCCGAGGCGATGGAACAGCTGGCGGGTGGCCTGACGGCTGAGCTGCAGGCTGCCGGTGGAGGGGTTCCAGCTGAGCACCGGGCCCACTGGTTCGCTCACGGCAGCAGCTGCTTCGCCGGCGCGATGGTGTGGTTCCGCAGCGGTGGAGCTTTCGCTGCCGTCGTCGCTGCGCAGCTGGAGCTTGAGGCGGGAGCCGGCCGGCTGCAGGCTGAGCAGCACCGGGGTGCCACCGGGCAGGCCGCGGCTGAAGCGATCCATCAGGCCGCCCAGCATCGTCTCGAGCCGGCTGGGATCGCTGAGCACCGGCGGCAGATCGTCGGCGATCGCCAGTCGCAGGCTCAGCCCGCGGCGGCCCAGCTGGCGCTGCCAGACCGGCTCAAGCTGGAGCAGCAGTTGAGCCAGATCGGTGCGGGCCAGCTCGCTGGCCCTGAGCGGCTGGCTGGCGCCCGGCTGCCGCTGCAGCTCGGCCGCCAGAAAGATCAGGCCGAAGCGGTCGATCTGTTCGCTGCACTCTCCGTCGATCTGTTCGAGCCGCTGCCGCACCACCGGCGGCAGGTCGCGGCGGCGCAGCAGCGAGCGGATCAGGGTGCGGATCGTCGCTAGCGGTGTGCGCACCTCATGGGTCAGAGCCTCCAGCAGGGCCAGCTCCCGGCCCAGCTCCTGGCGCTCCCGCCGCTCCCGCTCGGCGCCATCGCCACCCGGCCCCCGACGGCTGAGGCGGGAGGGCGGGGTGCGCGACAGCGGCTGGAGGGTCACGCTCGGGGCCATTGTCGACAGTCGCTGGGCCAGCAGCGGCCAGAACTGCAGGGCCAGGCTCGGATCGTTGTGCAGGGTGCCCAGCTGCTGAAGGCCGAGCCGCAATCGTTGGGCTGCTCCGGGATCATCCCGCTGCAGCCGGCGATCAAGCAGCTCCAGGGCGGCGGAGAGCACCGGAGCGTCAAAGCGCACCAGCAGCCGTCTTGCTTCGGTGGGGCCATCGAGGGCCAGGGCCACCTGCAGTCGTTCCGTGATCAGCACCAGCAGGGGATCGGTGCCATCGGCCTCCTGCAGGGGGAGGCGCTGAAATCCTTCGGCCAGGCCTGGCCCGCCCGGGTCGCTCGGCGCAGCCATGGTGCGGCCCGGTAACAGTGGAGCGCCGGGCTGGAGCAGGGCCTCGATCGCAGCAGGTGCCCATACCCAGCCGCGCAGGCGCCGCAGCAGGCCCGGTTCGTAGAGGGCCGGCAGGGGGGCCGCCAACCAGAGGCCCGCCGCTCCGCCTGCCGAGGTCAGCAGGTCTTCCTGCAGGGTGGCCAGGGCAGCCCACCACTGGCGTCTGACGCTGTCCTCATCTCCGCGACCGGCCGGTGCGCCTTCGGCGAGCAGATGCCGCAGCCCAGCAAGGCTCACCACCGGCGTGCGCTGGGCCGGCTGCGCTGCTCCACGGACGCCACCAACCCGAGGCCGAGGAAGTTCACAAGCATGGCGAACCTCCCGTAGCTCAACCAGGGGAGTGGGATGCCGGTAATCGGCCCGAGCCCGATGGTCATGAACACGTTGACCACCACCTGGAACATCAGCATCGCACCGACTCCCACCACCACCAGCGACTCCAGGTCGGTGCGGGCCCGTCCGGCGATCTGCAGCAGCCGGGCCATGAGCAGGGCGAAGGCCGCCACCACCAGCACCGAGCCGATGAAGCCAGTCTCCTCACCGAGGGCACTGAAGATGAAATCGGTGTGTTGTTCGGGGATGAAGCGCAGCTTGGTGAGTTGGCCTTGCAACAGCCCGGTGCCCCAGAGGCCCCCGGAGCCGATGCCGATCTGGCTCTGGATCAGGTGATAGCCGCCGCCGAGAGGATCCTGAGAGGGATCGAGGAACATCGTCAGGCGCTCCCGCTGGTGGGGCCGCAGCCCGTGCTGCCATAGCCAGGGGGTTGCTACGGCGAACAGCCCCTGCACCGTCAGCACCAGGGCGAGTGCGGTGCGGCGCCAGGGCAGTGACCGCCAGGCCAGCAGGCCCATCGCCGGGATCCAGAGCAGCAGGGCCCAGGCCCAGGTGCCGGCCACGATCGCGCTGACCAGCGGCGAGAGCATCAGCACGAGCCAGGCCAGGGGCATGCTGGCCCAGAAGAGCATGGTCAGGAGCACAGCCCCGAACACCAGGGAGGTGCCCAGGTCGGGCTGCACGAACACCAGCAGCCAGGGCAGGGCGATCATCGCTGTGGGCCGCAGCAGGTCGACGGGCCGCTCGATCGGATGGCGGGCCAGCACCTCTGCAAGCAGCAGGATCGCCGCCAGCTTGGCGAATTCCGAGGGCTGCACGTAGAAGCCGCCGATGGCGATCCAGCTCTGGGCGCCCAGGGCGGAGGTGCCCACCAGCCTCACGGCCACCAGGCTCAGTACGGTGGCGGTAAAAATGGGCCAGCGCAGGCGGATGATCCGCTCGATCGGCACCCGGCCCAGGGCCGTCGCCAAACCCAGTCCCACCAGCGCCGTGAGCCAGTGCTGCCACCAGCTCGTTTCACCGGCCTGACGCTGGGTGCTGGCGATCAGCACACCCGCCAGCAGGCTGAGGGCCAGCGGTACACCCCAGAGCACCCAGTCGACCTGCCACCAGCGACCGTGACGGTGTCGGGAACCCAAGGCTCCGTAGCCGCCGGGGCGGGTGCTCAGGGTCATCGCATCAGGCCAGCGCCGCCTGCAGGGCGCAGGACTCGCCCAGTGCCCGGGCCAGATCGCGGAAGGCCCGGGCGCTGATCGAGTCCGGGGCGGACTGCACCACCGGCAGCCCCCTGTCGCCGCCCTCCACCACTGAGAGCTCCATCGGCAGCTGGGCAAGCAGTGGCACCCCCGCTTCCTCGGCCAGCTGGCGGCCGCCGCCCCGGCCGAACAGCTCGTACCGCTTCTCCGGCGCGTCCGGCGGCACGAAGGCACTCATGTTCTCCACCACGCCGAGCACGGTCACCCCCATCTGCAGGAACATCGCCAGGCCGCGGCGGGCATCGGCCAGCGACACCTGCTGGGGTGTGGTGACGATCACCACCCCGGCCATCGGCACGGCCTGGGCGAGGGTGAGCTGGGCGTCGCCGGTGCCGGGGGGCAGGTCGACGATCAGCACGTCGCGCTCGCCCCAGGCAACCTGGTAGAGAAACTGGCGGATGATGCCGTTGAGCATCGGCCCGCGCCAGATCACGGGCTGATTCTCCTGGATCAGCAGGCCCATCGACACCATGGCAATGCCGCAGGTGTCGATGGGCGTGAGGATCTGGTCGTTGCCGCTGCCCCGCACCTCGGGTGTGCGGTCGGCCACGCCGAGCATGGTGGGGGCATTGGGGCCATAGATGTCGGCATCGAGCAGGCCCACCCTGAGCCCCGAGGCGGCGAGGGCGCAGGCCAGGTTCACCGCCACGGTGCTCTTCCCCACCCCACCTTTGCCGCTGCTGACGGCGATCACACGGGCGACGCCGGGGATGGCCTGGCGCTGGGGCAACTGGCCCTGCCCCCCGGGTCCCTGCCCTCCGGGGCCGTGGCCGGCTGCGCCGATGGGGCCGGAGGATGCCGGGGTTGCGGCGGGCTGGGCCAGTTCGATCTGCACATCGCTGAGGCCCTCCAGCGCCAGTAGGGCAGCCCTGGCTTCGGCGGCGATGCGGTCGCGCTGGCTGACGGCGAATCCCGGCAGGGCAAGGCGGAACACGGCCCGCTCTCCCTGCACACGCACGGAATCGATCCAGCCAAGCTCCAGCAGGACCCGGCCGCTGCCCGCATCGCGCAGGCTTTCGAGGGCCTGGCGGGCCGATTCGTCGCTGACCATCCGCGGGGACGAGGCGAAAGGATGGGATGGATCCTAGGCAGCATGGCCCGGGGCGGCCGTTGCTGGAGGCCTGGGCCGCAGCCTGGCAGGCTGGAGAGATCAGCGATGGGAACCGAACTGTGATCGCCGAGAGCCACACCTTAGAGACCCCCCCCGCCGATTCCCGCAGCCGGGCCAGGTCCCTTCTGATGGGTCTGCAGGATGCGATCTGTGCCGGCCTCGAACAGCTCGATGGCGAGGGGCGGTTCGAGGAGGAGAGCTGGGAGCGGCCCGAGGGCGGTGGCGGCCGCTCAAGGGTGATCAAGGCCGGTCGGGTGTTCGAGCAGGGGGGCGTCAACTTCTCCGAGGTGGAGGGCTCCGAGCTGCCCCCCTCAATCCTCAGTCAGCGGCCTGAGGCGAAAGGTCACCGCTGGTTCGCCACCGGCACCTCGATGGTGCTGCACCCGCGCAATCCCTACGTGCCCACGGTGCACCTGAATTACCGTTACTTCGAGGCGGGCCCGGTGTGGTGGTTCGGCGGCGGCGCCGACCTCACCCCGTATTACCCGTTTCTGGAGGATGCCCGGCACTTCCATCGCACCCTGAAGGGGGCCTGCGACAGCGTGCATCCGGCCTATTACCAGGTCTTCAAGCCCTGGTGCGACGAGTACTTCTTCCTCAGGCACCGCGGCGAGACCCGTGGCGTCGGCGGCATTTTTTACGACTACCAGGATCCCGGCGGCGTGCTCTACAAGGGGCAGGACTCCGCCGGGCCTGCGGCGGCGGAGAGCAACCGCATCGGGCCGATCGCGCAGGGCTGGGAGCAGCTGTTCTGCCTGGCGAGCGCCTGCGGCAACGCATTCCTGCCCAGCTATGTGCCGATCGTGGAGCGGCGCCAGGAGACACCCTGGGCGGATCGGGAGCGCCAGTTCCAGCTCTACCGCCGCGGCCGCTACGTGGAGTTCAACCTGGTGTTCGACCGCGGCACGATCTTCGGCCTGCAGACCAACGGCCGCACCGAATCGATCCTGATGTCGCTGCCGCCGCTGGTGCGCTGGGAGTACGGCTACCGGGTGGATCCCGGCAGCCGAGAGGCGCTGCTGACCGATGTCTTCACTCGGCCTCAGAACTGGCTTGAAGATTCCGGGCTCGAGGAACGCTGCCAGCCTCACCAGGCGGTGCGCTGAAAGTGGGCCGTTCGCCGCTGGCTACCGGGAGGGGGCTGGAGGCGGGGCGGCGGCCCAGGCCCCGTTCCAGGGCGTTGACCACCCGGTCGGTGATCATCTGCACCGTGCGGGGGCGGGTGCGCGGGTCGCGCAGGGCGGCTTCGAGGTAACCCTCGAGCTTGCCGATCTCCAGCAGGGAGATGCCACGGCGGGGGCCGCCCAGACCGTCGCGGAACAGCATCGGGTAGCCGCCGAATTCGCGGGCAAGCTCCTCGTCGATCCGGCTGAAGGGGGCGTGCAGCGGCGGGATCAGGCCCGATCCCACCCCGGTGGGCCCCCAGGCATCGAAGTGAATCTCCATCGCGTAGCCGCCCTGCTGGGCATGCTGCCGGCCTATGGCCCAGTTGGTGCCGGGGGCGTTGGGGTCGTGGATGGTGCGGAAGGGGGGACGGTAGTACTCGATCTGCAGGCCGCGGCGTCTGCCTTCAGCCACCACCGCCTGGGCCACCACCATGTTCCAGTAGAGCTCGTCGGTGATGCCGGGATACATGGGGGGCGCTCCGGCGGTGACGGCGGCGCCTGGGGTACCGGCGCCGCCGATGTTCTGGGAATCGGCGTGGCCCGCCAGCACCAGGATCGGGGTGTTGGCGGCGAGGGGTCGGGTGCCCACCCAGTCCCGCGGTAGGCGGCTGCGGGGGCCGGTGAGGGGATCGCTGCCAGGGCCGGCGGCGTTGGGACTGACGCTGCGCCGCACCACCCGGCTGGCCCCGGAATTCGGAGCGGGGTCGCCTGCTTCTTCCCTGGTGGCCAGCTCCCGGGCGCTCTGGGCCTGGGCGGCGCCAGCCAGGGGCAGGCTCAGGCCCAGCAGGGCGGTGACGAGAACGGTGCGGAAAAGGCGGGCCATTGAGGTACGGCTCAGGAGAGGGAAGGCGGGAAGGGCAAAAAGGTTCAGATCGGTGAGGTGAGGAGGGCACCGTCACTGGCGAGCTGCAGCCGCGGACCCAGTTCGGTTTCGATCGCGATCAGCTCATCGCGGTGGGCCCGCAACCTCAGGGTGCTGTCGTGGCTGCCGGGCGAGCTGAGCAGGCGAAGCTCGAGGCTTTCGATGCGTGAGGCGCGCCGCCGGTAGATCACTCCGGCCAGGGGGCCGGCCAGGGCCAGCAGCAGGGGCCACCAGCCCAGGGAGGGGACCAGCTGACGCAGCACCAGGCCCAGGCAGGCCGCCCCCAGGCCGCCGAGCAGGGAGAGCAGCACCGCCAGGGCCTGGCTGGACCGCACGCGGCCGCGGAAGCGCAGCACCTGGCGATCTGGATCGCCGGTTTCGGTCTGCCAGCCGCGCTGCAGGAGCCAGCCGCTCAGTCCGTCGAGCACCTCCAGGGGCGGCCGTGGCGAATGCACCTCCACCATGGTGGTGCGGTCTTTGCTGGCTGCCCGCAGAAAGAACACCAGGCCGATCGCCAGCAGCAGGGTGAGCAGGAGCGTGGAACCCAGGGTGGGCATCGGTGGAGGTGGCGCAGGGCGCAACGGGGCTGCATTCTCACCCATCCCGCCCTGCTGGGCGGTGCCGGTGGTACACGATGGACTTCAGCACTCCTTCGCTGGCTGCCCCTGATGGCCCAGGTCTCCGCCGTTTCCTCCCTGCCTCCCCCGGCCCGCTTTGCTGTCTTCGACGGCGATCTCGACGAGGAATGGCAGGGCCTCTACGGCACGGCCCGGGCCCTGGCGATCGACACCGAGGCGATGGGGCTGATGCACGGCCGCGACCGGCTCTGCCTGGTGCAGATCTGCGACGACGATGACAACGTCTGCTGCATACGCCTGGCCCGGGGTCAGGATGCGGCGCCGCGGCTGCAGGCCCTGCTGGAGAATCCGGCGATCGAGAAGGTGTTCCACTTCGCCCGCTTTGATGTGGCGGCTCTCTCGCAGAACCTGGCCATCGCCGTGGCGCCGATCTTCTGCACCAAGATCGGCAGCCGGCTGGCCCGCACCTACAGCCCGCGCCACGGCCTCAAGGAGGTGGTGGGCGAGCTGGTGGGGGTGGAGCTCGACAAGCAGGCCCAGAGTTCCGACTGGGGACGGGCGGAGGAGCTCAGTGAAGCCCAGCTGGCCTACGCCGCCGGAGATGTGCGCTGGCTGCTGGCCGCGCGCGACCGGCTCGAGACGATGCTGCGGCGTGAGGAGCGCTGGGAGCTGGCCCGCCGCTGCTTCGGCTGTGTGCCGGTGTTCGCAGAACTCGACCGCGATCGCTTCAGCTCGATCTTCGAGCACTGATCCCGGGCTCTTCAGTCCTCGGTCATGAAGTTCTCCTCGGCATGAAGTGCCTGGAGCATGGCGGTGAGCCGTTCGGCATTGTCGACGCCCGAGGCGTTCACCTCCGCCAGCATCGCTTCGGCCAGGGCCAGCCGGGCTGCAGGATCACGGCTCCCCTGCTGGGCGGCGCGGATGTCCACCTTGCGTCGAGCGGCTGCGATGCTGATCCCCAGGCGGCTGGCGAGTCGGCCACAGGCGGCGTTGTAATTGCGGTCGGGGATGCCGGCCATGGCGGAGAGAATCAGGCTTTCCCATCATCCCTTCGGACTGTTCAGCTGAGCAGGGTGGCCTCGATCAGCTTGGCCAGCCTGGCGCTGCCGCCCGCTGCTCCCATGCGCCGCCGGCCGATCGCCCCCAGCCTGCGGCGCTCCGCGCCGTCGGCCAGCAGTGCCCTGAGTCGTCGGCGCAGTTCGGCCGGATCGTGGCAGGGCTGCACCGAGCCGCCCAGCAGGCGACTCTGTCGTCGGGCGAAGCCCACCTGAAACTGGGGACCCGGCCCCGGCAGCGACAGGGCGGGAATGCCAAGTCCCACCAACTGCTCGCAGGCGGTTCCGGCGGTGGCCAGGCCCACCTCGCTCCAGCCGGCCCAGGTCTCGAAACGCCCTGGGCCGACCAGCAGTTCCAGGTCATCGCGCCGCCAGGCGGCGGCGGCCCCGCTGAGTGGCGCTGATTTCTGAGGCGTGAATCGGGCCTCAGCCAGCAGGGGTGCCAGTTCCGCCGCTGTTGGGCGACTGCCCGTGGGCAGCAGCACCGTGGTGGCTTCGCAGGGGCTCTCGGGCAGGGCGGTGAGCAGGCGTTGCAGGTTGCGCTGCGCCTCCGGCTGGCGGCTGCCGGGCAGCAGCAGCAGGCGGCGCCGGCCGGCCAGCCATGCGGGCGGCGGTGTCGCCTTCAGCCCATCCATCATTGGATTGCCCGCGGCCTGCGCCGCCACACCGTGGCGGCGCAGGCCGCGGGCGGTGAGGCGGTCGCGAACCGCCACCAGCCGGCAGCGGCCCGATGCCATCAGGGCCCACTCCCAGGGGTCCCATTCGCTGCCCTTGCAGCGGTGGTAGGCGTCGGACAGCGGCGTGGCGCCCCAGCCTGGCGGCGGTGGGCTGGCCCAGGTGTGGTCGCTCTTGGGGGTTCCGAGAAAGCCGTAGGGACCTCCGGCGGCCCAGGCCAGCAGCAGAGGCAGCAGATCGCCCACCGCCAGCACCGGATCACCGCGCCCGCCCCAGGCGCGCACAAGCTGCCACTGGTGCCAGCTGAGCAGGGGTAGCCCAGCCCCCAGGTCGGCCAGCAGAGCCGCCAGGTTCTGGTTGCTGAAGCCGCCGCTGGGCAGGGCAAGGCGCGGGCCGACCCGCTGCAGCACTCCGTGGCGCTCCGCCGTGGCGAAGGCACTGCCTTCGCCAACGAGCGGCAGCACGGCCACCGCCAGGCCAGGCCGGCTGCCGAGCAGGGCTTCGATCAGACGCAGTGCGATCTGGTCCTCCCCGTGGCCGTTGCTCAGGACCAGCAGGCGAGAGGGCATGCCATGGCTGATACGATCCGATTCGGGGAGTTTGCTCCCCGGCCGGCGGCATGGCCAAGTGGTAAGGCAGAGGATTGCAAATCCTTTACCCCCAGTTCGAATCTGGGTGCCGCCTTTTCGTCTCTTATTCCTCTTGCAGTGGTCTGGACGGCTCCGACCATGGCACGGCCCAGCCGTTTGTTGCGCTGATGCAAACGGGTTTGGATCGGGACGGGATGCAGATTGGCCAGCGCCTGGCCCATGCGCCGTTCAGGTGAAGATGCCGAACAGCAGGGACAGCAGGGCGAAGCCCACCACACCAACCAGGGCCAGCAGAGACGTGGTAGGGGACATGGGCGACTCCTCCGTTTGCCTCGATCCTAAAGGGAATCTGAAGAAGCACCTCTCTTTTGCTCCCGGCGGCCTGCAATCGTTATCTGTCGCAATCCGCATCTGCTGACAGGGGCTGCCTCTCTCCTGTCTCAGGGGCTCCCTTCCGCGATCCACTCCTCACCGTTGCTGCCACGGGCGCTGCAGCGCAGCCGTCGTGCGTTCAGGTCGCAGCTTCCCCGGGCCAGCCGGCCCTGCTGCAGCGGTGAGAGGCCTGATGGCTCAATCAGGCCGGTGAGCGAAACGACGCTCACCTGAAGCCGGATCGGCCAGTGGGGCTTGCAGCGCAGCTGATGGCAGCGCATCGGTCGGCCGCCGGCCTCCAGTACGCCGGCGAAGGCAAGCTGGAGGTTCACGCCTGGCGGTGCAGGCGCGGCGGCGAGGAACCGCACGCTCAGCAGGCCCTGCTCCTGCTGAGCGAGGCGCACGGTGCGGCAGCTGTACTGCCGTTCTGAGGCGTTCCTGTCAGCTCCGGATCTGCCCTCAGGGCTGTTATCTCGGAGCTCCATGCGGCAGCGGCGCAGCTTCCTTTCCCAGCGCCCGAAGTGCTCGAGGGCGGGCTCCTGTGCACCGGTCGCTGCTGCGATTGGCGCCAGCAGCAGCGTCGCCAGCAGCAGGTGCGCCATGCCCGGTTGCCCTACCGGCCATCCCACCTGGGTGGCCCTGGATCCGCCGCTTCTCAATAGCCCGAATCGGCCACGCACATGCCGATGCAGCTGATGCCGTTGCTGGCACTGCGGCCACAGTGAACACAGAGCACGGGTTCGACCCCCCCGCCGGCGGGGGGGATCGGTGCGTCGGCGGCTCCACCATCCGCCTGCCCGGAGTGCCGGGTGGCGCTGGGGGCGGGAGCTTCGGGCAATGGCAGGCTCACGGTGGCGAGCAATCGGGACTGGCCGGTTCGATCATGGCGCTCAGACCTCCCGGATGTGATCGCCATGGCCCCATCCCCTTCCACCCGATCGACGGAGCTGCCCGGAATCGGGGTGGGCACCTGGGCCTGGGGCAACCGCTTCCTGTGGGGCTACGAGCCTGCCCAGGACAGGGACCTGGAAGCCTGTTTCCGCCGCGCAGTGGAGCTTGGCCTGACCTTCTTCGATACGGCCGATTCCTACGGCACGGGTCGGCTGCAGGGCCGCAGTGAGGAGCTGCTGGGCAGCTTCTGTGCGGCATTGCCGGAGGAACAGCGCCGCCGCCTCTGTATCGCCACCAAGTTGGCGCCGTTTCCCTGGAGGCTGGGTCGCCATGGCTACGACCGGGCCCTGGCAGGTTCGCTGAGGCGGCTGCAAGGCAAACTCGATCGGGTCCAGTTGCACTGGAGTACCGCCCGCTACGCCCCCTGGCAGGAAATGCCGCTGCTCCAGGGGCTGGCCGATCGGGTGGCGGCCGGGGAGGTGGCCTCGCTCGGGGTTTCCAACATGGGTTCCCGGCGACTGCGCCGGGTGCAGGCTGATCTGGCCGCTCGAGGGGTGCCGCTGCGCAGCCTGCAGGTGCAGCTTTCGCTGCTGGCGCCGGAGGCGGTGATGCCGGGGGGCGTGGCGGAGGTGTGTCGTGAGCTTGGCATTCAGCTGATCGGCTACAGCCCCCTGGCCCTGGGCCTGCTGGGCCGAGCACCGGGTCCGCTGCCGATGGCGCCTGCAGGTCCGCGGGGGCTGTTGTTCCGTCGCCTGTGGCCGCACCTGCAGCCTCTGCTGTCGGCACTGCGGGAGATTGCTGAGGCCCGGCGGGTGGATCAGGTCGAGGTGGCCCTCAACTGGTGCCGCGCCCATGGCGCCATGCCGATCCCGGGCCTGCGCCAGGTGCGCCAGGCTGAGCAGGCGGCTGCTGCTTTGGCCTGGCGCCTGGAGGAGGGGGAGCGTGAGGAGCTTGACGCTTGGGCGCACCGCTGCTGTGCGGCGGGGGGCCGGATGCCTGCCAATCCGTTCCAGAGCGCCTGATCCTCAACAGGCGCGAGCCGGGACATCGCGCAGGGGATCCGGGGTCAGCACGACCGGAAGAGCCGCAGGCCTGGGCTCGGGTGCCTCAGGTTTCTGCAGCAGCCGCAGCACCTGGGGATCGTCGCCTGCCCCGCCCCCCCCGGCGGAGGGACCGCAGGCCGCCAGGGCCTCCTGCAGCAGGGAATCGAAGGTGGAGCCGGGCAGCCGGTGGCGGGCCAGCTCCAGGAAGGCCCGTGCAAGGGATTCGCCCGCGGCGGCCCGCAGGGCCGGGTTGCTGCGGCGCAGTTCCTGCTCCTGGGCGATGGCGGTGAGGAACCGTTGGGTCACATCCCGTTTGGTACCGGCGCGGATGCGGGTGTCCTGTTCTGCCTGACCGGGAAAGGCCTGTCGATCGATCTCTTGCAGTCTTCGGTTGAGGCTGTCAAGCACCGTCGAAGCTTCCCGGGCGATGTGGGTGAGCTGGCCGTCGGAGAGTCGGGGTAGGTCAGCTACATAAACCTTGCCGTGATCCCTCAGGGTCAGGAAGGTGGGCCGGGGTCCACCCCCCTGGGGCACTCCGGCCTGGGGGCTTGCCTCGCGCGGGGCCGCATCGCGGGGGCGGGGCCTGGGCTGCTGGGGGCGTTGCGGTGGCACAGGACCGGCGGAGCTGCGACGGCGTGTGATGCGGGTCGGACTATCGAACATGGCTATCGGGATGCGGGGCCGGCTGGAGCTCCCGCTTCAGGTATTGAGCACTACCAACGTGAACCATACGAACCGCCCGGCGGAGCTGGTCAGCAAGGCTCAGTACGGCAAGCCGGCCAGGGGGTGGGCTCCCGGCTCTCCGGCAGCCACCAGGCCCAGTTCCCAGGCCGTGTGTCCCAGTTCGCTGCAGACCTGCAGCGCTGCCGCCAGGGCTTCGGCGGGGAGCACGAGGCAGAAGCCGACGCCGAGATTGAAGGTGTTCCAAAGGTCGGCCTCCGGTACGTCCCCTTCCTGCTGGAGCCAGGAGAAGAGGCCGGGCCGCTCCCAACTGAGTGGATCGATCACCGCATGGAGCCCCTGCGGCAGGCAACGGGGCAGGTTTTCCGGCAGCCCGCCGCCGGTGATGTGGGCCATTCCGTGCAGGGGGATGGACAAAGATCGCAATCGGTTCACCAGTTCGCCGTACAGGGCGGTGGGGGTGAGCAGCTGCTCGATCAGGGGTGGGCCGGCCGTGTCGATGCGGGTGGTGGCGCAGGCGCCGCTGCTTTCGAGAATCCTGCGCACCAGGCTGAAGCCGTTGCTGTGCAGCCCGCTGCTGGCCACCGCGAGGATCCTGTCTCCTGCGCAGACAGCCCTGCCATCGATCAGTTCGTCCTCCTCCACCACGGCAACGCAGAAACCGGCCAGGTCGTAGCGGCCGGCGGGGTAGAAGCCAGGCATCTCGGCTGTTTCGCCTCCCAGCAGGGCGCAGCCGCTGCGCCGGCAGCCCTCAGCAATGCCTTCCACCACCGCAGCCATTGCCTCAGGGGCGAGGCGGCCGGTGGCGATGTAGTCGAGAAAGAACAATGGTTGGGCGCCGCTGGTGATCACGTCGTTGACACACATCGCCACCAGATCGATGCCGACGCCGTGATGGGCAGCGTGTTCCTGGGCCAGTTCCAACTTGGTTCCCACCCCGTCGGTGCCGGACACCAGCAGCGGCCGGCGCATCCCCGCCGGCAGGCGACAGAGCCCGCCGAAGCCGCCGAGCCCCCCTACCACCTCAGGGCGTCGGGTGGTCTCCACGCTGGCACGGATGCGTTCCACGAACGCGCGGCCCGCCACCACATCCACTCCTGCCGTGCGGTAGTCCATGGGGTTGCCGGAGGTCGCTTCACCGATCCTGCCCCGCCGCCGGGAGTGGACCGGTTGCAGGATCGGCATATTTTCAGATCAGCCACGCTTATGGCACTGATCGGATGGCCTGATCATTGACGGGGCGCCCGGGTGCCGAAAAGCTCAGTGGCACAGCAGCGCTCGGGGCTTCGATGAAAAAAACTGATCGATTCCCGCCTGCAGGTTGTGGTGCCTGAGGCCACGACTGAGCCCATTATCTTTCGGTGGTCCTGATTTTCGTAAGGAACCTTCTGCCTGGATTCGGTTTCTGCAGTTCGGCCTCATCAGTCGGCAGTCAAGTCGAATCTCCTTCTCTCAGATACCGAGATCCATTCCGGTTTCTTTGCCGGAGCTGGTAATCGGCAATCAAGAAGCAGATCCAATCGTGGGTTCCGTCTGTTATGCGTTGTACTCACCTGCTGGGCGCCGCCGCCCTCCTCGTTTCCGCCACCACCGCCGCTGTTCCTGCATCCGCCGGGAATGCCTCTGGATTTGAGCGCAGCGTCGCCATCCGAGACACTGAATTTTCCCCCTCCTGGGACGAGAAATTTCAGCGTCAGATTCTGCCGATGCCCATCGCCCAAATCCAGCTGCTCGCCTCCGCAGCAGTCCGCTCCGTCAGCACCGGACAGGCCAGCTGGTACGGACCTGGTTTCTATGGCAACCGCACAGCCAATGGTGAGGTCTTCCGTCCCGGTACTCTCACGGCGGCACATCGCAGCCTGCCTTTCGGCACCCGAGTTCGGGTCACCAACCTGACCAACGGCCGATCCACTGTGGTGCGCATCAATGATCGGGGCCCCTTTCATGGCAATCGGGTCATCGACCTCGCCCATGGCGCTGCCCAGAACCTCGGCGTGATCTCCAGCGGTGTGGCGCAGGTGAAACTCGAGGTGCTCGACTGAAATCCAGTCCGCCTTGCTGATTTCGTAAGCATTGTCAGTCCATCCGCCAATCTGGCGGGTGGGCTTTTTTCTTGTGATCGTGGAGCTGCTTCACAGCTGTGGTGAGCTCGCATCGTGGCGTCGGGCTGATCTGCGGCGGCCCCTGCACTTCGTGCCCACCATGGGAGCCCTGCATCAGGGCCATGCGGCCCTGGTCAGGCGTGCTGCCGAAGAGCGCGGAGCAGGCTTGCCTCGGGTCTTGGTGAGCGTGTTCGTGAATCCGCTGCAGTTTGCGGCCGGTGAGGATTTCGAGCGGTATCCACGGGATCCTGAGCGGGATGCCGGCCTGGCCGCGGCCGCCGGCGCCGATGCCCTTTTCGCTCCACCAGTGGCCCAGATCTATCCGGATGGGCCGCTGCAACTCACCCGGGTGCAGCCTCCGGCCTCCCTGCAGGGGATCCTCTGCGGCCATTCCAGACCCGGCCATTTCGATGGAGTGGCCACGGTGGTCTGCCGGTTGCTGGCCCTGGTGCGGCCTGATCGGTTGCTGCTCGGCGAGAAGGACTGGCAGCAGCTGCTGATCCTGCGGCGGGTGATCGGCGATCTCGGCCTGCCGGTGCGGCTGGAGGGGTGTGCCACGGTGCGGGAGTCCGACGGGCTGGCCCTGAGTTCTCGCAACCGCTATCTCAGCCCCGAGGAGCGCAGTCGGGCCTCCGCCCTGCCGGCCGTTCTGGCGGCCGCCGCCAGCAGTCTGGGGTCGGGCGTCGATTCAGCCACTGTGCTGGTCGATTGCCGGGCACGGCTGGCGGCCGCGGGGCTGGGCGTTGACTACCTCGAGCTGGTGCAGGCGCATACTCTGAAGCCGATGACCCGGCCGGTGGGGCTGGCCCTGCTTGCGGCGGCAGTGCACTGCGGCCCGAGTCGCCTGATCGATCACGTGTTTCTGATGACCCGCTCTCCGATCGTCGCCATCGACGGCCCCGCCGGCGCCGGCAAGAGCACCGTGACCCGGGCCTTCGCTGAGCGGCTTGGCCTCACCTATCTCGACACCGGCGCCATGTACCGGGCTCTCACCTGGTGGGTGCGGCACCAGGGGGTGGATCCGGCCGATGCGGCAGCCGTCGCCCCTCTGCTGAAGGAACTGGATCTGCGCATCGAGGGTGGCGGAGCCGTTCAGAGCGTCTCGATCAATGGCCATGAGGTCAGTGCGGCGATCCGTGCGCCGGAGGTCACGGACCTGGTGTCGACGGTGGCCGCCCATGCCTGCGTGCGGGAGGCTCTGACCCGCCAGCAGCAGGCGATGGGGCAGCGAGGTGGACTGGTGGCCGAGGGACGCGACATCGGCACTGCCGTGTTCCCCGACGCTGAGTGCAAAGTGTTTCTTACCGCCAGCGTGGCTGAGCGGGCGCGGCGCCGTGCCGGCGATCTACGCCAGCGGGGCTTCGCCGTGCCGTCCCTCGCTGAGCTGGAGGCCCAGATCGCCGAGCGCGACCGGCTGGATTCCAGCCGGGAGGTGGCGCCTCTGTGTCAGGCCGATGATGCGGTGGAACTGGTCACCGATGGCATGGACATCGACGCGGTGATCCAGGCCCTGGTCGATCTGTTCCGTGCCCGGGTGCCTGAGGAGGCCTGGCCGGGCCCGCTCTGAGCATCAGCGCGAAGGCCGCAGTGCCTGAAGCAGCCCTGCGCAGGCGTCCTGGAGCAGATCGAGCACGTGCTCGAATCCTTCGTCGCCTCCGTAGTACGGATCGGGCACCTCGCGACTCTCGTGGCGGCGACAGTGCTCCGTCAGGGGGCGGATCCAGGCGGTGGCGCCCTCGTCCCCGCTGAGGGAGCCCGCCAGCGACCTCACCACCGCCAGGTTGTTGGCATCCATGGTGAGGATGTGGTCGAAGCGCAGCAGGTCGGCCGCTTCCAGCTGGCGTGCCCGGCTGGGCAACTCGATGCCCCTTCGCGCTGCTGCCGCCCGCATGCGCGGGTCAGCGGGTCTGCCCACGTGCCAGCCGCCGGTGCCGGCCGAATCCACCACGAAGGCGCTCTCCAGTCCTTCGCGGGCCAACAGATGCAGGAAGACCCCCTCGGCGGCCGGCGAGCGGCAGATGTTGCCGAGGCAGACGAACAGCACGCGGGTTGGTTGCCCGCTAGCGGGCCCGCCGGTTTGCTCTGGGTTCATACCTGTTCCTCCAGGAGTCGACGGAGGGCCAGCCTGGCCCGCAGCTGTACCACCGCGGTTTCCTCGATGAGCGGATCTCCGAGAAGCTCCAGGCCCCCTATCAGGCGGCTGCGTTGCGAAGGATCCGGTCCCATGCCCTGCCACAGAGACTCCAGGCCCACGGCCACCGCATAGCGCACCACCCATTCCCCATCGGCACAGCCCGCCAGCAGGCCGCTGAGAGCCCGTTCTCGCACGCTGTCGCGCACTTCGTCGGCCAGCTCTGCCAGCCGCAGCCGCCCCAACCCGCAGGCGGCGGCGCGCCGCACGCTTTGGCCCACATCGCTGGCCAGTGCGTCCTCCAGCAGTTCCAGGCCGCGCACATCGCCGATCCCCGCCAGGGCACGCACCGCCCAGGCCCGGGCGCCGTAGTTGCGGGGATCCAGGCGACTGAGCAGCGGCTCCACCGCCGCCGGTCCGAGCCGGATTAGACCATCCACCGCCGCAACGGCGGCGCCTGGATTGTTGAAGCCGAGCACCTCCACCAGGCAGCCCATGGCCTCGGCATCAGCCACATCGCCGTGGTCGCTGGAGGCCAGGCTCCGGGTTGCCAGCAGCAGGGTTTCCGCGCTGGTGGCTTCCCGCACGGCCCGGATCCGTTCCGTCAGGGCAGGGTTCATCGTGGCGTTCACAGAAGGGAGTCCATGGCGAGCAGCACCGCCTCCACCTCGATCGTGTCGGCATGCCCGTCACCCGCCTCCACCAGGCCGCGCAGGGCGATCAGCTTGAGGCTGTTTTCCGCCAGGCTGCGGCAGATGGGTTCAAGGGCCGGCCGCCAGCCCACGGCCCCCAAGTCCATCAGGGCGGCGCGCCGCACCTGGAGCTGGGGATGCTCCAGCAGATCGATCAGCTGAACGGCCCAGCGCTCTTCGCCGCTGAGTTGCAGCAGGGCACGGCAGGCGGCGCTTCGGATCAGCGGCCATTCGTGGCTGGTGAACGCCTCCACCACGGCGAGCACATGCGGGTTGTTCACGCCGATCGAGCCCAGCGCCTCCAGCATTGCCTCGCAGGGTTCCTGGAGCCTCGGTGTTCCCTCCCGCAGGGCGCCGGCACCCTGCGGTCCGCTGGCCAGCCGCCGGAGCAGGGGTTCCACTGCGGCCTGGGCCCCCAGTTCCCCCAGCGCCCGTGCGGCAGCCTCGCGCAGGCCGTCGTCGTCGTCCTGGAGGGTGGCGAGCAGGTCGTCGATCGCGGCCGAATCGCCGAGCTTGCCCAGGGCCCGGGCGGCGTTGCGGGCCACGGCGTTCTCCTCCACCCCGGCGCCGGGATCGCGAGGGCGGCGCTGGCGCAGGGCCGCCAGCAGCAGGGGCACGGTTTCGGCATGGCGGCTGCGGTTCCGGCCCAGCCACCAGGCCGCGTAGTACTGCAGCGAGGCGTCCTCGCTCTGGCGCAGGCGGGCGAGGGCCTCGTTCTCGTCGATCGGTTCGCCGTTGGCGGGCACGCCGAAGGCCTGCATGGCGATGGGAATCTCTGGTTCGATGTTGTCATTTCACCGGCGACGCCAGCGGTTTCCCAGGGCTTCGTGGTGGGGAGCGACATGAAAAAGGGCCCCATGCGGGGCCCCCTGAGGATCGAATGCGATCAGCGCTCAGACGAGAGCGTTGATGGCGTAGTCGATGTAGTTGTTGGCGATGACGCCGGGGTCG
>JBIIJS010000153.1:0-6757 GCA_044233605.1 Cyanobium sp. | reverse complement strand
CCGGGGCAGCGTCCAGCAAGGCATCGCGCGGGTCCTGCGGGATGGGGGCTGCAGCCATGGGTTCAGATACCGTCGAGCAGGCTGGCGGTCTGGTTGCGGCCGTTGCTCTTGGCCAGCTGCAGGGCCTTCTCGGCCCGCAGCATCAGGTCATCGAAGCGACGATCGCCGCTGCCCAGGCTGGTGACACCGACACTCAGGTGCAGCTGCCAGTCGGAGTGGGTCCAGACGCCGATCATCTCAGCAGCGGCCTGACGTAGGGCCTCCGCAACGCCCACGGCGGTATTGGCGTCGAGATCAATGAGCAGCATAGCGAATTCGCCGTCGCCCAGCCGGGCGGCATAGTCCTGCTCCCGCAGGAAACCTCGGCCGAGCCGCACCAGGTCGACCAGCAGCCTGTCGCCCGCTCCATGACCCCAGCGGGTGTTCACCTGGCGCAGGTTGTCGATATCAAACAGCAGCAGGGCAAGCGGCTGGGAGGCTGCCTTCGCGCGCTCGAACTCCAACTGGGCGATCTGCTGGAAGCTGGGCCGGCTGGGCAGGCCCGTGATCGGACAGAGGTGGGCGATGCGCCGCAGCTCCAGCTCCCGCATCACCAGCTTCGCGAGCAGGCTCAGCTGATGAAGCTGCTCCGGGGTGGGCTGGCGCGGTTGCCGATCGATGACGCAAAGGGTGCCGATGTTGTGGCCATCGGCGGTGGTGAGCGGCGCACCGGCATAGAAGCGGATGTGGGGCTCGCCGGTGACCAGAGGGTTGGTGGCGAAGCGCTCATCGTGCTGGGCATCGGGCACAACCAGCGACCCGCTGCCGGCGATGGCATGGGCACAGAAGGCCTGATCGCGGGGGGTTTCCGAAACATCCAGGCCCCGATGACTGAGAAACCATTGGCGATCGGCATCCACCAGCGAGATCACGGCGATGGGGGCCTGCAGGATCAGGGCGGCCAGCTCGACGATGCGCTCGAAATTCTCGTCGCTGGCCATGCCGATGATGCCGTAGCGCTCCAGATCGCGCAGACGCTGCGGCTCGTCGATGGGAATCGGATAGGCCGGATATGCGCTCATCGCCTTGCCCGTTCTGCTTGGAGCATAGGCACATCGCGCCGCCTTGAAGTGGGCGGCGTGGCCTAGGCAGCGGCGCGGAGGTCGCGAAGTTCGGCGAAGTCCGAGCAGCGGCGCTGATCGAGGTCGAGCAGGTGGCGGCGCTCGCTGTAATAGGCCTCCTGAAAGCCCAGGGCATCGGCGTTGAGCCGGGCGAACAGTTCCTCGATGCAGTGCTCCATGTCGGTGTTGGCCGGGCTCTCCGCCTGAGAAGGCTGCAGGAGCTGGGCGATGCAGTGCTCCAGAGTGCGCAGACTCTGACTGCGCCAGGCATCAAGCAGGTGTCGGCAACGCTTCTCACTCGCCAGACGCGCACGGGTGGCAATGGCACCGCGCAGCTGCAACAGCGGCTGCTCCAGGGAGACCCTCTGCAGTTCGCTCGGTTGCAGCAGCGGCGTGAGCCTGGCCTGCAGGTCGCTCTCCTCCACCAGCAGCCGGTCGGAGAGCAGGCGCGGCAGGTCGAGATCGGCCAGTTCCGCGCCGGGATCACTGCCGCGGTTCACCGACTCGAGGCGGCCAACACCGAGGTTGTCCTCCTCCAGCTCGCTGATCGCCGCCCATAGGCCGCGGTGGTGGCGCAACACGAAATCCTCCTGCTCCCACTGGCGCAACAGCCGCCGGATCTCCGGCCGCTGCACGGGGCAGTGGAGATAGAGGCGCAGAACCTCGGCCTCTGCCCGCTCCTGCACCGTGATCGCGCCAGGCTGCTCCCAGCGGCTGGCGCGGCCGTGCCAGCGCTGACCCTTCACCTGCTGGCGCAGATCATCCTCCAGCTGCTGGGCCAGGCGTGCCTGGCCGCCGGCCAGGCGCTCGGCCACCTGTTGCAGGTAGCGGCTGCGCACCGCGCTCTGGGGCAGGCGGGCCAGCAGGGCAACCAGGGCCGTGACCGCCTGCTGGAACTGATCGGAGCGGCTGAGATCGCGGCCGGCCAGCAGCTGCTCGATCTGCCAGTCAAGCCAGAGCGGCGCCTGGTCGAGCAGGGCCCGGTATTCACCGGCTCCATGATCCCGCAGGAACTCATCGGGATCCTTGCCGGCGGGCAGGTGCAGCACGCGCAGCTCCAGCTGACCCTGCAGGGCCAGCTGCTCCACTTCACCGATCGCCCGTTGCGCCGCCCGCACACCGGCGCCGTCGCTGTCGAAGTTGAGGATCAGCCGCCGGCTATCGCAGCAGCGGGCCAGCTGGGTGACCTGACGGCTGCTCAGGGCAGTGCCCAGGGCAGCCACGGCATTGGCAATGCCAGCGGCATGCAGGGCGATCACATCGAAATAGCCCTCCACCACCACGGCCCGATCGGCGCGGCGGATCGGATCGGCAGCCCGGTCGAGGCCGAAGAGGTGGCTGCCCTTTTCAAACACCTCCGTTTCCGGTGAGTTGAGGTATTTCGGCTCGGCGCCATCAAGGCTGCGGCCACCGAAGCCGATCACCCGGCCCTGGCGATCGCGGATCGGCACCATCACCCGACCGCGGAAGCGGTCGTAGAAGCCCTCTCCCCCCTTGCGGGCCACCACGAGGCCGGCCGCCTCAAGCAGCTCCGGCGCCAGCCCCTCCACATGCTGGAGATGGCCCAGCAGACCATCCCAGCGATCGGGAGCAAAGCCGAGGCCGAAGGCCTCGATCGTGGTTTCACTGAGATCGCGGCGCTCGCGCAGGTAGGCAAGGGCGGCCGAACCCTCGGGCACGCGCAGCTGGGAGCGGAACCAGCCGGCCGCCAGGTTGAGGACGCGGTACAGCTGTTCGCGGCGGCTGAGCTGCTGACGCAGACGCTCCTGCTGCGGACCGTCGACCGTGTCGACCGGCAGCTGGTAGCGGCGCGCCAACTCCAGCACCACCTCACTGAAACTGCTGCGCTGCAGCTCCATCAAAAACTTGATCGCGTTGCCGCCGGCCCCGCAGGAGAAGCAGTAGTAGAACTGCTTGGCCGGCGACACCGTCATCGACGGCGAAGTGTCGTCGTGGAAGGGGCAGATGCCTACGAACTCCCGCCCCTTCTTTTTGAGCAGCACGTGCTCGCCCACCACATCAACGATGTCGGCCCGCTCCTTGACGGCCTCGATCGTGCGGGGGTGGAGGCGGGGCAGGGCCAAGGCAGGAGGGGAGGGTTGAACGACGGGGTCGACGGGCAGCGGGAGCAACCCCACCGGTGGTGGAGATCACCCGTTCATTCTGCTGCATCCCCCCAGGGATGGAGTGAGGCGGCGCAGGCCGACCTGTGGATGCTCTCCAGTGCCCTGAGCTTCAGCCTGATGGTGGTGTGCGTGCGGCAGGTGGGCAGTCGCATTCCGCTGGCCGAGGTGGTGCTGGTGCGGGCCCTGGTGAGCCTGGTGCTGAGCGGCTGGCTGCTGCACCGGGCCGGGATCCCTGCGCTGGGCCGCAATCGCGGCCTGCTGATCGTGCGCGGACTGATCGGCACCGTGGCGCTGTTCTGCGTCTACGGGGCGGTGCTGCGCCTGCCGATGGCCACGGCGACGGTGCTGCAGTACCTCTACCCCGCTCTCACCGCGGCCCTGGCCTGGCTACTGCTGGGGGAACGGCTGGGACCGCGATTGCTGCTGGCGGTGCTGCTGGGCTGGCTGGGCGTGCTGGTGATCGCCCTGCCACTGGGATCGGCAGGTTCCCGCGGCAGCGGCGCGGCCCTCGACCTACTGGGAATCCTGCTGGCCGTGGCCGGTGCGCTGCTCACCTCCCTTGCCTATGTTTCCGTGCGACGCCTGGGGCGGAGCGAGCATCCACTGGTGATCGTTCTCTACTTTCCGCTGATGGCGCTCCCCCTCAGCCTGCCAGCGGTGTTGCTCGATCCGGTGCTGCCCTCCGCGGCGGAGGCGTTATGGCTCGTGGGCGTGGGGATGTTCACCCAGCTGGGTCAGATCGGCCTCACCCACGGCCTTACCGGCCTGCCGGCAGCGCGGGCGACGGCGCTGAGCTACTTCCAGGTGGTGTTCGCGGCACTGTGGGGTTGGCTGTTCTTCGCCGAGGGTGTCGATGCCCGCACTCTGGCAGGAGCCGCTCTGGTGCTGGGCGCCACCCTGCTGAGCCGCTAGGCCCAACCCGTTGCCGCTTCCTGCAGTCGCGCCGGAGCATGGTGAAGCGACCTCGATGCAGCACGCAGCTGGATTGCTCCTGGCCCTGGCCGGTTCCGGGCGCGCCTACGTGGATGTCGAAGCGATCGAGCAGAGCGTGCCGCTGCCGGTGGTGATGGCGGTGGTGGGGGCGATCTTTCTCGGCACCCTCGCGGTCAGCCGCTTCTCGCTGCGCATCGGCCTGCCCGGCATCCTTGGTGTGTTGGTGCTGGGCCTGCTGATCAACCCCGATCAGGAATTGTTCAGCCCGGCGACGCTCGAATGGCTGCACACCCTGAGCCTCTCGATGCTTCTCTTCTATGCGGATGCTGCGCACCGAGCTGCGCAGCATCCGCGGATTCATCGAGTACGGCATCCTTCTGGCTGTGGGGGGTGTGATCGTCTCCAGTTCCCTGCTTGGGTTGATCATCTGGTTCGTCGCCACGCCCACCGCCAGCGGCATCGAGTTCGGCTTCGGGCAGATCCCGCTGGGTCTGGGCATGCTGCTGGCGGCCTGCCTGGGATCCACCGATGCCGGCGCCACGATCGCCGTGCTGAACCGTGTGCGCGATCAGGTGCCGCAGCGGCTGATCGATCTGCTGGAGTTCGAATCCTCGGTGAATGATCCGGCCGCAATTCTGTTCCTCGGCCTGGTGGTGGGCCTGAGTGCGATCGATGCGGGATCCGCCGCAGATGCGCTAGTGCTGCAACAGCTCAGTGAGTTTGTGCAACGCATCGGTTCGGGCCTGATGATCGGTGTACTGATCGCCTACCTGGCCAGGCTCAGCCTTGAGTGGTTCGTCGACAGCGACGACCAGCTGTTGGTGCTGGGGGTTGCTGTGGCTCTTCTCTCCTACGGAACGGCGGATCTGCTCGGTGGCTCTGGTTTCATCGCCACCTATGCCACCGGTGCCTTCCTGAGCAATCACATCTACGCCAATCGCAGGATCACCGCGGCGGCGCTGCAGGAGTCCCTCCTGCCGTTCAACACGATGACCGAGATCGCCGTATTTCTGCTGTTCGGCGTTTTGATGGATCCGACCAAGCTGCTGCCGGGGCTGAGTGAAGGGGTGATCATCGCCCTGGTGCTGATGCTGATCGCCAGGCCCCTGAGCGTGCTGCTATTTCAACGTTTCTCCCCGTTCCTCCTGCGCGAGTCGCTGCTGTTGTGCTGGTGCGGCCTGCGCGGTGCCGTGCCGCTGGTGCTCACCTTCAAGGTGACCGAAACCATCCCGCGGCTCCGTGGCATCAATCCGGCCGACGTGGCAGCGCTCACGAACAATGCCGAGGGCATCATCTTCACGGTGGTGATGCTCAACCTGCTGGTGCAGGGACTGACTCTGCCCCTGTTATCACGCTGGCTGGGGCTCAGGGCGGACGGGATCAGCCAGTCCGCCGCGCCCCAGGCAGGGGCAGGGGGTGGGTGATCCAGTCCTGGCGGCCGTCATCACTGCCGCCGCTGGGCTGGGCCAGCCGCCAGCTCTCATTCCGTTCGCCGCGCTGCAGGTAAAGCTCGAAAGGGCTGTCGACCCGGATCGCATCGCCGCTGAGCCGCCAGTCGAACCGGCCGGCGAGACGCAGTCCCCGTGCGTCGCCGATGCGCAGGCTCTGCTGCTCCTCCACCCGCACCCGGCTCACCTGGGGCACGCCGGCGGCGCTTTCCAACCCGAGGGCGGTGGATACCTGCACCTGGGTGAGCTGGATCTGCAAAGCCAGGGCATCAAGCAGCACGCGCTGGGCCGGCTGGCCGGACCCACTGCAGCCCATCAGAGCGAGCGGCAGCAGCAGGCTCAGCACCAGCACCAACTGGGCGAGGGGGCGACGCAGACCCGCGGGGGTTGGCAGGGGGGGCAGCATGGGGGCCAATCAACTTCTCACCATGATCGGCTGGCTGCAGGGGCAACTTTCCGAACCATGGCAACAGGCCCAGCGCTGTGGCGCTCTGCTGATCTGTCAGGGGGTGGGCTACGAGGTGCTGCTCAGCGGCCGTCACTGGCGCAGCCTGCCGGAGAGCGGGGCAACGCTGACCTTGTACATCCACACCCAGTCCCGCGAGGATGGCTGGACCCTGTTCGGCTTCCCGGAGCGGGCTGAGCGCGACCTGTTCCGCGAGCTGGTGGCCGTGAGCGGCGTGGGTCCGCAGATGGCCCTGGCCCTGCTGGGCGCGATGGAACCGCAGGAGCTGGTGCGAGCGATCGTGCAGACCGACCTGCGTCGGCTCATCCAGGCACCAGGGGTGGGGCGCCGCACGGCCGAACGGCTCGCGGTTGAGCTGCGCAAACGTCTGCAGGAGCGATTCACAGAGATGGTCGCCCCCGACGACGGCGACGATCACGACGATTCCGGACCCGGCTCAGCCGGTCCCGTTGGCGACTGCCGCGAGGAGGTGCAGATCACCCTGGCGGCCCTGGGCTACGAACCGCTGGAGATCCACCGTGCCCTGCGGGCCGTGAGCCGGGATCTGGGCGAGCAGGCCGAAGGCGATGACTGGATCCGCGAGAGCCTGCGCTGGCTGTCGCGCACGGCGGCCTGAGCGCAGATGGCAAGGTAGAATCTTTATTTGAACGTCTGGGCCAAGGGGCCGTCCATGCCGCTTACCAC
>JBIIJS010000011.1:0-24831 GCA_044233605.1 Cyanobium sp. | reverse complement strand
TATCCAGCAAGTTGCATCGATGGCCCGCCAGATGGTCACCCGTTTCGGCATGAGCGAACTCGGTCCGCTCTCCCTCGAGGCCGGCAATCAGGAAGTGTTTCTAGGCCGCGATCTGATGACCCGCAGTGATGTATCTGATGCGATCTCCAGTCGCATCGATGAGGCCGTACGCCAGATTGTTCAGGACTGCTACAAAGACACCGTGCAGCTCGTTGCTGAACAGCGTGACTGCATGGATCGGGTTGTGGAAGTGCTGATCGAGAAAGAAAGCCTCGATGGCGATGAATTTCGTTCAATCGTAGCGGAATTCACGCAAATTCCTGAAAAGGATCGTTATTCACCTCTGCTGCAGCCAGAACCCGACATCGTGCCTGCCTGAAAGTGCAGGGTCGCCGGCTCGATCAAACGGGCCGGACGGGCCGCTTTTCAATCACTTTGTCGATCAAACCGTATGCCATCGCCTCCTGAGGCGACATGAAAAAATCACGGTCTGTGTCCTCCTCAATTCGATCGAGCGGTTGATCGGTGCGGTCGGCTAGTTCGCTGTTGAGCTTTTTCTTGAGGTAGAGAATCTCATCCGCCTGGATGCGGATGTCGCTCGCCTGTCCGCGAGCACCACCGAGGGGCTGGTGGATCATGATGCGCGAATGGGTAAGGCTGCTGCGCTTACCGGCGGTTCCGGCACAGAGCAGAAATGCTCCCATCGAGGCGGCTAAGCCGACACATACCGTTTGTACATCAGGCTTGATGTGCTGCATTGTGTCGAAGATGCCCAGCCCGTCGTAGACCGAGCCACCTGGGGAATTGATGTAAAGGAAGATGTCCTTGTCGGGATCCTCCGCTTCCAGGAACAGCAACTGTGCAACGACACGGTTGGCGGATTCAGAGGTGACGGGCTCGCCCAGGAAGATGATGCGCTCCCGCAGCAGACGCGAATAAATATCGAATGCTCGCTCGCCGCGACCCGACTCTTCGATCACGATCGGGATCATCGGCATGGGCGAAACAACAATGCTGTTGACAATCCTACCGATCCGTCGAGGCCGCCAGGGTCCCACCCATTCGGAGCCGGGGCTCAGGCCTGGAACGGCGGCGCTAAGGTCAGGGCGACCTGACGAACGAATGCGTGAGCAGCGCCGTCACCGAATCCGGCCCCGAATCGGGCCACACCGCGGGGAGCACAGCCCTCACGGTCGCCGACAGCAAGCGGGCCTTCCATGAGGCCTTCCCGCACGTGATCGCCCCGCTCTACCGCCGGGTGGTGGATGAGCTTTTGGTGGAACTGCATCTGCTCAGCCGCCAGAAAGGCTTCCGCAGCGATCCGCTGTTCGCCGTAGGCGTGGTGCAGGTCTTCGACGCCTTTGCCCGCGGCTACCGGCCGGAGCAACAGAAGGAAGCTCTGTTCCAGGCCCTCTGCTCTGCCTCGGGCTTCGATGCCTCTGCCCTGCGTCGCAGCAGCGAAGCCGCCCACGCCGCCATGGGTGCTGTGGGGGTGGAGCAGGTGAAGCAGTGGATCGAGAAGCAGGGAGAGGGGGCACCCGAGCCCCTTGCCACAGCCCTTGCGGGCATCCGCCGGGAGAATTTCCACTACTCGCGCCTGATGGCCGTAGGACTGCTCAGCCTGCTCGAGCAAGCCCGGGGTGCCGATGCCCTCGATCCCCAGGAGCTGCGCCGTTACGCTCACGAGCTCGGACAGGCGATGGGGCTGCTGCAGGAACGTCTCGACAAGGATCTGAACCTTTACGCCACCAACCTCGAGAAGATGGCCCAGGCCGTTGAGCTCATGGAAGAAACCCTGGCCGCCGAGCGGCGGCGCCGTGAACGGCAGGGGGGCGCAAACGAGCAGGCGCTTGAGGTACCGGAGGTCAGCGGGGAACCTGAAGGCGTCCCGTCAGCCGGCTGATCGGCTGGTCTGGGCCCACCCCAGGCAAAGGAACAGCCTCCATCCAGAGCTGCTCCGATCGTTGCACCAGCTGGGGCATCTGGGGCGGCAGCAGCCCAAGGGCGGCAAGGGCATCGGGCCGGGCCCGCAGCCGCAGTTGGTTGCGTGCCGGCGGAAGGCTGGCCTGGCCCATCGGCAGCACCAGGGCCGGTGGTGGACCGAGAAAGAACAAAACCTCCACCTGGCCATCCGACGACTCCACCCAGCGCCACCCCCCCACCACCACGCCATCGTCACGGCTCCAGTCAGCCTTTGTCACCTCGACTTGGACGCGGGTCCTGGAAGGGGCCGCCGTCGGTCCGCTCGTTTGGGGAAGGGCCTGCTGCTGCTCGGGTATCTCCTGCTCGGCTGACTGCTGCTCAGGCTTCTGCTGCAGAGACGACTGCTGAGGCTGCTGCGGCTTCAGTGGTAGCGATGGGTCAAGTCGTTCGGAAGCGTCGAGTAGGCCCTCGCGCCGCATCGATCTGCTCAGCTGAGCCAGCAGGGCGCGCCAGAGCTCACTGCGCTTCCCCGCCTTCACCTGAAGCTCCAGCGACGCCTGGAATGGGCCCTTGCTTTGGGGCAGGAGACGCAGACGGAAGGGAGCGGTGCGCAGCAGCTCCATCTTCTTGCTGTCGAGGCCGTAACGGCTGGCAAGGGGCTCGCGGATCAGCTGCCGGGAGAGCAGACCCCGCAGCAGCCGCCCGAGGGAATCACCCTCCACCTCGAGCAGCAGGTTGGCGGGCAGGGGAGGCTGCAGCGGCACATCAACCTGCGGCGGGAGCTGGGGGATCGGCAGCAGAACCCCTTCCACCGAAGCCGCCTCCCCTTGCCAGCGCAGGCCAAGCGGATCGAGGGCCAGGGCCAGACACCCCTCCTGGAAATCCTGCAGCAGCGGTGCAACCGATTCGACGATCACACCGAGGGCGCTTGGGTTCCAGAACACCGCCTGTTCCCGCCGCAACCGTTGCACGCAGCGTCCCTGCAGACCACGGCTGCGGCTCTGCTGGGGAAGCAGGCGATCGCGCAGCAGACGCAGGGAAAGGGCGTCAGGGGCGATCACCACCAAGTCGTCGACCCGCATCGAATGGGGAGGCAGGCCGGCCACAGGCCCGCTGAGCGGGCCGGTGGCCGGCAGCGCCAGATACGGCGCGATATCGGTATGGATTCCCCAGAACTGCCACCAGGATCGGCGCTGCTGGCGCCACTGCCGTTGGGCCAGGGGCCCGGGGAGCCGCTCCTGCCAGAGCTGGGGCACCGGCCGCTCGGGGGTGGCCGGAAAGCTCTGGAGCAGGCTGGCACCGCGCAGCAGCTTCTCCAGACCTTCCGCCTGGGGCCTGGGCCAGCGCTGCAGCGCAAGCAGTGGCAGCACCAGCAGCAGCAGGATGGCGCCGCCGGTAAGCGGCAGCGGCGGGCGCTGCTTCGGCAGCCAGGCAGGCATTGCTGCGGGCATCCGGTCTCGGAGACTGCGCCGCAGACGCGCCGCATCGAAGGGGAGGGTGAATCGGCTCATGCCGCCATCGGCTCGGGCTGACCGTAGAGGGTGGTGCGCTGCCGTGCCGGACGTCCGACCGAGGCGGCGGCTGCCACCAGGGCCTCGGCGGTCTGCGAAGTGCCGCCCTGCGCCCCTGCCATCGTGGTGATGTGCTCCTCCATCAGGGTGCCGCCAAGGTCGTCGCAACCCCAGCGCAGGGCCTCAGCCGCCACGGGCAGGGTGAGCTTCACCCAGCTCGGCTGATGGTGGGGCAGGGCAGGGCCCAGCAGCAGTCGCGCCTGGGCGGTGAGGCGCAGCATCGCGAGTGCATCCGGCTGATCTCGCCCGACCCGACGGCGCAGCGGCTCCGGCGCCGAGGCGCCGACGAAGGGCAGCAGCACGAACTCGGAGAAACCCGGCTCTCCCGCTGCATGGGCGTGGCGCTGCAGGGCCAGAAGGGTGAGCAGGTGGGCGACCCGGTCGGCCGGCTGCTCGATGTGGCCGGCCATCAGGGTGGCGGTGCTGGCGATTCCCATCCGATGAACCTGACGGATCACCGCGACCCAGCCTGCTGCGCTCAGCTTCTCGGGGCAGATCTTCCGCCGTACAGATTCACTCAACACCTCGGCGGCGGTGCCGGGCACCGATCCCAGACCCGCCTGACGCAGACGTTGCAGCACCGTGTTGAGCGGCAAGTTGTCGCTGCGGGCGAAATAGTCGAGCTCCTGGGGAGAGAAGGCATGCAGATGGATGCCGGGGGCAGCCTCCTGCAGATCTCTGAGCAGCCGCTCGGCGAACGCGACGGCGCTGCCGTTCAGACGGGCCTCCGGATCGAGGGCCGCCTGCAGGCAGATCTCGGTGGCACCGAGGGATTGGGCCTCCGCCGCCCGCGCCCGCAGCACCGCCAGATCCAAGCGATAAGCCCCTTCCTGACCGTTGTCGCGGCGGAAAGCGCAGAACCCGCAACGCAGGGCGCAGTGATTGCTGGTGTTGAGGTTGCGGTTGACCACGTAGGTCACTTCTTCCCCCACCAGCTCAGTGCGCAGACGGTCGGCCGCCCGACGCAGCCTGTCATCGTCGTGTTGATCAGCAGGGCGCTCCAGGAGAGCGAGAGCCGGCCCGGCGAAAGCATCGACCGGCTCACCCGATCGATGCAGCAGGGCGATCCGCTCAATCAGCGCGTCGATGCCTTTGGAGCGCCAAACCAAATAATCCCCCGGTTCAGGAGGAGCAACAAGGAGAGACGCTGCTTCAGCGGCTGCGGCCCTGGCTGCCCTGACGGCGGCGCCGGTCGCGCCACTCGACGCTGGAGAGATAGAGGACACCGAGGCTCACGAACACCAGCAGGGAGGCGGCGACGACGGTTAGGACGCTGTTGGCGGAGAGCACAGACTCAGTAATTGAGGGTGTTGTCTCCATTGCGGCCCCAGACCACCATGGCGATCGAGAAGCTGAAGATGGCAGCGAGGGCGGCCCAGCCGAAGGTGATCAGCATGATGCAACGAGTGGCGTGATTGGTCAGCATGTTACCTAGGTGGTCAGGTCACCCACACCCGCGTCGCGATGGTCGTCACATCCCCCTCCGCGGTTCAGGAGCGGCAACAGCTGAGGCAGCCCTATCCCAACTACCGGGTCATCGTTCTCGACGATGATGTCAACACCTTCCAGCACGTGGTGGAGTGCCTGGTGCGCCACATCCCCGCGACGACCCCCGACAAGGCCTGGGAGCTGGCCCACCGGATTGACGGCGAGGGATCGGCGGTGGTGTGGAGCGGTCCGATGGAGCAGGCGGAGCTTTACCACCAACTGCTCAGCGCCGAAGGACTGACGATGGCGCCGCTCGAGAAGGCCTGAGGCAGCAGCATGGGCCGGGTGGTGATCACGCACAGCACCTACCTCGAGGGCCTGATCCCCCTGTTGCGCAGGCTCGCCGCCGAGGAGGGGATCGATACCGTTACCCCCGCGGTGATCAGCCGCGTGCGGGGACGGAGCCCATCGTTACGGCTGCGGGTCTCGGCCCCGATCCGCGGTGGCCACAAGCTGTTGGCGCGCCGCGGTGGCTCCGCCCAGGAGGTGTTTGTGGTCACCGTCTGGAGTCGGGAGCGCCTGCAGCAGTGGCTCGAGCAGGTCAGGGGCTGAGCAGGGAGGTGGAAGCGCTGCGCTCGTAGATCATGGGGAGGCTGAAACGGGCGAAGGCCCCGCCCTGACGGAACCAGCTTTCCCCCACCACCGGCGTGAGGTTGTCGGGGAGAATCTGCCAGCGCTGATGCAGATAGGCGGCATAGCGATCACTTCCGACCGATGCCGCCTGCCAGTGGACAACAGCGAAAGCCGTTGCATGGATCCGCAGTACGCCTTCGCTGCCCTCACAGACCTCCTCCTCCACCAGGAAGGTGCGGAATGGGGAGGCGTCAGCAGCGGTGCCCTCCAGGGGGTATTTAGAAAAATAAAGAGATCGGGCCCGGGGAAACACCGGGCCGGGTGCGCGACTGAGCAACTGCTCAAAGGCCTGCTGGAAGGAGGTGCTCAAGGGGCAGTGGAAAGGGGTGGACCACCGTGCCGTCTTGCCCCAGTGTTCGACCTGGAGGAACCAGAAGAGGGATCAGGGGCGGGGCGCCGTTTCCGGTTCGAAGACCGGTTTACGTTGCCGTCGCTGCAGATCCCCCATGTCGAAGAGGGAGTCAGATCAGAAAACTGTGAAAGGCAGTCACCAACAAGGTAGTCCGCCTCAATGATAGCGGCAGAGCAGGGCTCATCCGTCTGCCGGCAGCGGCCAGATCGCCCGCACCTCAGCCAGACGCCGTTCCCGCTCCGCCTGCCGCTCGCCGTTGTCGCCGGCTGCCAGCTGGAGAGTGAGGTGGCCGAGCTTGCGGCCGAGGCCCGCACCACGCTTGCCGTACCAATGAAGATGGCCCCCGGACACGGCTTCCAGCGCGTGGCGCTCGGCCTCGTAGTCGGCCTCGCCGGCTCGAAAACCCAGCAGGTTGACCATCAGGGCGCCATGCCAGCGCGGCTCGATCAGACCCATCGGCAGGCCGGCCACGATGCGCAGCTGCTGCTCGAACTGGCTGTGCCGGAAGGCCTCGATCGTGAGATGGCCGGAGTTGTGGGTGCGCGGCGCCAGCTCGTTGACCTGCAGACCGGCCGGTCCATAGAACAGCTCGATGGTGATAACACCCACGTACTGCAACGAAGTCAGCAGGGAGGCGGCGATGTTGCGGGCAAAGCTGCGCACCGCATGGTCGACGGGAGCCGGATAGAGCACCCAGTCGCAGACGCGGTGATGCTGGCGGGTCTGCACCAGCGGAAAGCAGAGCACCGTGCCATCGCGGTCGCGGCAGGCGGTGATGGCCAGCTCATACTCAAACGGCACCATCTCCTCCAGAATCCAGGCGGTTGGATCGACGCTCTCCAGCAGGGCTTCCAGCGCGGCCTGATCTCCGATCGGCAGGGTGCCACGGCCGTCGTAGCCACCGCTGCCGGCCTTGGCCATCAGCGGGAAGGTGAAGCCTTCCGGCAACCGGGGCGCCAGTGGAGAGGCGGCCAGCAGGTTGATCGATGGCAGCGGTGACAGCACAGCGCCGGAGGCATCGACCAGCGCCTGTTCCGGACTCGGAGGTGGCGTGAGCACATGCTCGAGCGGGCACCAGCGAGGCGTGGGGAGGTGCAGATCCTGGAGCAGCTGCCGCTGGCTGCGCTTGTCCACCAGGGGACGCAGGGCGTGCAGGCCGGGCACGAACTCGATGCCCTCGGCCTCAAGGGGGGCGAGCTGATCGAGGGGCAACCACTCATTCTCGAAGCTGATCGCCCCGCAGCGCCGCGCCAGCTCACGGGTGGCGTCGATGTCGTCGAGGGGCGCCAGCACGATGCTGGCGGCATTGCGGGCCGCCGGATCATCGGCCCGCGGGGTCTGCACGTGAAGGTCCAGATGGAGGGGCACCGCTGCCTCCGCCAGCATCCAGGCCAGTTGTCCGCCCCCCACCACGCCGACGCTGGCCAGGGGCAGCCGCGGCGGGGGGTCCGCGAGCGGTGTCGCGCCGGGATGATGACCAAGGGGAACGGGGGCCGACTCCACGGCGCGGCGCTGGCGGCTGTGTAACCAGGTTCGCACCACGCAGCCAGCCGGCCTAGATCAGGCCCCTTTCACCGGCGAACAGCCAGCGCACCAGGCTGAGCAGCAGCACGATCAGGAACAGCGCCAGACCCACGGTGCAGGCGTAGCTGATCTCCAGCTCCGAGAACGCCTGGTCGTAGACGTAATAAACGATGGTTCGGGTGGAGTCGGCAGGACCGCCCTGGGTCATCAGGTACACCTCCTCGAACACCTTGGTGGCACCGATCGCCGAGATCACCGCCACCAGGCTCACGTAGGGACGCATCAGCGGCAGGGTGATGTCGAGGTGGCGGCGCCAGCCCTCGCTGCCGTCGAGGGCGGCGGCCTCATACAGCTCCGCCGGGATGCCCTGCAGCCCTGCCAGGTAGATCACCATGAAATACCCCAGTCCTTTCCAGAGGGTGACGAGCATCACCGAGGGCAGGGCCAGGCGTGGATCGGTGAGGAAGCCGATCGCACTGAAGCGTTCCCCCAGCAGGGCGACGAGCCAACCATTGATCAGGCCGTTCTCGGCGTAGAGCCAGCGAAAGGCGATCGCCGCCACGACCAACGACACCAGGTAGGGGGTGTAGAAGGCGCCGCGGAACCAGTGGATAGCCGGCAGGCTGCGGTTGACCAGCACCGCTAGGGCCAGGGATCCGGCCACGATCGGCGGCACGATGCCGATCAGATACAGGAAGGTGGTGGTTGCGACACGGGCGAACATCGGATCGCCGACCAGCCTGCGCAGGTTCGCCAGCCCCACGAACTGCAGCGGTTCGGCCACATCGAGGCCGGTGCTGCTGAAGCTGATCAGCAGCGCCATGGCGGCCGGGAGCAGCACCGACACCATCAGCAGCAGCAGGGCCGGGCCCAGAAAGGCCCAGGCGATGCGCTGCCCGCCGCGGGGCGCTCCCGGAACGGGCGCCCCCGGAGATGCGGAATCGGACGACGGGCTCAGCATCCGGCCATTGTGGAGGAAGCGATGGCGTTGAACGGCACCGATGCCGCCTCCCACCACACCACAGTCGGCCCCTGCGCTCCGGGATCCCCACGAGGTGCTGCGCAGCGTGTTCGGCTACAGCTCCTTCCGCGGGCCGCAGGAGGAGATCGTGGCGCATGTGCTCGCGGGGGGCTCCGGCCTGGTGCTGATGCCCACCGGCGGCGGCAAGTCGCTCTGCTATCAGGTGCCGGCCCTGTGCCTGAGGGGCACCGCGGTGGTGATCTCGCCGCTGATCGCCCTGATGCAGGACCAGGTGGAAGGTCTGCGCCAGGCTGGGGTGCGGGCCGCCGCCCTTCATTCAGCGATCGATCCGCAGGAACAGCGCCAGGTGGAGGTCGGCTTGGAACAGGGGGAGATCGACCTTCTGTATCTTTCCCCAGAACGGCTGCTGGGGGGCGCCCTTGAGCGGCTGGCGCGGCTGCCGATCAGCTTGTTCGCGATCGATGAGGCCCACTGCGTCTCCCAGTGGGGTCACGACTTCCGGCCCGAGTACCGGCAACTGGTGGTGCTGGCCGAGCGCTTTCCGGCCGTGCCGCGTCTGGCGCTCACCGCCACCGCCGATCCCCGCACCCAGGGCGACATCATTGAGCGGTTGGCTCTGGAGCAGGGCCGCCGCTTCGTGGCCAGCTTCGATCGGCCCAACATCCGTTACCTGCTGCGCGACAAGGACGACGCGCGCAGCCAGCTGCTGGCCTTCCTCAGGGAACGCAGCGGCGAGGCGGGGATCGTCTATGCCCGTTCCCGCAGCCGGGTGGATGGCTTCGCCCGCGATCTCAGGTCGCAAGGATTCGATGCGGTGGCCTATCACGCAGGCCTCAGGGCCGAGGAGCGGCGGCAGACGCTGGAGCGCTTCCGTCGTGAGAGCGGTGTGATCGTGGTGGCCACGATCGCCTTCGGCATGGGCATCGACAAGCCGGATGTGCGCTTCGTGGCCCATGTGGATCTGCCCAAGAGCCTGGAGGCCTACTACCAGGAAACGGGCCGAGCCGGCCGCGACGGGCTGCCGGCGGTGGCCTGGATGGTGCAGGGCGGGGGCGATGTGCCCCAGCTGCGTCGCTTCATCGACGACTCGGCTGCCCCGGAGGAGCAGAAACGGGTGGAACACGGCAAGCTCGATGCCCTGATCGGCTTCGTGGAGGCACCGGGCTGCCGCCGCCAGGTGCTGCTGCGCCATTTCGGTGAAGCCCTGGCGGAACCCTGCGGCAACTGCGATGGCTGCCTCGAACCCCGGCAGCTCGTCGACCTGAGCGAACCGGCCCGCAAGCTGCTCTCGGCCGTGTATCGCACCGGAGCACGCTTCGGCGCCGCCCACGTGGTGGACGTTCTCATGGGCAGCAGCAGCGAGAAGATCCGCCAGCACGGCCACGAGCGGCTGAGCGTGCACGGCATCGGCCGTGAGCTCGACCGCCAGCAATGGCGTGCACTGGTACGTCAGCTCACCGCCTTGGGCTACCTGGAGCCCTTGCCGGGCGGCAAGGGTGGGCTGGGCTTCGGCCGCGAGGAGCTGGTGCGGCCCCTGCTGCGAGGCGAGACAAGCCTGGAACTGCCCTTGCCACCACCTGCCAGGGAGCGGCGCCGCTTCGGGGCAGGAATCGCGGCCGATCCCCGCACGATGCCGGCGGATGCCGGTATCGACGCCGAGCTGGTGGCAGCGCTGAAGGCCTGGCGCCTTAGCCAGGCCCGCGAGCAGGGGGTTCCGCCCTATGTGGTGTTTCACGACCGCACCCTGCTGGAGCTGGCGTCACGCCGGCCGGCCAGCCTGGCGGCACTGGCCGAGGTGGGCGGCATCGGTGCCGCCAAGCTGGAGCGCTACGGCGAAGCACTGCTGACGCTGCTGGCAGGCGGCTGAGATTCCACAGCCGAGCGCAGCGCGGCGAGGCGGGATGGAGCAAGGCTGACCCCTTCGATGGCGGGAATCTTCAGGCGCTGCAACCGCTGCAGTGGTTGCTCCCCGACCGTGACAATCGTCACCCGACGCTGCTGCTCGCGGCAGTCGAAGCAGGTGGTCTCGATCGCCAGCGCGGCGGTGACTCCCAGCAGTGGAACCTCGCTGAGATCAAGGATCAGGTGCTGGAAGCTGCTGCTCGTGCACAGCAACTGGGTGAGGTATTTGCTGGCGCCGAAGCTGAGCGGACCACTGAGCTCGATCAGCAGTACCTCGTCTCCGCCGCCGCGCAGCAGTTCCCGCTCCTCATCGCTGAGATCAAGATGGTCGCCATCGCCACCGCGACGGGCGCGCATCGCCTGGCGCTGCAGCTCGCTCTGACGCTTGATCGTGAGGATGTTGGCCAGAAAGACGCCCACCACCACGGCGGTGATCAGATCCCAGAACACTGTGAGCAGAAGCACCAACCACATCAGTCCTGTGGTGCGCATCGACAGCACCGGCGCCCGCACGATGAACGACCAGTCGATGATCTCCAGGCCCACCTTGAGCAGGATGCCGGCCAGCACCGCCAAAGGGATCGGGCTGGCCAGCCGGCCCGCGCCGAGCATGATCAGCATCAGCACCAGGGCATGCACAACACCCGAGAGGCGGGTGCGGCCACCGGCCTGCACATTGGTGACGGTGCGCATCGTCGCGCCGGCGCCGGGTAGTCCGCCGAGCAGGGCGCTGGCCATGTTGCCGATGCCCTGGCCGATCAGTTCCTGATCGGAATCGTGCTGACTGCGGGTGATGTTGTCGGCCACCAGGGAGGTGAGCAACGAATCGATCGAGCCCAGCACCGCGAGGGTGACGGCGAAACCGGCCAGGGTGCGCAGATCGGCCAGGGCCAGCTGGGGCATGCGCAACTGGGGCAGGCCGCTGGGCATCGCACCAAGCCGGGGCAGCGCATCAGCCGGCAGCAGGGTCGTGCTGAGGGCGGTGAGCAGCACCAGGGCTACCAGCGGCGCCGGCAGCACGGCGTTCCAGCGTCTGGGGTAAAGCATCACCACGACAAAGCTGGCCAGCCCCACCAGCAGGGCCGTGGGGTTGAGATCGACCAGCGCCGCGGGCCGCCGCGCCAGAATCGAAGGGATCGGACCGCTCAGGCTCACCCCGAGCAGGGGCGGCAGCTGCAGCACCACGATGATCGCCCCGATGCCCGACATAAAGCCGGAGATCACCGTGTAGGGCATCATCGTGATGTACTGGCCCAGCTTCATCAGGCCGAACAGCACCTGAAACCCTCCTGCCAGCAGGGCTACGCTGAACGCCAGCCCCAGCCCCGTTTCCTGGCCGTGCCGCCCCACCAGGAGGCTGATCACCGCCGTCATGATCACGGTCATCGGACCGGTGGGGCCCGATACCTGGGTGGGGGTGCCGCCGAACAGGGCCGCCAACAGGCCGAGCGCGATGGCCCCGTAGACCCCCGCCATCGCACCGGCTCCCGAGGCCACCCCGAAGGCGAGCGCCAGGGGCAGGGCCACCACCGCATAGGTCGCCACGCCAATGGCGCAGCACGCCCTTCGGCTCCACAGGCAGCGGTGACGACATAGCGTCCGGTGTAGCAGCGATCAGACGGGCCAGACATCTGGCCCGCCGTACGGGCCATCCTGGTGGAGCTGCTGCAATGCGGATGACGGAGTCGATCGATCTCGAGGCCCTGGAAACGGCGATTGAGCGGGACGCCCAGCTGAGCGAGCCGTTTCTGGTGCTCACTGTGGCCGCCGGTCTGATCGCCAGCCTCGGTCTGCTGGCCGACAGCGCCGCGGTGGTGATCGGCGCGATGTTGATCGCTCCCTGGATCCTGCCGTTGCGCAGTGCCTGCTTCGGCATCCTTGAGGGACGCATCGCGCTGGTCGGCCGGGCCCTGCTCACCCTGACGGTGGGAGTGGTGATCACCGTTGTGCTGTCCGGTGCGCTGGGGCTGGTGGCTCAGCTGCCGGTGCTGGGCGAAGAGGTGCTTAGGCGCACCACTCCCAATCTCCTGGATCTGGGCATCGCCCTGGTAGCCGGATCGATCGCCATCTATGCCCGACTGCGCAAAGAGGCGGTTGATTCGATCGCCGGCACCGCCATCGCCGTGGCCCTGGTGCCACCGATCTGCGTGCTCGGGCTGATGCTGGCCGGGCGGCAGTGGACACCGGCCGGTGGTGCGGCCCTTCTGTTCGCCGCCAATCTGCTGGGCATCCTCTCGGGGGGCTGGCTCACCCTGGTGGCGTACCAGACGCAGCTGCGACGCCAGCTGCTGCGCAGCCGCATGGGGCTGGTGAGTCTGCTGCTCACCGGCCTGCTGCTGATCCCCTTGACGGGCAGCTTTCTCAATCTGGTGAGCAAGGCGCAGAAGCGGCTGGCACTGCAGCAGGTGGAGCGGGCGATCACCGACAGCCTGCGCCAGCGCACGCTCACCCTGGGTCGTGACTCCGAGCTCACTGGCCTGAGGATCGACTGGACCCAGAATCCACCGCTGATCCGCGCCGCGGTGCGGGTGAGCCGGCCCAACCTTCCGACGCCGCGGCAGGTGGCGGCGGTGCAGGAGTACATCAACAGCATGCAACCCCTACGCTTCCGGCTGCTGGTGCAGCGGGTATCGATCGACGTGATCGGTCCGGAAACCGAACCCAATCCCGAGCCGGTGCCGGATCCGCCGCCGCCTGCGGCTCTTCCTGAGCCCCCGGCAGCTCCGGAATCACCAGCCGCCCCAGCTGCACCGGCGGATGAACGACCCTGAGGCCCTCCCCCCCTGGCGACCCCTGCTGCGTGGTGCTCAGCAGCGCGAGGGCCGCTCCCCCCAGGCCCGCTGGCTGCAGCTGGCCAGCGTTGCGGCCGACGGGACGCCTCGGCTGCGAACGCTGGTGTTTCGGGGCTGGGCCGCTGCCGCAGCACTCGATCTGCTCAGTGATGGCCGCAGCGCCAAGATCGCCGAGCTTGCACTGCAGCCTGCCGTGGAACTGCTCTGGCTGCTGCCGCGGGCCCGCTGCCAGTTCCGGCTGCGCGGAGTGGTGGCTGGGCTTCCTGCCGAGCTGCTGGAGCGGGAGCGGAACCGGCACTGGCGGGAACTGAGCCCCTCCGGACGGGCCGTCTGGGGCTGGCCCCAGCCGGGGGCCGCCCTCGAGAGCGAGGCGCCCTTCCCGACCGTGCTCGACGCGGATGAGCCAATTCCCGACCACTTCCGCTTGCTGCGCATCGCCCTGACGCAGGTGGAGCTGCTGGAGCTGGGTGAGAACCCCCATCGCCGCCGCCGCTGGCGGCTGGAGGATGGCTGGCTGGAGCGGAGGCTCAACCCATGAACGACCGCCCCACCAGGATCTGCTCGGTCTGTGGCCGGCCCTTCCAGTGGCGTCGCAAATGGAAAAGCGTCTGGGAGGAGGTGCGCTACTGCTCTGAGCGCTGCCGGCGCCGACGGGGTCGGCCGGATCGAGCCGGCCGGATCGGGGAGCAACCCGGGTTCAGCGGCGACCGTTGACGATCACCGACTGCCCGCCGCCGGAGGCGGCACCGGGCAGGGCCGGCACCACCGAGGTCTGGCCGTCCCACTTGTCGAGAAACAGCTTGTAAAGCACCTGATCATCGAGGCTGGAGTTGAGCGTCTGGTAGCGCTTGGCCTCCTGCTCGGCGATCTTCACCTCGGTCTGGGCGCGCAGAAGCTGCTGCTCGGCGATCTGCTTCTGCTCGATGGCGGCGCGGTACTCCTCAGCAATCTGCAGGCCGGTGAGGTCGAGGCCCTGCACGGTCACGTAATCGAATTTGCGCAATTCTTCTGCCACCTTTTCCTGCACGATCTCGGAAATCGAATTCCATTCGGTGGCGATGGTCACCAGTTCGTACTGGGAAAACACTGATTTAAGTGCCTTCAACAACGAAGGCTGGATCACCCGCGGGTAGATCTGCTGATTGTCGGTAGCGATGGTCTCATAGATGCGACCGGCCTCGTTGGGCTTCATCGCGTACTTCACCGTGGCCGTGGCCTGAATCACCTGCAGATCCTTGGTGAGGGTGGAGAACTGCTCCGGCCGCACCTGGGTGCGCACATCGAACAGGGAGACGGCCTGCGCCAGCGGTACCTTGAGGTTGGCACCCGGTGCCCGCGGCAGCCCCGTGACCTTGCCGAGCGTGGTGACCACCGCCACGTTGCCGGCCGGCACGATGAACACGGTCTGGCTGAGCAGGATCGTGATACCCAGCAGCAGCGCCAGGATCAGGCTCAGACCCAGCCCCGGCCCGTCAGGGCTGGCGGAGCGAAGCGGCGATTGCATGGAACAGCCTGTGAATGCTCAAAGCTAGGCAGGCCGGCGGGGAAGCACGGGCGCAGCGGCCATGGCGCCAGCTGCCCCTAGCCTCGCAGCAACACAAGGTGATCCATGACCCCAGCTCTGAGCGCCTGCCGCACGATCGAGGTGGGGCTGAGCGTCAATCCGTACCCGATCGTGATCGGAGCCGGATGCCTGACGGACCTGGGGCAGCGGATCCGTGCCCGTGGCTTCCGGCCCGGCAGCAAGGTCTTGCTGGTGACCAATCCGGTGGTGGAGCAGCACTACGGCGCCAGCGCCCTGGCCAGCCTGGAGGGGGCGGGCTTCGAGGCCAGCGCGCTGGTGATCGAGGCCGGCGAAGAACAGAAGACAACAGCCACCGTGGCCCTGATCCACGACGCAGCCTTTGCGGCCAAGCTGGAACGCGGTTCGCTGATTGTGGCCCTCGGTGGCGGCGTGGTGGGCGACATGGCCGGCTTCGCTGCGGCCACCTGGCTGCGCGGCATTGCCGTGGTGCAGGTGCCCACCACCCTGCTGGCGATGGTCGATGCGGCGATCGGCGGCAAGACCGGTGTCAACCACCCCGGTGGCAAGAACCTGATCGGCGCCTTCCACCAGCCGGCTCTGGTGCTGATCGATCCCCGCACCCTTGCCACCCTGCCGGAGCGGGAGTTCCGCGCCGGCATGGCGGAGGTGATCAAGTACGGCGTGATCGGCGATGCGGAGCTGTTCGCCGATCTGGAGGCGGCCGCCCGCCGCGATCCGCGCGCCGGCCTGGCCTCGATGGAGGCGGTGGGGCCGGAGCTGCTGCAGAGCCTGCTGGAGCGCTCCGCCGCAGCCAAGGCCCGCGTGGTGGCGGCCGATGAACGGGAGGGTGGCCTGCGGGCGATCCTCAACTACGGCCACACCCTCGGGCATGCGGTGGAAGCCCTCTGCGGCTACGGCACCTGGCTGCATGGCGAGGCGGTGGCGATCGGCATGCTGGCCGCCGGGGAGATCGCGGTGGCGATGGGGCTCTGGAGTGAGGGGGAACAGAATCGTCAGCGGGCGCTGATCGCCGCCGCCGGCCTGCCGCTGCTCTGGCCCGATCTCGACCCGCAGGCGGTGCTCACCTGCCTGCAGGGCGATAAGAAAGTGCGGGAGGGCCGGGTGCGGTTCGTGCTGCCCAGCGCCATCGGTGCGGTGCAGATCCGCAGCGATGTGGAGGCAGGCACGATCCGGCAGGCGCTGCTCAGAACAGGCCCCGGTAGCGCACGAGCAGTTGCACCATCGCCCACGAACCGAGGGTGACCTTCAGGGCCACCAGCCCATTCAGCAGGGGAATCCAACCACCGCTGGCGATGGCGCCGAAGCGGGCACCGCCACCGAGCGCACCACCCTCCAGCACCCCTTCCAGCACCAGCCAGGCCACCAGCAGAAAAATCAGCACCGCGCCCTTCTCCCACAGATCGGCCCGGTAGCGGCGGTAGAGGCGGTCGGCCAGGCGGGCTGAGCCGCTGATCAACAGCAGACCGATGGCGGTGCCGCCGGCCACGCCGGCGGCGAAACCACCGCCCGGCGACAGGTGGCCGCGCAGGGCCAGCTCCACCGCCACCATGGCGCAGGCGGTGGCGCCCAGCTGGCAGAGCACCACCGAAGGAGCATCTTCGAGGGCCATCACCCGCCGCTGCCGAGCCTCCCCCTGAAAGATCCAGCGCACCCCGATCGAGGCCAGGGTGAACACCACCACCTCAGCCACGGTGTCGTACAGGCGGGTGTGCAGGATCACGGTGGCCACCAGATTGGGCACCTGACCCTGGCGCAGCAGCTCGGAGAAGTTGCTCTCCAGGGAGGGCGGCAACGGCGTGGCCAACAGCAGCGGTGCCAGGCAGAGCAGCGCAGCGGCCAGAACGTAGAGGACCAGCGAGAGCCGAGGCATCAGCCTCCCTCCAGGGGCAGCAGCAGCGGCTGCCAGTTGCCGCAGGGCGGCAGGGCGGCCAACCGCTGGCGCAGACTCACGCTGATCAGGAACAACCGGGCAAGGGAGCCGGTGTCGGCCCGCCACTCCAGCAGGCCGTGCAGATCGGCGGATTCCGGTGCTGCGTTGACATCGGAGGAGCGGGCGGGTTGGGCCACCAGCTCGAGCCGCAGCGAGGCCGGCTCCAGCCAGCGGCGCAGCTGATCGAGCAGCGCCGGCGGCAGGGACTGGGGATCGCGGCAACCGAGACGCAGGACCATCGAGGAACGCAGCGCCACCGCGTAGAGGGTGGTGGACAGCAGAGTGCCCACCAGGGCCTCAGTGAGAGCCACGTCGGCGGCTCCGAGCAGGGCGTAGATCAGTGCCGCCACGGCGCCGAGGATGCCGCGCAGCACCAGCGACTGATAGGGGTTCGACTGGCCCACCAGCAGGATTGCCGTGAGCGGCAGCAGGGCCGTGATGGGCAGCAGCAGGGGGAGGTCGGCAGCGAGAGTCATGGCAGCATCAGGATCGGGGCCGGGCCTGGGAGCAGGCCGCCAGCACGTAGCCGAAGATCGTGTTCCACACCACCAGCGACAGCAGGGCGAGCAACAGCAGCGGCCACCTGCTGTTGAACGAAAGCAACAGGCCCAGCAGCATCAGCGCCGATCCCAGGGTGTCCGCCACCCCCAGGTAGTGGAGCTTGGTGAGATAGGAGCCACGGCCCAACAGGGGAAGGCTGCCGGTGAACCAGAACAGCAGCCCCAGGCCCAGGAGCAGGCCGCTGAGCAGATCGAGCAGGCCGCGCAGATTCATCGATCAACCCCGCGCAGCAGGTTGGCCAGGAGCATCACGGAACCGTTGCCGACACTGAGCACGATCACGCCCACCACCCCCACCATCCAGTCGTTGCGCACCACCGAGACCACGAGCATCACCATGGCCACCTTGGTGGAAAGGCTGGCGAAGGCGGCCAGCCGGTGCCAGACATCTGTGCGACGGCAGACCACCAGGATCGGCAGCAACAGAGCGAGCACCATGCCCAAGAGCAGCAGGTTCATCGCTCCTCTTCCAGTCGGTGCACGCGGTAGCTCCCGCCGCTGGCATCCATGCCGAGGGCGATGGTGAGCGGCGTGATTGTGATGCGGAACACATCGAGGAACACCAGGGCGGATACGGGACGGCGACGCCTGAATTCAGCAGCCTGAAGCTGTTCCACCTCGCGGGCGGGACGGCGCCAGAGCAGAACGAACGCCTCCTGATAAGCCAGCGGAATCGCCCGCAGGCTGGCCAGCAGAGAGCGAGCGAGCGCGGAGGGCTGCAGATGGCGCTGCTGCCGAGGCAGGGGAAGAGCCAGGGCCACCGCCAGACCGATCGCCACATTGGCGGCCTCAAGATCGGCGCTGAGCAGCAGCCAGATCAGCAGTCGCAGGCTCACCACGATCAACCTGGCCATGCCACCCCCGCCTCCTCCAGCCCCACAAGAGTGGGTCGGCGCCACAACAGCAGCAGCAGCAGGGCCGCGCCCATCACCGCCATACCGCCGACCAGATCGGTCAGCCTTTCGAGGTCAGGGAGGCGCAGGCGACCCGGCTGCCAGCCCACAGCGCTGGTCGGCCGAAGCCGGGAGACCAGCTGCCGCAGCGCCTCCACCCCCACACCTGCCGCAAGTACAGCGAGCGCCTTGGAAAAGGCCGCAGGCCCGGGCGCCGCGCCGGCGAGCGGCAACAGCAGGAGCGGGCCAATCAGCAGCGGAACGATCAGCAACACCGCGCCGAGGGAGGGCACACCCGGGGCCAGGCGCACCGACAACCAGCAGATTCGGGCGTACACCGCTGCGGTGCCGATACTCAGCAGGGTCGGCAGCCAGTCAGCCGTACCCGGCAGCAAGGAACCGAGTGGTGGGAAAGACGAAAACAGAGCCTGCTTGCTCCAGAAGCCCAGCAACGGTGGCGCACCGGCGATCGAGAGCGAGCCCAGCAGCAGGGGCAGCGCCAGAGCGATGGGCAACGGCCGGGAAGACCAGCCCTCAAGCCGGCGGCTCGGCACATGGCCCGCCACCAGGAACAGGCAGGCCTTGGCGAGGCCATGGGCCAGGGCGACCAGGCCGCCCACGGCGGGATTGAGCAGCACCAGGCCCACCTGGGAAAGGGTGCTCCAGGCCAGCAATCGCTTGAGATCCTGCTCAGCAAGGGCATAGATCAGACCCAGCAGGGCACTGGCCAGCCCCAGCCAGGCCAGAAGTGGCTGCAGGAAGGGGAGCTGGTCGGCGAGGCGGAGCAACGGGCACAGGCCTGCGGCTACCACGCTGCCCGAGAGCAGGGCCGACACATCGGCCGGTGCCTCGGCATGGGTGCGCGGCAACCAGAGACCGGAGAGAAACAGACCACCCTTGGTGAGCAGCCCCACCAGCAGCAGCGCCTGAATCACTGCCAGGCCTGGTGACGCCGCCGGCAGAGCCGCCAGGGCAGTGATGCGGAAACTGCCAGCCTGCAGATAAAGAAGTGCAACCCCCACCAGGTAGAGGGTCATCACACTGTTGCCCACCAGCAGGTAGCGCAGGGCGATCCAGAGCTGGGCCGCGTCGCGGCTGCGCAGGATCAGCAGAAAGGCGGTGATGCCCACCACTTCCAGGGCCACATAGAGGCTCACCAGATCCACCGCCACGGCGGCGGAGTTGAGCCCCCCCAGCAGCAGCGGCAGCAGCACCAGAAACGGTCCCTCAGGCAGCCTGCGCCACCGTTCGGCCAGCACGGCCAGCAAGACCAGGGCGTTGAGCAGCAGAAACGGTGCCGCCAGGCTGTCGACCTGCAGCTGCACCCCCAGGGGACCGATCAGATCAAGCGCCAGGCTGCCGACTTTCCACGCCCATGCCCCCACGGCAAGGGTCGTGATGCCGCCCAGCAGGGCGCACCAGCGGGCCAGAGAGGGCAGCAGGGCGGCCCCAAACGCGACGGCGAAGGGCAGCAGCAGCCAGGTGATCAATAGGTTTGACAGGAGTTGGCCGCTCATTGCCCCCCCTGGTTCAGCAGATCATCGAGCGCCTCGAAGCTGGTCGTGTCGAGGAGGGGATCGTGGCGGGACAGGCGGCTCAGCACCACCAGAACCAGGGCCTGGATCGAGAGGCCGATCACGATCGCGGTGAGAATCACGCCCTGGGGGATCGGATCGGCCCAGTTGGCGACGCTGGCCGTCTGCTGGCCGCGTTCCAGGATCGGCGTTCGCAGTCCAGAGCGGGCCGCCACCAGCACGAACAACGCCACGGAGCCGGTGCCCATCACATCGAGGGACAGGGTGCGCAGGAACAGGTTGCGTCGTCCCATCAGGCCGAGGAATCCCACCAGCACCGTGAGCAGCACCAGTGCCTCCAGCAGGCGGAAGGGATCGGGAACCGGCAGCAACGGAGCGCAAAATCATGGGCCCAAGAAACTAGGCAGGTGGTTCAGCCTTTGGGTGGCCCCGGCTGCCGCAGAAAGCTCGGCGGGGGCAGGTGCAGGCCGCGATGGAAGGCAAGCCAACGGAAATCGCCGAGGGCGTGGGGGTCGACGAGCCGCAGCAATGCCTCGCGGCGCTGCAGCAGCAACGCCAGGTCGGCCGGATTGCCCCGTTGGAGGCCGTGCAGCCGCTGCGCCAGGCCGAGGGCCAGCAGGGCCTCTCCCTGGCGGCACGCTCCGAGTTCGCTCCACCCGCTGACGGCTGCTGCGCTTCGGAGCGTGTCAAGGCAGAGATGGGCGGTGAGATCCGCCAGGCCCGGATCGAGCAGTGGATCACCGCCGGCGACCTGGCCCCGATACGCCATCAGGGTGCCGTCAGAACGCTGGGGCGCGTAGTAGCGCCAGGCCTCAAGGGCGTAATCGATCACCAAGAGGGCGCCGGCCTGAACTGCAGCGGCCGCCGCCACCAGCCAGGGCTCCAGGCCAGGATGGAGCTCGGTGCTCCAGCCGGCCGGTCGCCCGGGCGAGGGGGGCAGCAGCCCCAGAGACTGCAGCTGCGGGTGAACCGCCGCATCCAGCGGCTCCCCCGCCGTCAGAGCCATCGATACCCCATCAGCCTGCAGGCTGACCTGCTGCCGTCGCCATACGTTCCCATCCCAGACGATCCGTTCCACCGCCAGGGCATCGAGAACCTCATGGGCCAGCAGCACCCCCCGCACGGGTGCGGCGGCGAGATCGACGAACGAGGTCCAGCGACAGGGGAGTGGGCAAGCGGCCAGCAGCCGCTGCTGGCGAGCTGCCATGGCGGCGTTGGGCTCCACCAGCACCAGCTCGCTGCGCTCCGCCAGATCGGGCCTGGACTGCGCCAGCCTATGAGCCAGCTCGAGCGCCAGGGTGCCTTCCCCCGGACCGCTCTCGATGAGGGCGAGCGGAGCGGGTGCCAGGGCGGCCAGCTCTTCCAGCCATTCCACGAGCTGTGGCAGCATCAGCGCCGCGAAATCCGGCCCGAGCGAAGGGGCCGTGACAAAGTCTCCGCCGGCTCCAATCCTCAGGAGGCCGGCTCCATAGGCGCCGTGCTCAGGATCGTGCAGCACCCACTGCATGTAGGTGCGAAAGGGCACCGAGCCGCCTGCGGCGAACAGCCGCTGCACCAACCAGGCCGGACAGGGATGGGCAGCGGGACTCAGCTTTCGCCCCCTCCCTGTTCGAGCAGGCGGCGACCCACGGTCTGCCCAGCGATCCAGTAGGCGCTGGCGGCGGCAGCCAGGAAGCAGAGGCTGTTGCGTGCCACCGGCAGCAGGTCGCTGGTGCGGGTGAGGATCGGTCCGAGCCCTAAGGCCACAAACAGAATCAGCCAGAGGGGCGAGAGAAGCAGCACCCAGGTCCACTCGAAGCGGCGTCCCACACGGCGGGGGAAGGCGGCGATGCCCACCACTACGCCTCCGAGAATCGAGGTGGAAAGGGTGAGCAGCCACTGCTCGCGGGGCAGACCGGGCACCACCTGGCAGCCGCCGATGGCCAGACAACCCTTCACGGCGTGGAGCGAATCGAGGATGGCGCCATCTTCGCCGTGGTCGCGCACGTAGTAGCGGTTGCCGTAGCGGGTCTGCAGCTCCACCCAGAAGGTGCGGGGCATCAGAGCAAAGAGGGCATCGCCGACGTTGAAATTGAGCAGGTTGCCACCCCGCTCATCCGCCACCAAAAGCAGGCTGCGCTCATCGAGGGCCCAGAAATCCTTCACGGCCGTGCCCGGGGTGCGGTCGTACTGGGTGAGCACCCGCAGCTTCCATCCACTGCTCCGCTCGAATTCGGTGAGTTCGTTCTCCAGGGAGGAGCGCTGGCCGTCGGTGAGAGCCCGGGCCAGATCGATGACAGGGGTGGGGTGATCGGGAAGCAGATCGGGGTTGTCGAAGGCCAGGGCTGCCGGCGTCGAGCAGGGGGCGAGGAATACGGCCAGTGCGATCAGCAGGCCAGCCAGACGGACAATCAGCTGTTGCTGCCGGCAGGTCGACAGGCCCGGATGGTTGGCGGGCAGGGACCTGGACATCAACATTGGGGCGGAGGGCTGCATTCTTACGCAGCCAGCCCCGCCGCAGCGACTCAGCGGCGATTGGGCTGGGGAGAAAGGGTGGAGGGGGAGGCGCTGCTGTTCTGCACGGCGTCCAGCTGACAGGCAAGGCTTCCGGCCTGGCAGGTGGGGCTTACCTGCCGGATGGGCACACGCTCCCAGGCGACGTTCTGGGGAACCGGATTGCGGAGCTGGGCGAGATTTTGCTCATAGAAAGCCCTGAGCTCCGCGTAGCGCTTCACCGGCTGGCCGTAGAAACTGCGGCCGGCAAGGGTTGGGAAGGAGGCCCATTCCGGAGCCAGGCGAGCCGCCAGCTCGGGGGTGAGCTCGCCGCGGTCGGCCAGATGCAGAGCACCGCGCCTCTGAATCAGGAACAGGGCAGCCTGATCTTGGTTTTCGGGATGGAAGCCCACCAGACCGAGGGAACGGGAGACCATCGACCAAGTGAACGGCATGAACTGATAGGCCCCGGCAGCGGCGCTGGCGTAGCCGGGCGTGCGGTTGACACGGTCCGGGTGGCGATCAAAGGAATGGAACAGGCTGCCCCCGAACATGACCCGATAGCCGACTTCATGACCGTTCTTCCAGGTGCCCTCGGCGTAGCGGATGGTGTTGAGCAGAGCACGACGCTCTGGCGTCAAGGCATAGGCACGAGGTACCGCGGGCAGCGGTGGCAGATAGGAGAGCTGCGGGGCCTGCCGGGAGGCATCGTTGTTCAGGGTCCAGGAGCTGGGGGATTCGCTGGCTGCGGCAGCACCTGCAAGGACCAGCGGGCTGATCAGGGCGGCTCCGACCGTGGCGATGGCGAATGCCAGCTGGGGGCGCTGAAGAAACGGCAAAACAGAATCTGCGAGGAACTGGGAGACCTGGGTCAGGTTTTCAGGCGGCTGCCGCAGGGGCTTGGCGATGAGACATGACCAGTGGTCGGCCTTGGGAAAAAAATTCGACATGACTGCACTGGAAGCTGTGTGAGGAAAAGTGCAGTGAACCAAGACGCGGTCGATGCGCTGAGTTGGAGTGCCGAAGAATCTCAAAGTTCGGCCCAATGTGCCTATCTATGCGCAAAAACGCGAATCTTATTGTGACAATCACACAAGTGGCACACCAGTATCGAGAATTACGCGTACAGTTCAGATCACTGTGACCGCCTGCAATCCTTCCGATTCGATGAACAGCACTTCAAACCTTCCCCCACTGACTGATCGGATCTCCTGATCACCCGTGCAACTGCTGCACAATGGCCTCGGCCGCCACCGCTGCTCCATCGAGACGCAGCGGGCCGATTCGTGCCGGCAACAACGGCTGATCGAGCTGCCAGTCGCCGCGGCGGAGCTGGGCCTCGCTGAGCAGACGGTGGGTGCCGTGGTTCCGGAGAGCCTGCTCCAGCACCGGCGCTTCGGCGAAGCCGTCGCGGTGCACCAGGTGGATGCCCACCTCCTGGCTGAAGGCCTCGCAAAAGCTGCTGTATCCAGGCTTGGTGATCAGCCGTGCCGCGAGGGGCATCAGATCGAGCGGCCGCACGCCCGCGGGAAAGGTCCGGCCATTGGGCAGGCTGGCAAGAGCCGGATCCGGACCGATGAAGACGTGCTCGGGCCAGCGCCGCAAGAGAGCAGGGTCGAGCCGTATGCCCAGACCACCGAAGCTGATCAACACCACCTGCTCCCGCTCGCGGGGCAGCGCCAGGCGATGGGCCAGATCATCGGGAGTGAACCGGGGACTGGAGCTGGTGACGCCGATCGAGCGGCTTGGGATCCCCCAGGGCATCGGCAGCGACAGAGGGCAGTGAAGCAAAAGATCGCCGCGGGCATAGAGCTCGCGGGCGTACCGGCCACGCTCCACGAACGCGCCTCCCATCGGTTCGTAGATGGCATCCCAGCCGAAGCTCGCCAGCCAGATCAGTGGGCACTGCAGCCGGGCGGCCAACAGGGCAGCGGGGGGTGGTACGTCACCCAGCACGCCTATCGGCCCCTCCTGGGCGGCCAGCCAGGCGCTCTCGCGATCCAACTGGTCCGGTAGCTGCCGATCCAGATCCTCCAGGGCCAGGAGAGTAGCGGCGGGATCCACCGCCAGAGCATCCGCCTGGATCACACCCACATCCCAGCGGCACTCGCGACGCTCGAACGGCACGGCACCGAAGGCCAGTCGCAGAAACGATTCCGGCAGGGCGGTGGAGATCACCAGACGCCAGTGAGGCCGCAGCGCCGCCAGCTCCGCCAGCACAGCGGCGCTGCGGGAACCATGGCCGAAACCATGGCTGCTGATGCAGGCGTAGATCAGCATCGGTTCAGCAGCGGGTCAGGGTGGAGGAAGCGGAGGGAGGCTGCAGGGCCTGCTTCGAAGACGGCTCCGACCAGAGCGACTGTTCATAAAGAAGGGAGCCGTCATCCCCATACCAGCGGTGGCTCAGGGCCAGGGGGCGATCGCCACGCCAGTGGATCCAGCTGAGATGGCGCAGACGGCGGCCGTGTTGATCCACGCCATGGCGCGGCACGCAGGCGGCATTGAGATAGAGGGTGCCCTGGCGGTCGCGCTGAAAGCTGCGGCGCTCCCCCTGATGGCACCGGAGGGCATGGTGCATGTGGCCAAACACCACCAGGGGCACGGGCCGGTGGCGGCGGATCCGCTCGATCGCCAGGGCCAGATCCTGATCCCCCCAGTCGCAGGCTGGTTTCTTCCAGTCGCGGCCACAGGGATCGCGGGCCTCGCTGCCGAGGCCACTGGGGCCGCA
>JBIIJS010000152.1:0-6795 GCA_044233605.1 Cyanobium sp. | reverse complement strand
CGCCGACCGCCTCCTCAACCCCGAGGATGGGGCGATCGAGCAGCGCTGCCGCGAGCGCGTGGCGGCCCTTTGCGCGCGCTTTCCCCTGTACAGCTCCGGACGTGAGCTGCAGCACGCCTGATCATGGCCGGCGCCCGTAACGTGTCGGCCAACGGTTACCAACCGCCAGCCCCGCCGCTGTGACCCTCGACCAGACGCCCATCGCGGCAGCGCTGCTCACCTTCGGCAGCGCGGCGCTGCTGACGGCCCTGATCGTGCCGGTGGTGCGCAGGCTCGGGCTGCGCTGGGGCCTGGTGGATCCCCCCGACGCCCGTAAGCAGCACACGGTGCCGATGGTGCGTCTCGGCGGCGTGGGCATCGTGCTGGGCTTCAGCCTGGCGCTGCTGATCACCTGGCTGCTCTCCGGCTTCGCCCAGCTGGAGCCCGACAAGGACCAGCTGATCTGGACCAGCCTGGCCGGTGCCCTCTGCTACTTCGTGATCGGCCTGGCCGACGACCTCACCGCCCTGCCCCCCCTGCCGCGCCTGGCCGGGCAGGTGCTGGTGGCGATGGCGGTGTGGAGCCAGGGGGTGCGGATCGGCACGATCGAATTGCCGTTCGCCCTGGCCGGCGGCGATCCCACCTTGCAGCTGCCCGCCACGCTGAGCCTGCTGGCCACCGTGGTGTGGCTGGTGGGCATCACCAACGCGATCAACTGGCTCGACGGCCTCGACGGCCTGGCCGCCGGCGTGAGCGGCATCGCCGCGGTGGGGCTGCTCTCGGTGAGCTACAGCCTTCACCAGGGCGCCGCCGGCCTGCTGGCCGCCGCACTGGCCGGCGCCTGTCTCGGCTTCCTGCGCCACAACTTCAACCCTGCCCGCATCTTCATGGGCGACGGCGGCTCCTACTTCCTTGGCTTCGCCCTGGCGGCGATCAGCATCGTGGGGCCCGCCAAGGGGCTCACCAGCGTCAGCCTGCTGCTGCCGCTGCTGATCCTGTCACTGCCGCTGGCCGACATGTCGGCCGTGATCATGGGCCGCCTCAGCGAGGGCCGCTCGCCCTTCTACCCCGACCGGCGCCACCTGCACCACCGCCTGCTGCGCACCGGCCTCAGCCACCGGCGCACCGTGCTGCTGATCTACGCCTTCACCCAGTGGCTGGCGGCGCTGGCACTGGTGGTGGCCAACGCCGAGCTGCGCTTCCTCTGGCTGAGCCTGGCCACCGCCGTGCTGGTGGCGGTGGTGGTGTCGTGCCGGCGCCAGATGCAGACCGACGCCCTGGCGGCAGGGGAGGGGCCGCCGCTGCCATGAGCACGGCATCCCCCGCCGGCAGCGTCGAGATCCTGTGCGTGGGCACCGAGCTGCTGCTCGGCAACATCCTCAATGGCAACGCCCGCTGGCTGGCCGAACGGCTCGCCGCCGCCGGCCTGCCCCACCACCGCCAGACAGTGGTGGGCGACAACCGCAGCCGCCTGATCGCCGCCGTGCGGGAAGCAGCCGAGCGCGGGACTCGGGTGCTGATCACCACCGGCGGGCTCGGCCCCACCCCCGACGACCTCACCACCGAGGCGATCGCCGCAGCTTTCGACGGCGAACTGGTGGAGCATCCCGAAGTGTGGGCCGAGATCAAAGCCCGGCTGCAGGAGCGGGGCCGCATCCCCGATGCCAGCCTGCACCGCCAGGCCCTGCTGCCCCGCGGCGCCGCCGTGTTGCCCAACCCCACCGGTACGGCACCGGGAATGATCTGGAGCCCGTTGGAGGGCTTCACGGTGCTTACCTTCCCGGGCGTGCCAAGCGAGATGCATGCCATGTGGGAGCAGACAGCGGAGCCGTGGCTGCGGCGCGAGGGCCTGGCCAAGGGGATGTTCGCCAGCCGGCTGCTGCACTTCTGGGGCATCTCCGAATCCAGCCTGGCCGAACAGGTGGCCGATCTGCTGGCCCTGGAGAACCCCACCGTCGCGCCCTACGCCGGCACCGGCGAAGTGAAGCTGCGCCTCACCGCCCGCGCCGCCGATGCGACAACGGCGGCGGCCCTGCTCGAACCAGTGGAACGGGAGCTGCGGGCCCGCAGCGGCCGCTGCTGTTTCGGCGTCGACGACCAGAGCCTGGCCGAGGTGGTGCTGGCCCAGCTGCGCCAGAGGGGCGAAACCGTGGCCGTGGCCGAATCGTGCAGCGGCGGAGGTATCGGCGCGGCGCTGGCGGCGGTACCGGGCGCCTCCGATGTGTTCCTGGGCGGTGTGATCGCCTATGCCAATTCCGTCAAACGCGATCTTCTTGCCGTACCGGAATCGCTGCTGCTGCAGCACGGAGCGGTGAGCAATCCGGTGGTGGCAGCAATGGCCGAGGGGGCCCGCCGTCTCACCGGCGCCGACTGGGCGATGGCGGTGAGTGGCATCGCAGGACCCGGCGGTGGCAGCGCCGAAAAACCGGTGGGGCTGGTGCACATCGCTGTGGCCGGACCCGATGGGTGCACGGCCGAGGCCATTCGTTTTGGATCGAAGCGCGGCCGCACCTGGATTCAGGCCGTCACGATCGGCGAAGCCCTCAATCGTCTACGCCTGCAAATCCGTTCGGATCCCCCACCCTGAGCTGTTGCACGATGACGGCGAAGCGGTAAGGTTGAGGCCGAGCTTTTTCCTTAGCTTCATCATGCTTACCGGTGCTGATCTGCTCGCCAAGGTCAAGGAACTTGGCGACGTCTCCAAGTCTGATCTTGTGCGCGGCTGCGGTTATGTCAGCACCAAGAAAGATGGCGGCGAGCGGCTGAATTTCACCGCCTTCTACGAAGCGCTGCTCGAGGCCAAGGGCCTCAACCTCAGCGATGGTGGCGGCAAGGGCGCCGGCAAGGGCGGTCGCAAGCTGAGCTACGTGGCCACGGTGCAGGGCAACGGCAACCTGCTGGTGGGCAAGGCCTACACCGCCCTGCTGGATCTCAGCCCCGGCGATGAGTTCGAGATCAAGCTGGGCCGCAAGCAGATCCGCCTGGTGCCCGCCGGAGGCGAAGACGAGGAGTGACGCCGCCGCGGCCTGCGCCGCCGCCATCGATCGCCATCGCTGCGGCATTGGCCCCGAATCATCACCAATCCTGTGCCATCAGTTTTTCCCCGCTGCGCCGCTAGTTTTCCACCGCGCAACGGGGTTTTTTCACAGGTGGCGGCACCACCGCAGCCGCTGCGGCCTGGGTTGCCGCAAATGGGCTGGGGAATGAGCCCTTCCCCTTGACGGCACCAGCGGGTCGGTCCACCCGCTGCCGCGGGCGAACCGACCCGCCCGCCCGAGCAGCCGCGCCAGCCCAGTGCCCGAGAGGACCGCCGCCCGGAACCCCGGCTCCGTATCAACACGCGTCGCTCGGGACCCACCCCCTGCCACCCCCTTTGACGCCCAGCCCCCCTCTGTGGCCTGATGAAGGCGTCCAAGCGCGACGCCGATGATCGAGATCCCCGAAAAGGCCCCCAGCCACGTGAGCATCGAGAACCAGATGCCGGAGGATCTGTTCGAGGCGATGCGGGAGTTCATCCGGCTCCATCCCCATTGGGACCAGTACCGCCTGATGCAGGCGGCCCTGGCGGGCTTTCTGTTCCAGCACGGCAGCCCCGACCGCAGCGTGGCCCGCCACTACCTCAACGGCCTGTTCCAGAGTGGCGTGACCCCCGTGCCGCCCTGCCGATGAACACCAGCGCGGCACCGCCCGCCGGTGCCCCCCCTCGCCTGGTGGTGCTCGACGGCCACACCACCAATCCAGGCGATCTCTCCTGGGAAGCCCTGGAGCAGCTGGGCAGCCTCACGGTGCACCCGCGCACCCCACAGGGGCGGGTGGCGGAACGCATCGCCGGCGCTGACGTGGTGCTCACCAACAAGACGCAGCTGGACGCGGCGACCCTGGCGGCGGCACCGGGGCTGCGGGGTATCTCGGTGCTGGCCACCGGCTACGACGTGGTCGACGGGGCGGCGGCGCGGCAGCTGGGCATCCCGCTCTGCAACGTGCCGGAGTACTCCACCGCCTCGGTGGCCCAGGCGGTCTTCGCCCTGCTGCTGGAGCTTGTGCAGCACACCGGCGCCCATGCAGAGGCAGTGCGCCAGGGGCGCTGGACAGCCTGCCCCGACTTCTGCTTCTGGGACGGCAGCCTCACCGAACTGGCCGGCCTGCGGCTGGGGGTGGTGGGCCTGGGGCGGATCGGCACGGCGGTGGCCCGGATCGGCCAGGCCTTCGGCATGGAGGTGCTCGGCCATCGCCGCACCCCACCGGCAGGAGCGGAGGTGACGGCGGAAGGAATCCGGCTGGTGGATCTCGACACCCTTCTGGCCGAAAGCGACGTGGTGAGCCTGCACTGCCCGCTCACCGAGGCGACCCGGGGGCTGATCGACGCCGCCCGCATCGCCCGCATGAAGCCCGGAGCCCTGCTGATCAACACGAGCCGGGGCGCCCTGGTGCACGAGAGCGACCTGGCGGCGGCCCTGCGGCAGGGCCGGCTGGGGGGTGCCGGTCTCGATGTGCTGAGCCTGGAGCCGCCCGGTGTCGACCAACCCCTGCTGCAGGCGCCGAACTGCCTGATCACCCCCCACATCGCCTGGGCCACGCGCCAGGCCCGGCAGCGGCTGATCGCCGGCAGCGCCGCCAACGTGGCAGCGATCCTGGCGGGAGCCCCCATCCACGTGGTCAATCCGGCCTGACGCGGCGGGCTCTTAGGCTGGTTCCATCGGCTTTTCTGTTTCCATTTGAGTTCCGGCACCCTCTACGACAAGGTCTGGGATCTGCACCACGTGGCCGAACTGCCCGGCGGCGCCAGCCAGCTGTTCATCGGCCTGCATCTGATCCATGAGGTCACCAGCCCGCAGGCGTTCGCCGCCCTGCGCGACCTCGGCCTGGCCGTGCGCCACCCGGAGCGCACCGTGGCCACGGTGGATCACATCGTGCCCACCACCTCCCAGGCGCGGCCGTTCGCCGATCCGCTGGCCGAGGAGATGCTCGCCACCCTCGAGGCGAACTGTGCCGAGCACGGCATCACCCTGCACGGCATCGGCAGCGGCCGCCAGGGCATCGTGCATGTGATCGCGCCGGAGCTGGGCCTCACCCAGCCGGGGATGACCGTGGCCTGCGGTGATTCACACACCTCCACCCACGGCGCATTCGGGGCGATCGCCTTCGGCATCGGCACCAGCCAGGTGCGCGACGTGCTCGCCAGCCAAAGCCTGGCGATGAACCGGCTCAAGGTGCGCCGCATCCGCGTGGACGGCGCGCTGCGCCCTGGCGTGTTCGCCAAAGACCTGGTGCTGCACGTGATCCGCAGCCTGGGGGTGAAGGGCGGCGTGGGCCACGCCTACGAATTCGCCGGACCGGCGATCGAGGCCCTGTCGATGGAGGAGCGCATGACCCTCTGCAACATGGCGATCGAGGGCGGCGCCCGCGTGGGCTACTGCAATCCCGATGACGTCACCTTCGCCTATCTGAAGGGGCGGCCCGCCGCCCCGGAAGGCGAAGCGTTCGACCGGGCCGTGGCCTGGTGGCGTTCGCTGGCGAGCGGCCCCGACGCGGTGTTCGACGACGAGGTGGTGTTCGACGCCGCCACGATCGCGCCCACCGTCACCTGGGGGATCACGCCGGGCCAGGCGATCGGCGTGGATGAAGCGGTGCCGCGGCCCGAGGATCTCGAGGAAAACGAGCGGCCGATCGCCGCCGAGGCCTACCGCTACATGGACCTGCAGCCCGGCGCCCCGATCGCCGGCACACCGGTGGATGTGTGCTTCATCGGCAGCTGCACCAACGGCCGGCTCAGCGATCTGCGCGCCGCCGCCGCGGTGGCCCGTGGCCGGCAGGTGGCGGATGGCATCAAGGCGTTTGTGGTGCCGGGCTCCGAACAGGTGGCGGCGGCAGCCGAAGCCGAGGGGCTCGATGCGGTGTTCCGATCGGCCGGCTTCGAGTGGCGCGAGCCGGGCTGCTCGATGTGCCTGGCGATGAACCCCGACCGGCTGGAGGGGAGGCAGATCAGCGCCAGCTCCAGCAACCGCAACTTCAAGGGCCGCCAGGGCTCGGCCAGCGGCCGCACCCTGCTGATGAGCCCGGCCATGGTCGCCGCCGCCGCGGTGCAGGGCCGGGTCACCGACGTCCGCAAGCTTCTCGGCTGATCAACCGTCTTCCCCGCCGGTGAACCATTCCCCGCCCATGAACCGCACCCCATTTCCCCAGGGCCCGATCACGCGTGTCGCCGGCCGAGGCGTTGCCGTGAGCGGCGACGACATCGACACCGACCGGATCATCCCGGCCCGCTTCCTCAAGTGCGTCACCTTCAACGACCTGGCGGCCGGCGCCTTCGCCGACGACCGCAGCGAGCTGGCCGGTGAGCATCCCTTCGATCTGGAGCACCACAAGGACGCCTCGATCCTGGTGGTGAACCGCAACTTCGGCTGCGGCTCCAGCCGCGAGCACGCCCCCCAGGCCCTGATGCGGCGCGGCATCCGGGCGCTGATCGGCGAGAGCTTCGCCGAGATCTTCTTCGGCAACTGCCTCACCCTCGGCATCCCCTGCCTCAGCGCCCGCCACGACGACGCCCTGGCCCTGCAGGCGCTGGTGAGCGCCGAACCCAGCGCCGAACTGGCGATCGACGTGGAGGCCCTCACGGTGAGCGGCGCCAGCCGCAGCTGGCCGCTGCAGCTGGCGCCGGGGCCGCACAGCATGCTGGTGCTCGGCCACTGGGACGGCACCTCCCAGCTGGTGGCCCACGACGCCGAACTGCGTGCCACCGCCGCGCGGCTCCCCTACCTGAGCGGCTTCTCGAGCTGAAAACCGCTGTTGTCGGGGGCCCCGCGAAGGGAGGGGTCT
>JBIIJS010000151.1:0-6846 GCA_044233605.1 Cyanobium sp. | reverse complement strand
CTCATGACGATCGCTGCAGGGCGCTTGCCGCAGCGGGGATGGTTCGACGTCCTCGACGACTGGCTCAAGCGCGACCGCTTCGTTTTCGTGGGCTGGTCCGGTCTGCTCCTGTTCCCCACCGCCTATCTGGCGCTTGGGGGCTGGCTCACCGGCACCACCTTCGCCACTTCCTGGTACACCCACGGCATCGCCTCCTCGTACCTCGAAGGCTGCAATTTCCTCACCGCCGCCGTCAGCACTCCCGCTGACGCCATGGGTCACAGCCTGCTGCTGCTCTGGGGCCCCGAGGCCCAGGGTGACTTCGTGCGCTGGATTCAGCTCGGCGGCCTCTGGCCGTTCGTCGCCCTGCACGGCGCTTTCGCCCTGATCGGCTTCATGCTGCGTCAGTTTGAGATCGCCCGTCTGGTTGGCATCCGCCCTTACAACGCCATCGCCTTCTCCGGTCCGATCGCGGTGTTCGTCAGTGTCTTCCTGATGTACCCGCTCGGTCAGAGCTCCTGGTTCTTCGCCCCCAGCTTCGGTGTGGCGGCGATCTTCCGCTTCCTTCTGTTCCTGCAGGGCTTCCACAACTGGACGCTCAATCCTTTCCACATGATGGGAGTGGCCGGCATCCTCGGCGGTGCCCTGCTCTGCGCCATCCACGGCGCCACAGTGGAAAACACCCTGTTTGAAGACAGCGAGCAGGCCAACACCTTCAAGGCGTTCGAGCCCACTCAGGAGGAGGAGACCTATTCGATGGTCACCGCCAACCGCTTCTGGAGTCAGATCTTCGGTATCGCCTTCTCCAACAAGCGCTGGCTGCACTTCTTCATGCTGTTCGTGCCGGTGATGGGTCTGTGGACCAGCAGCATCGGCATCATCGGTCTCGCCCTCAACCTGCGGGCCTACGACTTCGTGAGCCAGGAGATCCGGGCTGCTGAAGATCCCGAATTCGAGACCTTCTACACCAAGAACATCCTGCTTAACGAAGGTCTGCGCGCCTGGATGGCCCCCGCCGACCAGCCTCACGAAAACTTCGTCTTCCCTGAAGAGGTTCTGCCCCGCGGCAACGCTCTCTGAATCTTGGCAATTCTGAATTGTCTGTTTCACTCAAGTGCCCCCTGCAAAGGGGGCTTTTTCATGCTTCATCGGCAATACCAACGCTTCCATCCCCCGCTTCCCGCCTGATCCACCCGACAACGTTCGAGGGCAGGGGCAATGGCCCGATCCGAGCGGGCCAGCAACAGAAAGGAGTGGCGAGGCCATGTCTTCCGTTCGCGCTCAACTGGACGGAAACTGGAATCGAGATACCAGTGCAAGCTGGGACGCTGACTTTCGGCGTCTTCAGCGAGTACTGTCAGCGGCGCTTTTCTCGACAGACCGTTATCGCGGCCAGCCAGCTCGAGAGCTGCCTCGATCGGGGCCTGTTCGTTCAACTCCCAATTCCAGAGAGAACTGCTGAACAGCATCGCCAGCGACAGAAGCCAGCCGGCGGCCAGCGAGGGCACCGCCCATGGCCGCCGCATTCCTCTGCCTTCGCGGGCCAGCGTTATTCCTGCTGCTCCGAGTCCGATGGCAGCGGGCAGCAGAATCGCCCCCAGCTCTCTGGGCGCAAGGCTGGCCGGTGCCAGAAAAGCCAGTCCTGCGCCGATCAGCAGCAGGCCGCCAAGCGCAGTCCAGAGCATTCCGAGCATCCGCGCCCGTCTCCTGAGTATCGATCCGCTGGCCAGATCGGCCAGCACGGGCCCGCAGGCCAGGGCGAATGGCGGCCAGAGCAGCAGGTGGTACCAGGGCAACTGGGTGCGTAGCGGGAACACAAGCAGCGCTGCCTGCAGGCTGAGTCCGAGGGTCCAGAGGCCGGCGCGGCTGCGTCGTTCGCGCCAGGCCAGCGCCAGGCCGAATGGCAGAAGCGGCAACCAGGGCCAGCCACCGCTCAGCACCTGAATGATCGGAACCAGTGGGCCACCGCCGTTGTCGTTCACCTTCACCACCAGCCGCGCCATGCCCTGGCCGCCCCACATCAGCAGGGCCTCTGATCCCCGCGCGTGCAGATGCCAGCCATGCCAGAGCAGGCCGGGCATCAGGCCGGCGAGCATGGCGATCAGCAGCCAGATAAAAGCGAGGCGGTTCCGATCGCGCTCCAGCGCTCGCAGTGCCAGCGCACTGCCGAGCACCGGCAAGGCCACCGGCGCCTTGAGCAGCAGCAGCATGCTTCCCCCCAGGCCCGCCAGCAGGCCCGCCGCCAGGCTCCGCCGCTGGCCAGGGGCGGCCATCAGCATCCCCAGCCAGACGACCGCCATGGCCGAAAGCTGAACGCCATCAAGCATTGCCAGACGGCCGTGGCGGGCCAGGGGCAACAGGGTGAGGGTGATCAGGCCGGTGGCCACGGCGACGTGCGGGCGACCGGGTCGGAGTTTCGCCTGCACCAGAGCCAGCAGCGGAACCAGCAGGCTCGAACCGAGGGCAGGGATCAGGCGTACCACCCATTCCGGTGGGAGAGCCTCCGGTCCGGCGCCGCTGAGCCAGCGCCACGAGCCGATTGCAGCAGCGATGCCCAGGTGCAGGCCCGGCGGCTTGTTCAGATAGGAGTGGCCCAGATAGGTGGGCAGCAGTCCAGCGGCCCAGGGGGTGCGACTCATCTCCAGCGAAACGCGGGCGACGATCGCTTCATCCCAGTCCCGTAGGGGCTGCCCACCCAGGCCGATCAATGCCAGGACCAGGGCGACAAGCCAGAGCCCCAGCAGCCAGGGCCATAGCCGGCGCTGACGCCGCGGGGCGCTGCGCCCTGCACAGTTGCTTGCCACAGGAACTCTCCACGGGAATCCCGTTCTGCGTCCTTTCCCTCCAGGAACCCTGTTGTCGGCGGCACCCGGGTGGGTGATCGTCACCGGGCGCACCCGTGGATGTCGCGGCCGGCACAGGCTTGGCGTGCTGACGATCCATCGGAGGGCCTGGCTAAGATTCGGCTGATCTGTCAGCAGTGGCGCGGGCTCCGGCCCGAATGCGTCGCCGGCTGATGTCCATCCATGCGGAGGAGGTGTCCATGAGTTCCAGTTGTCGCTTGCAGGGTCTGCTGATTGCGGAGAACGCCGGCTGATTTCGGCTTCTGTTTCCTGATCAATCGGTTCCGCGCCAGAGCGGACCCGGCGAGAGCCCCCGTCGCTCGCTGTTTCGGCAGTGCAGCGGCGGGGGCATCGTTCTGGGCGGCCTTAACCGGGCCTTAGGGTGCAGATCACCCTCGCTGGGCCGCGCTTTCCGGCTGTGTCTCCAGTGCCCGCACCACCCAGCCTGTCTTGACCAAGCCGCCCGCCAACGAAGCCTTGTCCCAGCCCCATCGCGTGATCCGCACCCCCTGGGGCGAGTTGCGGCCGTTGGTGGATCTGCTGCCGGTCTGGTATCTGCTGGTGCTCTATGGCATCGTCTGGTTTCTCCCGTTCGGGGTGTTTGAAACCTGGCGCAAGGGGGAGGACGGCCCGGCCGAGTGGCTGCAGTTTCTCGCCTACGCCGCGGCCTCTTTCTTCGCCTTCCGGGTGGCCTGGCGCCGGCGCGGCCATCCGCGCAGTCTCGCGTTCCTCGGCTGGCTGGGGCTAGCCCTTTTCTGCCTGCTGGTGGCTGGGGAGGAGATCAGCTGGGGCGAGCGCATCTTTGACTGGGGTCTCGATCTGATCCGGGGCATCAACAACCAGAACGAAACCAATATCCACAACATCAAGGGCGTGGAGAGTTTGATGCATTTCGCCTTCATCTTCTTCGGCCTGTTGTTCGGTTGGTTCGGCTGGCGCCATTTTGCCTGGATTGATGCCCTGCCAGCTCGCCGCTTCAGCCTCTATTTTCTGCCTGTGGCACTTTTCTACACCTGGTTTGATCTCTCTTGGATCACCCGAGGCCAGCGTATCCGCAATGATCAGGAGGCGATCGAATTGTTGATGGCGGTAGGGCTGTTTCTGCATACCTTTGCCATGGCTCGGCGCAAAGACTCCGGTGGAGCCGCTGCATCCGTGTCGGCCTCAGGCTCCTGAGCGGCAACAATCACGGTTTTTTCGCGAGCTGGGCCGTCACCTCTGCCACCGCCGCCGGCAGGCTTCGGCCCAGGGATGGCGCCCGACGCAGATCTCCGCTGAGCAGGCCGCTGAGATCCAGCAGGCCATCGATCACCGGGGATTTGGCCGCCGAATCCGGCAGCTCCTTCAGGGCGGCGTAGGCCCGCCATGGCTGCCAGCCAGCCAGCAGCACCACCGCCCGATAGCTGGCCGGCCATGGATTGCCGGGCAGGGCTTTCTGCAGCCGTTCATACCAGGCCTGGGCCTGCTCGGGACGGTTCTGCAGGGTCGCCAGCAAAGCCATGCTCCACAACGCTTTGCGGTCGTCGGGTTGGCTTTGCAGCCGCTGTCGGGCCCATTTTTCTACTCGTTTCTGGTAAAGAAGATGTCCATCGAGCTGATGCTGCAGGCCGATCGAGCCGAACAGAGGCTCGAGGGCGGCGGGGCCCTCCTCCATCCGACGGGCCATGCCCATGAAGCTTTCGTCAAAGCGTGCCCGATCCGGTGCGTCCGTACGCCGCCGCCACAGTTCCAGATCCTGCCCCTGGGCCCTGGGCCAGGATTGAACCCGCTCGAAACGGTTGTCCTGGCGCACCGACCGGCTCAGTTCCCGGGCTGAGGGACGCCTGCTGCCCTGGTCCCCGGTGGCGAGCAGCAGCCATTCGGCGGCGTCCAGCACAGCGGTCTGGGTGCCTGGGTTGCGACCCACCTGACGGGCGATCAGCTGCCCCCCCTTCAGGCGGCCATAGACGGTGGCGGTGTGATCGTTGAGGTCGGGCCGGCTGGCCATCATCAGCAGGGTGACCGGCTGATCACCCACCCGGCTGCGCAGCTCTGCGATCGCCTCAGGCAAAGGGAAGCCTTCCCCGGCCTGGATTGCAGCGGCCCTCGCCGTTCCCGTGTTCAGTGCGGCTGCCAACAGGCCCACGCCCAGGCCTGTCCGGGCGCCCACCTCGCCGCAGCGGTGGCGAAGCACCAAAAAGAGCCGCCACCAGCCCAGGGCCAGCATCATCAACAGCAGCGGCAGCACCGGCGCAAAGTACCGGGCGTCCTTGTTGGGGCTGAGGCTGGTCGCCAGCCAGCCGGCCAGGCTGCAGCCCACCAGCCAGGCCCAGCCATCAGGCAGCTGAGCCGTCGCCAGGCTCCGCAGCGACCAGGTTTTGATCCTGCCGGATTGGGTGGTCAGCAGGCTGGTTACGAGCCCCGCCAGTCCTCCAACAAGGGTCACTGGGCCCAGCTGGGAAGACAGACGAAGTGGGTACCACAGAAGCGAGGCAAGGCTGAATGGATCGGGATCCCCCTCGGCGGCGGCTGATTCGATCACCGCCCGGTTGGTGCCGCCCAGGGTGGTGATCCAGTTGTGCTGCAGCCAGGGCAGGATCAGACCCAGTACCAGGGCCAGGGCCAGGATCACCTGCGCACGCCGGCCGCGCTGGCTCAGGCCCCGCAATGCCGCCCACAGGCTGGGCAGGGCCACCACCAGCAGGGCGCTCTGCTTCACGAGGATCGCCATCGCCACCGCCAGGGCGGCGGCGATGGCCTGGCGGGCTCGTCCGCCCGCCGGCGAGGGTGCCCGCCAGCGTCCCAGCAGCCATAAAGCCAGGGTGCAGCTGGCGGTGAGCGGCAGATCCAGCGTGTAATCCACCCGCAGTTCCGCCAGGGCGGGCGCCAGGATCACTAGGGCGGCGGCCAGCAGCGCGAAGCCGCCCCCCACCAGCTCCCGGCTCCACAGGGCCACGGCCAGCAGCAGCAGCCCGTGCCAGAACGCAAGCGACCAGCTCGCGGCGACGGGTGCCTGGCCTGCCAGGCCCATCACCGTGCCGTTGATCAGGGAGGCGAGCGGTGGGATCTTGGGCGAGAGGTCGAGCAGGGCTGCCCAGCCCTGCCAGCCGCCGCCGGGCAGGAGCCCAAGCGCGCGGCCATGGTCTACGGCACTGTTGAGATAGTCGGCCTGATCCCAGGCCGGCAGCCGCTGGTCCATGCCTAGCCAGAGGCGGTCGGCCAGGGTGGCGATCAGCCAGATCAGGCCCAGGGCCAGCCACCATCCCCTGGCTGTGATCCCGTGCCGTGATCGGGTCTGGGGCATCGGAGCGCTGCTGTCGGAGGCCAGAGTGTTCGTATCGCGGGTCAGGCGCCAGTGTGAAGCAGGTCTGGCCTGGGGACGTTCCGATTTCTGTCACATCTTGATGGGCTTTGCTTTCGAAGCTGCTCAATATTCAAAGCGGCGCATTGCGCCCCCCCGTGTGAGGATTCCATGAAATTTTTCCAGCAATTGCTGGTCGCTCCTGCAGCGCTTGGCCTGATGGCCCCGCTTGCCGCCAGCGCCGCCGACCTCAACCTGAGCGACGTGACCGCCTACTCCACAGAGGGCAGCGCCGACCAGGTCACCAGCATCAACCAGTTTTCCGACGTTCGCCCCACCGACTGGGCCTACCAGGCGCTCAGCAACCTGATCGAGCGCTACGGCTGCGTGGCCGGCTATCCCGACGGCACCTACCGCGGTGGCCAGGCGATGACCCGCTATGAAGCGGCCGCCCTGCTCAATGCCTGCCTCGATCGCATCAGCGAAGTCACCGACGAGCTGAAGCGCCTGATGAAGGAGTTCGAGAAGGAGCTCGCCGTGCTGCGCGGCCGCGTTGACGGCCTGGAGGCCAAGGTGGGCGAACTGGAGGCCACCCAGTTTTCCACCACCACCAAGCTCAGGGGTATCGCCACCTTCGTGGTGGGTGCCAACAGCTACGGCGGCAGCAGCAACGCCCTGGTGAATGCCGCCCGGGATCTGCAGGGTGCCACGGTCTTCAACTACGACGTTCGCCTCAACTTCGAC
>JBIIJS010000202.1:0-4735 GCA_044233605.1 Cyanobium sp. | reverse complement strand
GCCGGTGCTGCAGGGTCTGCTGCAGATTGCCGTAGCTGAGCTGCATCTTGAGCGTGGCAACCGACACGGCGCCACGGTGCTGATGGGGGAGGGGCTGGGGCGCCTGCGGGGCTGCGGCGAGGTGGCCCTCGGCCTGGCGCTTGAGCCCCTGCGGAATTGTGCACAGTTGCGTCTGCAGGCGCTGCAGCTCGGCGACGACGTGGCAGCCCTGCCGCCGCCCGTTCTGAGACTTGCCTGCTCCCATGAGCGGTAAATTGGATGCTTGCTTTCTCCGCTGCGCCCCACTCTTGATCGATCCGACACGCCTGCTGATCAGGCTTCGGCTTGCGCTGTCCCTGCTCTGTGGCGTGGGGTTCGCCTCGGTGCTGGCGGCGCTTCCCTGGAGTCCAGCCCAGCGCGTCGAGGCGCAGGCCAGTCCGCAGGCGTCCAGCGGCATGGTCACAATCGAATCCGATAGCCAGCAGGCTGACAATGCAACCGGCATCGTCACGGCCACCGGCAACGTGCGCATCACCTATCCCGAAAAGGGCATGGTGGCTACTTCTCGCCAAGCCCAGTATTTCTCCAAGGAGGGCCGCCTGGTGCTGAGCGGCGATGTTGATGTAATCGACTCCGATGGCCAGCGAATCCGCGCCGAGCGACTCACCTACCGGCTCGACAGTGAGCGGCTCGTTGCCGAACCGGAACCCGGCCGACAGGTCACCAGCCGCCTGAAGATCCGGCAGGAGCCTGGCCAGTCAGCAACGGCGCCCCTGCAGCTGCCATGAGTCTGACCCTTGAGAGGGTCGCGATCACGATCGGCGGACGACCGCTGGTGAGCGACGTGAGCCTCGAGCTCAATCCAGGGGAGGTGGTGGGCCTGCTGGGTCCGAACGGAGCCGGCAAGACCACCACCTTCAATCTCGTCACCGGTCTTCTGAAGCCCGATCGGGGCGAGGTGTTGCTCGACGGCTGCAGCGTCGCCGATTTTTCTATGCCCACACGGGCACGCCTCGGCATCGGCTACCTGCCCCAGGAAGCAAGTGTTTTCCGCAATCTCACGGTACGTGACAACCTACGCCTGGCACTGCAGGAGAGCGGTGCGAGCCGCCTTCAGCGTAACGATCGCCTGGAAGGATTGATCGCCGAATTCCATCTCGCTCCTTTCCAGCACCGCCGCGGCTTCCAGCTCTCCGGCGGTGAGCGTCGCCGCTGTGAGGTAGCCCGGGCGCTGGCGGTGGGTGATAGCGGGCCCCGCTACCTGCTCCTGGATGAGCCGTTCGCCGGTGTTGATCCGATGGCCGTCTCCGATCTACAGCAGCTGATCGATGGGCTACGCAACCGTGGCATGGGTCTGCTGATCACCGACCACAACGTCCGCGAAACTCTGGCGATCACCGATCGGGCCTACATCCTCACCGATGGCCGCATCCTGGCGGCAGGGACTTCGGCGGCCATGGCCCACGATCCGCTGGTTCGCCGCCACTACCTGGGGGAGGCATTCCAGCTGTGAGGGTTGCGCGGCTTTCCCGGCGGCTTCTGGAGCGGCTGCCATTGCTCGATCGCTGGCTGCTCAGCGAATTGATGGGCCCGCTGCTGTTTGGCATCGCCGCCTTCACCGCCGTCTCCCTCTCAGTGGGTGTGGTGTTCGAGCTGGTGCGCAGGGTCGCCGAATCGGGCCTGCCTCTGACTGCAGCCATGCAGGTGCTGCTGCTGCGCCTGCCCGGTTTCCTGGTGCTTTCCTTCCCGATGGCCACCCTGATGGCCACCCTGCTGGCGTTCAGCCGTCTGTCGGGCAGCAGTGAGCTCACGGCCCTGCGCAGCGTGGGGGTCAGCACCCAGCGCATGGTGCTGCCGGCCCTGGTGCTGGCACTGCTGATGAGCCTGCTCACTTTCGTGTTCAACGATCTGATCGTGCCGCGCGCCAATCTCGCTGCCACCAACAGCCTGGAACGGGCACTCGGCAAGGCGATCTCCACCGAGAAAGGCAGCAACATCATGTACTCGCGTTTCGGTCGCATCGCTTTGGAGGAGGGTGGTGAGAGGGTGAAGATGCTTACCCATATCTTTTATGCGCGCAACTACCTGCGCGGCGAGATGAAGGACGTAACCCTGCTCGATTTCTCCCGCTTTGGTCAACGTCAGATGCTCACTGCCGAGAGCGCTGTCTGGAACGACGAAAAGTCGCTCTGGGAGTTCCGTGACGGCCGCATCATCAACGTCGATGATGCCAACGGCACCACCACATCAGCCCGCTTCGACCGCTACCTCTATCCGCTGAGCCGCGATCCCCAGGAGGTGGCCAAGCTTCCCACCGATCCGAGCCTCATGACGGTGGGCCAGGCTCGAACCGCGGAGCGACTGCAGCGCGAAGCGGGCAACAGCAAAGAGGCCAGGCGGCTACGTGTACGCATCGATGAAAAATTCGCCTTCCCGGCCATTTGTCTGGTGTTCGGCCTGATCGGCAGCAGCCTTGGGGTTCGCCCCCATTCGCGCACCAGTCGCAGCCAGGGTTTCGGCATCAGCGTGCTGCTGATCTTCGGCTACTACCTGATGTCGTTCATCTTCAGCTCCCTCGGCATCACCGGCACCCTCTCGCCCTTCATGGCCGCCTGGCTGCCGGTGTTCCTCGGTCTGGGCGGAGGTCTGTGGCTGCTGCGTCAGGCAAGCCGCTGAGCGCGCCACGGCGCGGCAGACTGGACGAGTCTTGAACGTGCATGGTGAACGATCCGGTCCTCGGCCTCGGGCTGACAGCCTTTGCGTTGCTGCTTCTGGTGCTACCCCTGAGCTTCTGGTCGCTGAGTGAAGGCGGTGGTGGGAGATCCGCCTCTGCGGTGCGCACTCTGGTGGCGGTAGCCAATCTGTGCCTCACCGCCCAGTTGGTGCTGCGCTGGTGGGATTCAGGTCATTTCCCCATCAGCAACCTGTACGAATCGCTCTGCTTCCTTGCCTGGGCCTGCACCCTCACCCAGTTGCTTGTGGAGCGCACCTGGCCGAGCCCCCTGGTGCCGGCTGCAGCAACGCCGATGGCCCTCGGCTGTGTCGCCTTTGCCAGCTTTGCCCTGCCGGAACACCTGCAGGAGGCCTCGCCTCTGGTGCCTGCTCTCCGCTCCAGCTGGCTGGTGATGCACGTGAGCGTGATCATGTTGAGCTATGCGGCGCTGCTGGTCGGTTCGCTGCTGTCGGTGGCGGTGCTGTTCACCGACCGGAGTCAGGCCCTGGAGCTGCGCAGCAGTTCAATCGGCAGCGGCGGCTACCGCCGGGCACAACTTGCCGGCGAGGGGGGTGCATCGCTCAATCTCAACAGCAGCGTCTTCCGCACCAGCGAACAGCTTGACAGCCTCAGCTACCGCACGATCTCCGTGGGCTTTCTGCTGCTTTCGGTAGGCTTGGTGAGCGGTGCGGTTTGGGCCAATGAGGCCTGGGGCAGCTGGTGGAGCTGGGATCCGAAGGAAACCTGGGCTCTGATCACCTGGCTGGTGTATGCCGCCTACCTGCACACCCGGTTGATCCGGGGCTGGCAGGGCCGCCGACCGGCTCTGCTGGCCTCCGCCGGCCTCGTGGTGATCGCAGTCTGTTATATCGGCGTCAACCTGCTCGGCATCGGCCTTCACAGCTACGGCTGGTTCTTCGGGAGCGAAGCCTGAGGCGCCGGCGCAAGCGCCGGCTCCATCCCAGCGCCACCGCGCCACCGGCGACGGAGAGAGGCCCCGGAACCGGTTCGTAGACCGCCTGATAGAAGCGCTGTCCGATCAGCGCGTGGCCAGCGGTGGTGGGATGGGAGCCGTCCCAGAACAGAAATGTGGATTGCGCCGCAGCGCTTCCTCCGACACAAGTGACGACGGCAATGCAGCGGCTCGAGGTGTCTGTGAAACCAAATGAGCCGGGATTGCCAATAACCTCAGTGAACAGATCGTTGATCCTGAATGGCTCAATGTAGAGTTCAGGGTGATTGGCTGCCATCTCGCTGAGTGCGGTCGATAGTGCCATGTTGAAGTCGTAGCTGAGGCTAGTGAAGAAGGGGCTAAGAATAGGATCGTTGATGTATTCAGGGATCAGGCCCAAGTCGGGTGAATTGGGCACTAGAAAGTTCGTTGCTCCGTAGGTGGACAGCTCCTTTATTGTGCCAATAATGTTGTCAACGGCGGTCGGCAGTACAATGCCGGCGCTGGATGAATTGCCTTCGAAGGTGCCCACCCCCTGCCCACCGCTGGCACCGAGATAGAAGGGGTCATTGGGGTAAAGCCAGATCAGGAACAGTGAGGTCTCCGGATCGAAGGAAGGGGGAATGGGAGTGGTGAACTGAGTCAGCTGCCAGGCGTTGCCTTTGCCGGCATAGGCAGACTTCAGGAAATCTGGCGTGACGTCCCAGACCTCAACGAAGTTCTCCACCCCAGTGGTGGCTCCCCCTACGGCGTAATTGGTGCCACCACCGGGCAGGAGGGATGCCCTGAAACTGCTATCGCCGGGGTTGAAGGCCTGCCAGAGATACTCAGCGGCGACGAGACCATTGCTGAAGCGGCCGCCGAAGTAGGGAGATGGAGGGAAAGTAAAGGTGTCGAAGGTAGCGACATTGCTGATCGCCTTGCTGTTGCCGCTGTCCGAGAGGCTGTCGCCGAAGACAAACAAATTACTGAGCGCGCTGACGCGAGCTAACACCGGAGCGGGTGTGAAGGGGGAGAAGAACAGGGCAAGAGCCAAGCCCAGGCGAGGCAGATGGCGTTTCAGTTCCATGGAGTGGCCGCAACATCCCTAT
>JBIIJS010000023.1:0-20689 GCA_044233605.1 Cyanobium sp. | reverse complement strand
AAGACCTAGGGCTGAGCGGGCCCATTTCTGTAAGAAACTGCCATCAAAACAATTTCGCCCCCCACACGACAAAAATGCCAGCCGCTTGGATCCTGGCCCCTCAGACCAGAGCGGGCTCGGGTCGGCGGCTGGTGCGGATCCCCTGGATCGCTTCGGCGTAATCGGCGGCGCCGAACACACCGGAGCCAGAAACGATCGCGTTGGCGCCGGCTTCGATCACCTTCCAGGCATTGCTTGGCTTGACGCCACCATCCACTTCGATCCAGGGATCGAGCCCCTTCTCCTGGCACAGGCGGCGCAGATCACGGATCTTCTGAACCTGGCTGTCGATGAAGCTCTGGCCGCCGAAACCGGGGTTGACGCTCATGATCAGCACCAGGTCGCAGAGCTCAAGGCAGTACTCCAGCGTGTCGAGGGGCGTGCCGGGGTTGAGAACGGCACCAGCCTGCTTGCCCAGTTCCTTGATCTGGGCCAGGTTGCGGTGGAGGTGCGGGCATGCTTCCACCTGCACCGAGATGATGTCGGCGCCGGCGCGGGCGAACTCGGCCACATACTTCTCCGGCTCCACGATCATCAGGTGCACGTCGAGCGGCTTGGTGGTGACCGGCCTAAGGGCCTCGACGATCAGGGGTCCGATCGTGATGTTCGGCACGAAGCGGCCGTCCATCACGTCCACGTGGATCCAGTCGGCACCAGCCCGGTCGACGGCGCGCACGTCATCGCCCAGGCGGGAGAAATCGGCCGAGAGGATTGAGGGTGAAACGACAAGGGGCTTGGTGCTCATGGACGTTCACCGGGGATCAGGGCTTTGATTGTAAGGAGGCGCCGGCCGCGCTGATACGATGACGCCGCTTCCAGCCCTCAGAGGGCCTGTGGTGGCAGGCGCCTGCGGCCATCTCCGCCACCCCCATAACGGGTCTCCCCTCTGTCGATCGGTGCGCCGATCGCCGCCGAAGCGTCCCTTCTCCCGCCGGACCGCCGTGGATCGCACTCTCATCCAGGAAATTCTTGAGGTCGTTGAGCAGGCCGCCATCGCTTCAGCCGAGCTCACTGGGCTGGGCAAGAAAGACGAGGCCGACGCGGCTGCCGTGGAGGCCATGCGCAAGCGCATGGGCCAGATCCAGATGCAGGGCCGGATCGTGATCGGCGAGGGTGAGCGCGATGAAGCTCCGATGCTCTACATCGGCGAAGAGGTGGGCAGCGGCACGGGCCCCGGTGTCGATTTCGCGGTGGATCCCTGCGAAGGCACCAATCTCTGCGCAAACAGCCAGCGCGGTTCGATGGCGGTGCTGGCGGCTTCGGACCGCGGTGGTCTGTTCAACGCACCCGACTTCTACATGAAGAAACTGGCTGCCCCTCCGGCCGCCAAGGGGAAGGTGGATATTCGCAAGTCGGCCACCGAAAACATCGCCATCCTCAGCCAGTGCCTCGGTCTGGCCCCCAGCGAGCTCACCATCGTGGTGATGGACCGGGCACGTCATAAGGATCTGATTGCCGAGATCCGCGCCACCGGGGCTCGCGTTCAGCCCATCTCCGACGGTGATGTTCAGGCCGCAATCGCCTGCGGCTTCGCAGGCACCGGCACCCACTGCCTGATGGGTATCGGTGCGGCTCCCGAGGGGGTCATCTCCGCCGCCGCCATGCGCGCACTCGGAGGCCATTTCCAAGGCCAGTTGGTGTATGACCCAGCCATCGCCCAGACCTCCGAATGGGCTGATTACACGAAGGAGGGCAACATCGCTCGCCTCAATGAGATGGGCATCACCGACGTTGACAAGATTTATGAAGCTGAGGAGCTGGCTTCCGGCGAAAATGTTGTGTTTGCCGGCAGCGGCATCACCGATGGTCTTCTGTTCCACGGCGTCAAGTTTGAGAAAGACTGCACCCGCACCAGTTCGTTGGTGATCAGCACCCTCGACAACAGCGCCCGTTTCACCGACACCATTCACATCAAGCCTGGCGCCCAGAGCATCGCCCTGCGCTGAGGGCGCGAGCTGCCCCACACTCCATGCATATCGCCGTCATCGGCCTCAGTCATCGCACGGCTCCTGTGGAGATCCGCGAGAAGCTGAGCATTCCCGAGCAGACCATGGAGGCCTCGCTGCAGCAGCTGCGGGCCGATGATCAGGTGCTGGAGGCATCCATCCTCAGCACCTGCAATCGATTGGAGATCTATGCCCTGCTCCGTCATCCGGAGGAAGGCATCACTGCTGTGGGCTCATTCCTGAGTGAGGTTGCCGGTCTGCGAATCGATGAACTCAGCCCGCACCTGTTCATCTATCACCATGAGGAAGCGATCGCCCATCTGCTGAGGGTCTCTGCTGGTCTCGACAGCCTGGTGCTTGGCGAGGGCCAGATTCTCTCGCAGGTAAAGAAGATGGTCCGCCTGGGGCAGGAATACCGCTCTGTAGGACCCATCCTCAATCGACTACTTAACCAGGCGGTGAGCACCGGAAAGCGGGTGCGCACCGAAACCCGGCTTGGCACCGGTGCCGTCTCGATCAGTTCGGCAGCCGTCGAACTTGCCCAGCTCAAGATCGGCCAGGCTCGCGGCGTCGATGAGCTCGTTCCCCTCGATCAGGAGCAGGTGGCGGTGGTGGGTGCCGGCCGCATGGCGCGGCTGCTGCTGCAGCATCTTCAGGCGAAGGGATGCCGGGGAGTGGTGCTGATCAATCGCACGGTGGAGCGGGCCGATCAGCTTGCCGCTGATTTCCCCCAGCTTCCCGTTCAGTGCCGCCCCCTCGCCGAGCTTGACCACTGCCTCAGCACCTGTTCCCTTGTGTTCACCAGCACCGGAGCCGAGGAGCCGATCATTGACCGGGGCCGGCTGGAGGTCCTGAATCGCCGTTCCAGCCTCATGCTGATCGACATCGGCGTGCCACGCAACATCAGTGCCGACGCCACTGAGCTTGCGGGCGTTGAGCGCTTCGACGTTGATGATCTCGAGGAGGTGGTGGCCCGCAACCAGGAAGCCAGAAGGGAGATGGCCGCTGAGGCCGAGGGACTGCTGCGCGAGGAGGCCCGGCTGTTCCTGGAGTGGTGGGATGGCCTGGAAGCAGTGCCTCTGGTGAACCGTCTGCGCACCCACCTCGAGGACATCCGCGAACAGGAGTTGCAGAAGGCCCTCAGCCGCATGGGGCCCGATCTTTCGGCCCGCGAACGCAAAGTCGTGGAGGCCCTGAGCAAGGGGATCATCAACAAGATCCTCCACACACCGGTCACCCGGCTGCGTTCACCTCAGCCCCGCAGCCAGCGACATCAGTCGATGAAGGTGCTGCAGGAGCTGTTCGAGCTTCACGAGGGGCAGGGTGGCGTTTGAGGTGTTCGCCACAACGGCTACAAAGTGCTGCCGATCCCAGCGCCATTGCGCCCCGCTCCGGTACGGTCAGAGCCGGCCTGGGAACGAGGAAATCCGATGAAGCGTGTGCTCGCCATCATCCTGGGCGGAGGGGCGGGAACCCGCCTCTATCCCCTCACCAAAACCCGAGCTAAGCCAGCTGTGCCCTTGGCGGGAAAGTACCGCCTGATTGATATTCCGATCAGTAACTGCATCAACTCAGAGATCAACAAGATCTATGTGTTGACCCAGTTTAACAGCGCTTCACTCAATCGTCACCTGACGATGACCTACAACCTCTCCGCAGGCTTCGGTCAGGGATTCGTGGAAGTGCTTGCCGCCCAGCAGACGCCCGACAGCCCCAGCTGGTTCGAGGGCACCGCCGATGCGGTACGCAAATATCAGTGGCTGTTCCAGGAATGGGACATCGACCATGTGTTGATCCTGTCCGGCGACCAGCTCTATCGGATGGATTACAGCCAGTTCGTGCGCCACCACATCGATAGCGGCGCCCAGCTTTCGGTTGGCGCCCTGCCGGTCACGGCTGAGGATGCGGAGGGTTTCGGGTTGATGCGCACCGATGCGGATGGTCGCATCCGTGAATTTCGCGAGAAGCCTAAAGGGCCAGACCTGAAGTCCATGGCGGTCGACACGGCCAGGCTTGGTCTGTCGGTGGAAGATGCCCAGCGAAAGCCCTATCTGGCGTCGATGGGCATCTATGTATTCAGTCGAGATACCCTTTTCGATCTGCTAGCGGCAAACCCTGGTGCCACTGATTTCGGCAAGGAGATCATTCCGGCCTCACTTGCACGTGGCGATAATTTGCAGAGTTACTTGTTTAATGATTATTGGGAAGACATCGGCACAATTGGGGCTTTCTATGAGGCTAATCTTGCCCTTACTGAACAGCCCAACCCTGCCTTCTCGTTCTATGACGAGAAGTTTCCTATTTACACCCGACCCCGCTATCTGCCACCTAGCAAGCTGCAGGATGCCCAAGTCACCCAGTCGATCATCGGCGAGGGATCACTGCTCAAGGCCTGCTCAATCCACCATTGCGTTCTCGGTGTGCGCACGCGTGTAGAAGATGAGGTGGTACTTCAGGACACACTTGTGATGGGTGCCGATTACTTTGAATCGGCTGAAGAGCGGGCAATCTTGCGCGAACGCGGCGGAATTCCGATCGGTGTAGCCCAAGGCACCACAGTGAAACGTGCGATTCTTGATAAAAATGTTAGGATCGGCTGTAATGTTACGATCGTCAACAAGGATCGTGTTGAAGAGGCGGATCGTCCGGAACTCAACTTTTACATTCGAAATGGCATCGTGGTTGTGGTCAAAAATGGCACCATCGCTGATGGAACCGTAATCTGATTCTTCTGGATGCCCAGCTGATGCCCGCACCATCACTGCGGCAATTGTGACCATGCGTTTCAATAGTGCCGTATCGGACACAATTGCGGAGTTGCTGACAACACGAAACCGACCTGTACCGGAGGCAGCCTTGAGGTCCAAACTGAAGTCAGGTCCTATTGCATGGCAATTCCCATGGGCAAGGCGCATTTCGGCCTGATCGGCCTCGGCGTGATGGGCGAAAACCTTGTGCTCAACGCTGAGCGCAACGGCTTTTCCAGCGTCGTCTGGAACCGCACCTTCGCCAAGACACAGGAGTTTCTCACCGGACGCGGGTCAGGGTGCGACATTATCGGCGCCGCGACTCTGCCGGAGTTTGTGGCGGCCTTGGAGCGTCCGCGCCGCATTCTGATGATGGTGAAGGCTGGCGAGCCGGTCGACGCCATGATCGCCACCCTCGCTCCCATGCTGGAGGAAGGTGATTTACTGATCGACGGCGGTAACAGTCTCTACACCGACACCGAGCGGCGGGTGAAGGAGTTGGAGAGCCGCAGTTTCGGCTACATCGGCATGGGGGTTTCCGGAGGTGCCAAGGGCGCCCTCGAAGGCCCGAGCATGATGCCCGGGGGCACCCGCAGCGCCTATGACGCGATCGAGAGCCTGGTTACAAAGATGGCCGCCCAGGTTCAGGATGGCGCCTGCGTCACCTATGTGGGTCCTGGCGGTGCCGGCCATTTCGTCAAGACGGTACACAACGGCATCGAGTACGGCATCGAGCAGATCCTGGCCGAGGCCTACGACCTGATGAAGCGCGTCGCCGGTCTGGGCGGCGATGCCATGGCCGATGTGCTCGGGGGCTGGAACCAGACCGAGGAGCTGGCCTCCTTCCTGGTGGAGATCACCGAGGTGTGCTTGCGCACCAAGGATCCAACCAGCGGCGCCGACCTGGTCGAGTTCATCGTGGATGCCGCCGGGCAGAAGGGAACCGGCCTTTGGACCGTGGAGAGCGCCCTCAACATGGGGGTGCCGGTTCCCACCATCTATGCAGCACTCAATGCCCGGGTGCTGAGCTCGCTGCGCCCGGAACGGCTGGCTGCCGAACCCCTGTTGGGCATCCCTGCGGGTCCTGCCTTCGATCTGGGCCAGCCGGCCTCTGGTATGGCACCACTGCGCGATGCCTGCATTCTGGCCTGCATTGCCAGTTATGCCCAGGGCATGGCATTGATGCAGGAGGCCTCGAAGCTGCACGATTACCACCTGAATTTTCCCGAGATCGGTCGCATCTGGAAGGGGGGCTGCATCATTCGGGCACGCCTGCTGCAGCGCATCCAGGATGCGTACGTCGCCCGCGCCGATCTTCCTAATCTGATGCTGGATCCCTGGTTCCTCGAGCAGGTGAACCAGCGCCTGCCAGGCTTGCGTCAGGTTGTGGCCGGCGCTTCCCAGGCCGGCATTCCTGTGCCCTGCCTGAGTAGCACACTCGATTACATCCAGAGCTATTTCACCGGCCGTCTGCCCCAGAATCTGGTGCAGGCGATGCGCGACTGCTTCGGCTCTCACACCTACGAACGCACCGACCAGCCCGGCTCCTTCCACACCGAGTGGCTTTCATGACCCAGTACCAGCTCCGTGTTGCCGCCACGGCCGAAGACCTCGCCCGTCAGGCTGCCGAGCAGGTGGCCTCTGCGATCGATCTGGCCCTGGCCCAGCGCGACCGGGCCCAGATCTCCCTGGCGGGCGGTGAAACCCCAAGGGCCACCTACCTGCGCCTGGGCGGAGTGCATCTTCCCTGGGAACGGGTGGATGTGTTGCTCGGCGATGAGCGCTGGGTACCGGCAGATGATCCAGCCAGCAATGCCCGCATGCTGGGTGAAACCCTGCTGGCCCAGGCTCCGGCCCTCCACGCCGGCTTTCATGCGGTGCCCACCGCTGAGGCCAGCCCCGAGGCGAGTGCTGACGCCTACGCCCGCGTGCTGAGCAGCCTCTGTGCCGGCACTCCCCCCTGTTTCGATGTGATCCTGCTGGGTCTCGGCGACGACGGTCATACCGCCTCCCTCTTCCCGGGCAGCCCTGCCGTGGCGGAACGACGGCGCAATGTCACGGTGGGGGAAGGTAAGGGCCTGCCGCGCATCACGCTCACCGCTCCGGTGCTTTCGGCGGCTCGCAAGGTGATCTTCCTGGTGAGCGGCGCCGGCAAGCGTCAGGCACTGTGCCGCCTGCTCGATCCCGCGGAACCGGTGGAGCGCACCCCGGCCCGGCTTGTGCAGCCTGCCAGCGAGGTGGTGATTCTCGCCGATGCCGCGGCAGCGGAGGGTGTCACCGTTCCAGGAGTGCCCACGCAGGGCTGATCCCCACCCTCACAGGAAGCTTGGCCATGGATCCAGTCAAGGTGACGACGCTCGTGAGCGGCGGCGGCTTCAGTGGCTGGCACGCCCTCAATGACACCATCATGGGTGGCCGAAGTAGCGGAGGCTGCCGCATCGCCACGGATGGTCTGCACTTCCAAGGTGAGGTGGTGGAGGAGGGAGGTGGTTTCATCAGCGTGCGTTCGCCTGTATTCTCCCCCCCACTCGATCTTTCCGCCTTTGGCGGACTGGAACTACGGCTGGAGGGGCAGGGACGACGCTTCAAGCTGGCCGTGGCCTGTGCTGACGGCGTTGCCGGACTCACCGAGCTGATCCCCGGGGGCCTGCGCTGGGTGCAGGAGTTCGGCACGGATGACGAAGGAATCAGCAGGGTGCCGATCCGCTTTGAGGCTCTGATCCCTTCGGTGCGGGCGAAGCCAATCGCCGGCCTGCCGCTGGGGCTACCCCTGCGTTTTGATGCTGCCCGCATCAGCCGCCTGCAGGTGCTTCACTCCCGTTTCAGCGATGCTGGCGGCAGCAACCCCGGCTTCCGGGCGGGTCCGCTGCACCTGGTGATCCATTCGATCGATGCCGTGCCCTGAGGCCGCCAACACCGACCTCAGCAGGCTCGTGGCTGCAGCCGCCGATCTCTGCCGCAGGCCCCTGCGCCATGCGGTCGTGCTGGCCTCCGAACCGTCGGAGCACGACTGCAGCCTGAGGCTTGAGGTGCGCTCCGCCGCCGGAGAGCGACAGCCGCAGCACGATCTGGAGCTGGAGATCTACCGCAGCGGAAGCGAGCTCAACCTCACCCTCGCCTGGTTGGTGGATGACGGCCGGCCGATGCTCTGGCAGGGCCAGCACCCCGTCTGGATGGATGGCGGCGGTGCCCGTTGCGATCGGCCCGCTGAGGGAGCGCCGCTCGAAGCACTGGCTCGGCGTCTGCGAGCCCTGCTGGCCCAGACGGACTGATTCCCCCGTCCCGATTGCGGCTCCCTCCTTCAGGAGGGGGGCTGGTCGGTCACTGCCCCCTGGCTGCTGCTGCTCACCTGGCGCGCGTACTTGCCCAGAACCCCGGTGCTGTAACGGGGCTTGGGACGATGCCAGGCGGCCCGGCGGCGGTCCAGTTCCTGCTCATCCACATTCAGCTGAATCAGCAGCCGCTCGGCATCGACGGTGATGTCGTCGCCTTCGTGAATCAGGGCGATGGTGCCACCGACGGCGGCCTCCGGTGCCACATGGCCCACCACCAGTCCATAGGTGCCGCCTGAGAAGCGACCATCGGTGATCAACGCCACCTGCTCGCCGAGTCCCTGGCCGACGATCGCTGAGGTGGGAGCAAGCATCTCTCGCATTCCCGGGCCTCCCACCGGTCCCTCATTGCGGATCACAACCACGTCTCCGGCCTCGATCCGCTTGGCCAGGATCGCCTCCAGGCAGCTCTCCTCGCTCTCGAACACGCGCGCCGGACCGGTGAGGACCGGCGTCTTCACGCCGCTGATCTTGGCGACGCAGCCCTCGCTGGCCAGGTTGCCCTTGAGGATCGCCAGGTGACCCTTCGCATAGAGGGGGTTGCTGAGCGGGCGGATCACCTCCTGACCAGCCTGTGGTGTGGAAGGAACGTCGGCCAACACCTCCCGGAGGGTGCGGCCCTCGATCGTGCGGCAGTCACCATGCAGCAGGCCGGCATCGAGCAGCAGCTTCATCACCTGGGGGATGCCGCCGGCACTGTGCAGATCCACTGTGACGAAGCGGCCACTGGGCTTGAGATCACAGATCACCGGGACCCGCTGACGGATGGTCTCGAAGTCGTCGATCGAAAGCGGAACATCGGCGCTGCGGGCGATCGCCAGCAGGTGCAGCACGGCATTGGTGGAGCCGCCCACCGCCATGATCACGCTGATGGCGTTCTCGAAGGCTTCGCGGCTGAGCAGGTCGCGGGGGCGAATGTCGGCCTCGATCGCCCGCACCAGCACCTCGGCGCTGCGGGCGGCGCTCTCGGCTTTCTCGGGGTCTTCGGCGGCCATCGTGGAGCTGCCGGGCAGGCTCAGCCCCATCGCCTCGATCGCCGAGCTCATTGTGTTGGCGGTGAACATACCGCCGCAACTGCCTGGCCCGGGGCAGGCATTCTTCTCTATCTCCAGCAGCTGCTTCTCATCGATGCGGCCCGCGGTGATCTGGCCCACTGCTTCGAAGGCGCTCACCACCGTGAGGTCGCAGGGACCCAACCTGCCGGGCTTGATGGTGCCGCCGTACACGAAGATGCCAGGAATGTTCATACGTGCCATCGCGATCATCGCTCCAGGCATGTTCTTGTCGCAGCCGCCTACCGCCAGCACCCCGTCCATGCTCTGGGCGTTGCATGCGGTTTCGATCGAGTCGGCGATCACGTCGCGGCTCACAAGGGAGTACTTCATCCCCTCGGTGCCCATCGAGATGCCATCGCTGACGGTGATCGTGCCGAAGAGCTGCGGCATGGCGCCGGCGGCTAGGGCAGCTGCCTCGGCACGCCGGGCAAGGCCGTCGAGACCCACGTTGCACGGCGTGATCGTGCTGTAGCCGTTGGCGATACCGATGATCGGCTTGCTGAAATCGCCGTCGCTGAAGCCCACGGCGCGCAGCATGGCCCTGTTGGGCGAACGCTGTACACCCTGGGTGATGGCGGCGGAGCGGAGCATGGCCGGGCTTGGATTCACTGCTTGCAACCTACCGAGCGACGCCGCGACGATCCTGGCGTCGGCCTGGGGCCGCAGCGATCAGGGTGAAGGCTGCAGTTGCTCAAGCTGGCGCCGCACTTCATCGATGGCCTGGTTGAGCTGCTGTACCCGGTCGTGAAGCTGGGGGTCGAGGCGATTCACCTGCCCTTCAGTCGGTGCAATGGGGGCCTCCCGCGGCTGCACCAGGCGCCGCAGCTGACGGCTTGCCTGGCGGCGACGGTCGGCTTCGGAAAGCAACCACCAGGCCAGTCCGGCAGCGCCGACCACGGCACCGGTGACGGCGCTGGCCAGGATGACTCCGCCATTGCTGCCTGCGCTGCGGACATCGTGGCGGCGATCGGCCCCTGAATCAGGCATGGGGAGGGCATGGGGAGGGCTCTCCCCTGGAACGTTCCGCTCAGCCTAAGGACGGTGAGCGCAGAGTTCCATACAGCCGTGCCGCAGGGTCACCAAAGCCCGGGATCAGGCGGCGATCAGAGTCGACTTCTGCGTCGATGCCGGCGGTGTAGATCGTGAGCTCAGGGAACCGTTCTCCGATTGCCTTAAGTCCAGGTGCCCCGCAGAGGCTGGTGACCACCCTCAACCGTGGGCCGCTCACGCCGAGGGCTGCGAGGCGCTCCAGCACAGCGATCAGTGTGGCGCCGCTGGCCAGCACCGGTAGAAACACCAGCACCCCCACCCGCTGTCCGATCTCCGCCGGCAGATCATCGAGATACCACTGGGCCGGCTCAGCGGGGGAGCCGCTGCTCACACCGACGTGGGCCACCCGCGCACTCGGCAGCACCGTGCGCGCCCCCTCCCAGATGCCGAGACCACCCCTCAGCACAGGGATTGCCAGCAGTGGAATCTCCGGATCGATTACCTTTCCATCGCTGCGGCCCAGCGGGGTTTCCACCGTTACCTCCCGCAGGGGCAGCCAGTCGCGCAATGCTTCGTAGCTGAGCCAGCGGCCCAGCTCGCCCATGGCGGTGGCAAACAGTGGTGAAGGTGTCTGCCGGTCACGCAGCAGGGTGAGCCAGTGGCCGATCAAGGGGTGGGGGGGAACCACCACCCGCAGGGACATGCTCATGCCTGCCATAAGTTGTGGGAATCCCGTCATTGTGGGGCCATGGGGTCAGGCAGCATTCGCAACACCGTGATCCGTGGGCTCAGGCAGCTGCTGCTGCTGGCGCTGGCCTTGATGCTGCCGCTGCTGGGGTCCGGCCCCTGGGGGGTGGCACCGGCCCTGGCGATCACCGCCCCGGAGCTGCGCAGCATGAGCACCATGCAGGAACTTGATCCCGACATGCATGGCCGCAACCTGCAGCAGCAGGAGTTTCTCAAGGCCGACCTGCAGGGCTTCGATCTCAGCGACAGCGATCTGCGTGGTGCAGTGTTCAACAGCAGCAATCTGCGGGACACCGACCTGCGCGGTGCCGACCTGGGTGATGTGGTGGCTTACGCCTCCCGCTTTGATGGCGCCAACCTCGAGGGGGCCGTACTGCGCAACGCGATGCTGATGCAGAGCCGCTTCCAGGGAGCCCGCATCGAAGGGGCCGACTTCAGTGACGCGGTGCTTGATCTGCCCGAACAGAAGGCCCTCTGTGCCAGGGCATCCGGAGTGAATGCCCGCACCGGGGTGGCAACTCGAGAGAGCCTGGGCTGCCGCTGATCGCGGCTGCGCACCTAAGGTGATGCCGATCGGTTCCATGGGGGTCAGCCCGTGGAGGTAACGGGGAAAGTCCGGTGACGCGACACCCGATGGGCTCAGTCCGTCGCGTTCGCCAGTCCGGCGCTGTCCCGCAGCTGTGATGCTCCTCCGGGAGCCAGCCAGAACGCCCGCCGCTCCCACCCAGCCCTTTTACTCCCGCCGGCGCGGACCGGTGTCCTGATGATTCCTACCCTTTCTGCCAGGGGCAGGGGCCTGTCCCCTGCCATCGCAGCTGGCCTCGCTCTGATTCCGCTGCTGGCCCTGCTGCCTGTGGCCCCGGCCGCCGCCCACCATGCCGAAGCGATCCTGCAGCTTTCCCCAACACCGCTTTCCGGACTGATCAGCGGCCTGGCACATCCGGTACTGGGACCCGACCATCTGCTCTTTCTGCTCGCCCTCTCCCTGGTGGGTTTGCGGCAGCGTCGCCGCTGGATGTTCGCCCTCCTGGCGGTTGGGTTACTGGGCAGCTGGGCGGGCCTGGTCCTTCCCGGCCTGCCGGGTGCCGAACTGCTGGTGGCCCTGTCGCTGGTGCTGGTGGCTGTTGTGCTGCTGGGGCGTGCGCCGAACGGTCTGCTGCTACCGGCCTTCGCCCTGCATGGTTATGTGCTGAGTGCCTCGGTACTCGGATGGTCCACCATGCCGCTGGCCACCTATCTCGTGGGCCTTGCAATCAGCCAGGGACTGCTGCTGATCGTCTCCCTGCTGCTGCTGGTTCGGCTTGCTGCAACGATCACATCCCAGCTGCGACGCGGTCTCGCCTATGGCCTGGCAGCCGTGGGAGTTCTGCTCGGCCTTGCTTCGGTGCTGGCCTGAGATGGATCAGGTTTTCCCCGGCACCGCTGCGACGCTTCCTGTTCCGATGGCCTCAGCTCCGATCAGCCGCAGGCTTCCCGTCATCGTGGTGACCGGATTTCTCGGCGCGGGAAAAACCACTCTTCTACGCCATCTGCTGGTGAACGGCCAACGCAGGCTGGCGGTGATCGTCAACGAATTCGGAGAGGTGGGGATCGACGGTGACCTGATCGCCGCCTGCGGTTTCTGCCCCGAGGAGGAGCGGGAGGGTCGTCTGGTGGAGCTCGCCAACGGCTGCCTCTGCTGCACCGTGCAAGATGAATTCCTGCCCACCATGACCAACCTGCTGGAGCGGGCCGACCAGCTTGATGGGATCGTTGTGGAGACAAGCGGACTTGCCCTGCCCGAGCCGCTGGTTGCCGCCTTCGGCTGGCCTTCGATTCGTACCCGCACCCGGGTTCATGCGGTGCTGACGGTGGTGGATGGCGTCGCCCTGTCGGCCGGCCATGTGGTGGGTGATGCCGAGGCCGTGGAAGCCCAGCGCAGGGCGGATCCGAGCCTCGACCACCTCACCGCCCTTGAGGAGCTGTTCGAGGAGCAGCTCGAAGCGGCGGATCTGGTGCTGATCAGTCGCGCCGACCAGCTCGATGGCGACCAGCTCGCCGCGGCGCGGCGATGCATCGAGCCTTCGCTGCGCCCCGGCACCCGGGTGCTGCCCATGGCCCGGGGGGCGATCGATCCTCTGCTCGTATTCGATGGGCACCCCCGTCCCGCTGACCACGATCAGGACCACGACCACAATCATCACGACCACAGCCATGTGGCCATGGCGTCTCTGGTGGTGCGCCGTTCCGGCCGCTGGGAGCGATCCGACCTTGAGCAGAGGCTGCGCCAACTTCTGAATCGCGAGCCCATACTCCGCCTCAAGGGGCGGCTCGTTCAGGCCGAGCGGCCCTTGCCGTTGCAGATACAGGCTGTTGGCCCACGTCTTGAATGCTGGTACGAAGGGGAAGTCTGCGGCGATCAGGCGCAGGAGAGCCTTGAACTCGTTGTGATTGCCGCCCAAGTAGATCGTGACCGTCTGGCCGCTGCCTTCGAGACCCTTTGAGATCGCGTCGCTGCCCGCCCATCTGCCGGCTGTTCAGTCGAGTGGGATGTCGCCTCTTGCGCAATAGCCATCCCAGCAGAGGCTGGTGTCGGCCTCCCAGCGGCTTGTCACCGTTCGCCAGCTGCCCTTCTGACGCTGGCGCACCATGCCACGTCCATCGTGGCGAAACTCCACCTGCTGGTCACCGATCAGGAGGTACCAGTGCAGGCCCACCTGCTCCACCAGCATGCGGCAGGGCTGCCAGGGGCCCTGACCGATGCGGCACTCCAGAGGCAACGTGAAGGGCCGGCTGTCGACAGCATCTTGGCCGCGGCCCTCGGCGTACACCATTGAGGGCAAGCTGAACAGCTGGGCCATGCCCAGCGCCCCTGCCAGGGCCAGGTGGAAAATCCTGGCTGCGGTGATCGGTCGGGGGTGGCACAGGGGCGGCACGACCAAGCCCAGCGTGGGTTGAATTCCACACTGATCACCGCAGTCATCGGCGGGTCAACGGCCTGCCAAGATTTAACAAAAGCCAGTGCACCGGTGCCCCTTTTCAATGCCCGCGTCCAGGTCTCCCTGCGGCCGTCCGTGCTCGATCCCGCTGGTGAAGCGACCCGCGCTGCCGCCGACCGCCTTGGGGTGGAGGGGGTGCAGCGACTGCGGATCGGCAAGGCGATCGAGGTGGATCTCGAAGCGCCGGACCGGGCCACAGCCCAGGCGCGGCTGGAGCTGCTCAGCGACCGGCTGCTGGCCAATCCCGTGATCGAGGACTGGCGCCTCGAGCTCAGCGAAGCCGGTTGAGGCGCCGACGATGACGATCGGCATTGTGGTGTTCCCGGGATCCAACTGCGACCGGGACATGCAGTGGGCACTGCAGGGCTGTCTGGGCCTTCCCACCCGGTTTCTCTGGCATGAGGAACGCGACATCAGCGGCCTGAAGGCCGTCGTGCTGCCGGGAGGTTTCAGCTACGGCGATTACCTGCGCTGCGGCGCCATCGCTCGCTTTGCCCCCGTGCTGGAGGAGGTGCGCGCCTTCGCCGAACGGGGAGGACCGGTGCTGGGAATCTGCAATGGCTTTCAGGTGCTCACTGAGATGGGGCTGCTGCCCGGTGCCCTCACCCGCAACCGCAACCTGCACTTTCTTTGCGAACCGGCCGAACTGCTGGTGAGCCCGGGTTCGTGTCACTGGCTGCGGGGCTATGGAGAGGGCGAGCGGATCACCCTGCCGATCGCCCATGGGGAGGGGCGCTACCAGCTCGAGGCCAATGAGCTCCAGCGACTGGAGGACCAGGGCTGTGTAGTGCTGCGTTATGGACGCAACCCCAATGGATCCGTGGCCGATGTGGCCGGTCTGACAAACGCCGGCGGCAATGTGCTCGGCCTGATGCCCCATCCGGAACGCGCCTGTGACCCATGCACCGGAGGGGTGGACGGCCGCCGGTTGCTGGAAGCAGCCCTAGGGTGAATGAGCGCGGGCGATTGCTGCGGGCAACCTGCGCGTGATCGAACCAGCTACAGACCCAGGCTCTGGCGGTCAGGCCAGCAGCAGCCGGGCATGAAAAAGGGGAGGGATCAATCCCTCCCCTGTGAAGGCTTTCCTGGGGCAGGCTCAGTTAATGGCTGCGAAGAAGTCCTTACTCTTGACCGGATCGGGATTCATGGTCTTCTCACCGGGTTGCCAGTTGGCAGGGCAGACCTCATCAGGATGGGACTGCACATACTGGAAGGCCTGGAGCACCCGCAGGGTTTCATCGACGCTGCGGCCCACTGGCAGGTTGTTGATCGTGCTGTGCATGATCACGCCGTCGGGGTCGATGATGAACAGACCGCGCAGGGCCACACCGGCGTCCTCATCGAGCACCTCGTAGGCGCGGGCGATCTCCTTCTTGAGGTCGGCAACCAGCGGATAGGCGATGTCACCGAGACCGCCCTGCTTGCGGTCGGTCTGCACCCAGGCGAGATGGCTGAACTGGCTATCGACGGAGACGCCCAGGACTTCAGTGTTGCGACTGGTGAAATCTGCGTAGCGGTCGCTGAAGGCGGTGATCTCCGTTGGACAGACGAAGGTGAAGTCGAGTGGGTAAAAGAACAGCACTACGTACTTGCCGCGGTACTGGGAGAGGGTGACCTCCTTGAACTCCTGGTCCACCACCGCGGTGGCGGTGAAATCGGGGGCCGGCAGACCGACGAGCCTGGTCATGGGGAAGAACGAAGTGGGAATGGAAAGAGAAGGCAACCGATTGGGGACTAAGCCGCCGGCTCCATCAGGGCCAGGACGAAGTCGGTCCGACTTTCGGTTACAACCTTCACAACTTATCACGGATCGGGGGCTGGCTGCGGTCGGATCACGCCATAGGCTGTATGGATCAATCGCTTCCTCTTCATGAGCTGGGACCCGTCCGTGCTGCGCAAATACAACAGCACCGGCCACTTCCGACTGCTCAATCAGGTGCGCAGCGAGCTGAAGACCAACCCATTGGTACGACCGGCCGAGGGGGAATCCGTTGCCGTGGCCAACCGCAGCCGCAGCCTCAGCAGGGCTCTGCAGGTAAGGCCCCAGGGCATGGCTCCGGCGCGAGCCCGTAGAACGGCCGCCGCCTATCCCTCCGTCACCGTGGTGAGCGCGGCCACTGTGGAAGGCCAGGATCAGGGCAGCGGCAGCTTCCGTGACAGGCTCAATCAGATCGATATGCGCTGAGCGGCTGCTTGGCTCCGGAACGGAAAACCGCAACCAGAACGATCGACACTATTCATGGCTCGGGGGAGACTTGAACTCCCGACCTTGGGGTTATGAATCCCACGCTCTAACCAGCTGAGCTACCGAGCCGCGGCAAAGGTAGTGTAGGGCACAGGGTTCTCGCTACCGCAGCCGCACGGGAGCCGGTGCGACACGCAGCGCACCGGCTGACCTTTGGAGTCATGCCCGAGGGGGCAGAACCTGAAGCGGATTGATCGCGCCACGACCGGGGCTGTGGATCTCGAAATGCAGGTGAGGACCGGTGCTGCGTCCCGTGCTGCCCATCTGACTGATGGTTTGACCCTGCTCGACCGTCTCGCCCATGCGAACCAGAATGCGGCTGTTGTGGGCGTAGAGGCTGGTGCTGCCGTCGTCGTGGGTGATTTCCACCAGGTAGCCATAGCCACCATCGTGCCAGCCGGCATAGGTGATGCGACCGGAAGCTGCAGCCACGATGGGAGTGCCGACATTGTTGGCCACGTCGATGCCTTTGTGCATGCGGCCCCAGCGCCAGCCATAGCCGGAAGTGAAGGCCCCTTGGGTGGGCCAGATCCAAGCACTGGCATAGCGGCCACCGGGCCGCTCCGGGCCGTAATCAGGGGTGTCGGGCCAACTAACGCCACCGCTGCCTGTGGGCTTGATGGCGATGGTGCTGCGGGCACGGGAAGCGGCTCCTGCAGGAGACGGAGCAACACGCACCCGACTGCCCACCACCAGCCGTGAGGATTCCAGCTCAGGGTTGAGTCTGAGCAGATCGGCCAAAGTCATGCCGTAGCGCTGGGCGACGGTCAGGAGCGTGTCGCCCATCCGCACCATGCCCGCATTGAACGCGGCGACCGGTGGCGGGGACATCACCGGCAGACTGCTGCGCAAGCCGGAGAGGTCGAGGGAGGCAACCCGTGCGACTTCTGAAGACTTGGCGGCGGGTACGGCCAGCCAATCGCCTGGCTGGAAACGGTGGTCTTCGTTTGTGGAGTTGAGGCGGGCCAGCCTGGTTTCATCTTCAGAGAGCTGAAGGGACAACTCCTCAATGGTGACGGCCTGACGTACCGGGACCCAGACGGTGTCTCGGTTCTGGGTCAGGGAGGCAAGGAGTAGATCGTTGGAGGCGGACCGGCCCCGGTCTTCCGTGGCGATACCCACCAAGGGCACCGACGCAGCGGAACTGACGAGAGCGGTAAGGATCCATCGGTAAGGCTTCATGCAGTTTCACCCATTGGACAAAACCCGGAGGAGAAGCCGACATCCCTCGGGTCCGGCAGAGAGTAACCACATGAACACCGCAGGGCAAGGGTGGTCGTGCCATCGAATGCTTTGTCCCCCCCCTTGCCACTCGGGGTGCGCCAGTCGCCAAGGAACTGGCTCAACCCAGTGGCCGCAGTGGATCAGCCGGAATGATTGAGCTGCCGCAGGGCTTCGAAGACAACCACGCCGACGGCGACCGACAGGTTGAGGCTGCGGACTCCAGTTGTGCCCTGACGAACATTCCGGGGCATCGGGATGGTCAATTGCCGATCTGCCTGTCGCTGTACTTCCTCGGGCAGACCGTCTGTTTCACGGCCGAACAGGAGCCAGTCGTCGGCGCGATACCGCATTGAGGTGTAGGGGCGCTCCGCCAGGCTGCTGAGTGCCAGCAGGCGGCCGCCCCGGCGCTGCCTCTCCATCAGAAAGGCAGCAAAGTCGCGGTGGCGATGCAGGTCCACCGAGGGCCAGTAATCGAGGCCGGCCCTGCGCAGGTGGCGATCGCTGATCGTGAATCCGAGTGGCTCAATCAGATGCAGTTCCCAGCCGGTGGCGGCACAGGTGCGAGCGACGTTGCCTGTGTTGGGGGGAATCTGGGGCTGATACAGAACAACCTGCGGCATCAGTGCGGGAGAATCTCATCAGTGCGGGAGAATCTCAATCGCCGGGGACCGGCTGGCCGGATGCGACCAGATCGATGGCCCGACCCTGCAACACGAGCCAGCAGGCGTGGCAATGGATAGCGAGGCGTCTCTGCAACCGTGCCAGGCGATCCCGGAAGAGGCCCCCGGCGGCGCTGGACGGCACCACTCCCCAGCCTGTCTCCTCGCAGACCAGCAGCACTGGCGCAGCGGCCGACAGCAGGGTTTGCTCCAGCCGCTGGCAGCGTTGCTCCCAGGCCTCGGAACCGATCTCAAGCTGGGCTGCCACCCAGGTGCCGAGTGAATCCACCAGGGCGATCTGCCCCACCTGCAGAGCCGTCAGTGACTCCTCGAGAGCGGTCTGTACCTCGCGGCAGAGCCAGTGTGGCGGGCGCCGCAGGCGATGGCGCCGCAGGCGCTCCTGCCAAGCCGGATCCTCGGGTAGCAGGGGGCCTGTGGCGAGATACACCACAGTCAGTCCACTGGCGGCAGCCAGGTGCTCCGCCCAGCGGCTCTTGCCGCCGCCACTCGGGCCGCTGATCAGGGTGAGATCAGCCACCGCCGTTCATATTGTTCAGGGTGGCCACAGCCGAGGGTGAGACGCGGTTGAGATAGCGGAAGATCCAGTATTTGAAGATCGTCGCCAGCACCACGGGGAAGGTGGCGATGAACAGCATGATGAAGTTCTCACCGGCAGGCAGACCAAAATGCTGGGCGATGCCATCGAGCAGAACGGTCCAGCCTTCCGGGCTGTGAAAGCCTACAAAGATGTCGGTGAACAGAATGATGGCGAAGGCCTTGGCGCTGTCGCTGAGGCCATAGATCAGTTCATCGATGAAGCCACGCAGCACCTGCAGATCTCTCTGCCCTAAGAGACAGACGAGGGTGAAACCAAGCAACCCGAACAGATCGGCGATCACATTCTTGATCGCATGGGTGCTCATCTGATCAGCCTCCTCCTTGAGCTGCTGTGCCCGATCAGCCAGCAGGGTCTGCAGTTCGCTGCGGCTGGGCAGGGGCTGGTTGCGAAGTAGGGCATCAAACTCGATCTCCTCCTTGTAGACGCGCAGCTTTTCCACGGCTCGCTCCTCGAGCTGGGGGCGTGGATAAGTAAGAAAAGCGTTATCGGGGGCGATGCGATCGATCAACGGTGATACCAGATAGGCGCGGCTGAAGTGCTGCAGCAGGATCGGTACCAGAATCAGCAGCAGCATGATGCGCAGCGAAACCAGGGTTGAATCGCGGCGGCGGCGGAAGCCTGCCACCACACTGGCTTCCGCCTCCGGATCGAGCTGCCGTCGCACCCGGTCAACCATGCCGATCAACGAGCGGGGCAGCATCTCCGGAGAGCGACTGATCGTCGGCAGGGGGCTGCGACTGCTGTCGTAGCGGGCGACCACCGATTCGATCAGCTGGAGTTGGCGCAGTTCCTGACCGGCCAGCTCCTGGCGACGGGGTTGGACGGTCTGCAGAGACTGCAGGCAGACCTGCAGCGCGGCCCTGAAGCGGCGCAGAACCTGGGCCTGGGTGCCCTTGGGTAGCCGCAGTTCGAGCTCCGGCCGCACCGGGCGGTCGTTGTAGTGCTCCAGCTCGATACTTTGAATCAGCAGCGCTGCTTCGTAGCCCCGCTCCAGGTCGCGGCTGAGATCAAGGGACTGGGCCCGTCCGAAGGTGCCCAGCCAATCGCTCAGGCCCATGGCAGCAATGTCACCATCAGCGCGAGAAGACCCACCAGGTAAGCATTGGCACAATCGTACCCACCACCAGCAGGACCACGATCCAGGTGAAGGCGTTACTGCTGCGGGTTTCCTCCTGGGTTGGGATGGTGCTGGCTGCAACCGTGACCTCAGCCACCAGCGGCTCGCCGGGATCCTCGCCACCCGCTAACACAGCGGCGAGTCGGCCGAGTCCATCAAGACTCGCTTGCCGGTAACGGTCACCGTCGCGAAGGGGCTGGGCCATGGTGGTGCGGGCCGTGCTGCGAAGCAGATCGACCGGTAAGCGGCGTTCCAGGGCAGGCGAGGCGACGATTGCAGCAGCCTTGGTCTGGGTATCGATCAACAGCAGCAGAAGGCTTTCGCCATTCCAGCGATCAAGCAGCTGGCGTCCAAGCTCCGGCAGGGTGAGGCCGTAATCGAGTCGATTCACCGTCAGGAGACGGGCATCAACCCGCTCCTGCTGGAAGGTTTCCAGCTGGCGCTCGATCTCTGTGCGGGAGGCGCGACTGAGCACATCGGCATTGTCGATCACCAGCTCGTTCGGTGGCTGCTCAGGCAGATCGCTGACCGCGAGGGCAGCTGCGCCCGTAGCTGGCACCACCAGCAGCAGCAGGGCAAGAAGAGCAGTGATCAGACGGCTGCAGCAGAGGAGAGGGGCCTGGGAGGGAGAACGCTTCATGGGGGGCAACGAACGGCCGAGCTTCAGTCCTGGTAGCAGTGTGGCGAGGGGTCAGGGCGGCGTCAGCATGATGCTGGTGAGCCTCAGCCAGCCAGACAGTCGCGATTGAGAACCGCGACCACATCGAGAATCAGCGCAGCACGATCGCTTGGCAGGTTGGTGAGTGCCGCCATCTCGGTGAGCAGCTCCACCTCCTGGGCCGTGACCACTTTGTCGCAATGGACTAGCTGGGCTGCCATCGCCAGGGCGGTTTCGCGCTGGGGGAGAGACAGCACAGGCATGGCAGTACTGATCAAGGCCCGCCAGCCCTGGCTGCGGAGGCGCTCGAGCAGGCCATCGAACATGCGGCCC
>JBIIJS010000039.1:0-16513 GCA_044233605.1 Cyanobium sp. | reverse complement strand
TGGTCTTCGTGCCGCTCTATGCCCTCTGGGTCACCCTGTTGCTGCCTGGAGTGTGGGCATCGATGCTGGCCGGCGCGCTCTACGGCACTGCCTTGGGCAGCGGTCTGGTGTTTGTGGGTGCAAGTCTGGGGGCGCTGGTGGTGTTCCTGCTCGGCCGCGGCTGGCTGCGCGGCTGGGCCCGGCGCCGGCTGGCGGCCGCGCCGAAGCTGCAGGCGGTGGAGCAGGCGGTGAGTCGTGAAGGACTGAAGCTGGTGCTGCTCACACGCCTCTCGCCCGCCTTTCCGTTCAGCCTGCTCAACCTCGCCTATGGCCTCAGTGAGGTGAGCCTTCGCGATTACACGATCGGGCTGATCGGCATCCTGCCGGGCACGGTGCTGTTCTGCGGCCTCGGCGCCCTGGCCGGCGATGTGGCCCGTTTCGGCGAGGTGCTCTCAGGCCGGGCCGACCCCCTCACCTGGGCAGTGCGCTTGCTGGGCATCGCCGCCACCGTGGCCGTCACCGTGGTGATCACCCGCGTGGCCCGCCGGGCTCTTGTGGAGGTGGAAGAGAGTCAACCGTCCTGAGGCAGATCGCGCAGGGCGGCGATCAGCACGAACCAGGCCAGCCGCAATCGGGCCGCAAGCCCAGGTCTGCAGGCCAGCTGCAGATATTTGGCACGACCGCACTCGGTTTTGATCCAGCGGCTGATGGCGGCTGGCACCTGGGCGGGGGGACCGCTGTCGGCGGAGGCTGGGGAGGGGGTGCTGCTCATGGCCTTCAGTCTGGCGATGGCGCGGCCGCGCTGGGTTCAGATGCGGCGCAGGGCGTCGGCCTTGTCTTTGAAGTCGCTGAGCAGCAGCTGCAGGTAGGTGACCTTGCGAAGCTTGATGTTGGCCGTCAGCGACATGCCCACCTTCAGATCGAGGGGCTGGCCGCCCTTGAGCTTCAACTGTTGCTGGTCGAGCTGGATGTCGACCGGGTAGCGGTAGAACTGTTTGCTCTGGTCCCGTTCGTCCGGGGGAAGGGCATCGGAGCCGATGCGGCGCACGCTGCCCTCGAGCACGCCGAAATCGGTGGCGGGGAAGGAGTCGATGCTGATCTCCGCAGGTTTGCCCACGGCCACGAAGCCGATGTCCTTGCTGGGCACCTCCACCCGGGCCTCAAGCCGGTCGAACGGCACCACCTTCATCATCGGCTCGCTGGTCTGGGCGACGAACCCCTTCGCCTTGGGCTTGAGCTCGAACACCAGACCATCCTCCGGCGCCTTGATCTCCTGGTAACGGATGTTGACGTCAAGTTCCACCAGCTTGCTGCGCAGATCGGCCAGCTCGCTCTGCAGTTCGCGCACGCCCTGTTGCAAGATCGCCTCCTGGCGCAGCCGCTCCACCCTCGACTGCTTGATCTGGCCCTCCACCTCCTGAACCTTGTTCACCTGGCTGAGGTACTGGAGTTCCTGCACCGCACCCTGGCGGTTGAGGGTCTCCAGGCGCGAGAGAACCTCCCTCTCCAGCCCCAGCCGTTCGACCAGCACGGCCTGCTCGGTGTCGTTCACCGCCAGGTAGCGCATCAGCTCCTCGTGCTTAAGGCGCAGCTGCTGCTGCTTGAAGGCCAGGGTCTTGAAGATGCTCTGCTGGCGGTCGCGGGTGGCCTCGGTGTCGAGGCGCAGCAGCACTTGCCCCTTGCGCACCTGCTGCCCCTCCTTCACCAGGATCTCGTCGACCACACCGCCCACCGGCATCTGGATGTCTTTCACCACGCCGAGGGGTTCGAGCTTGCCCGGGGCCGTGACGATCTCCTCGGTCTTGGCAAGGGCCAGCCAGGCGAGGCCGAAGCCGGTGACGCCCATCAGGGTCCAGCTGATGCTGCGGGCCCAGAAGCGCGACTGCTGCAGCACCACATCGTCGTTGTCGCTGTGGATCATCCGCTCCAGACCGTTCTGGGCCTGGCGGAACAGGTTGGGTGCCATCAGCTCGACTCCTGCTGGCGGTAAAGGGCGTAATAACGCCCCCGCAGCCCCATCAGTTCGTCGTGGGTGCCCTGTTCGACGATCGCCCCCTGGTGCATCATCACGATCATGTCGGCCCGCCGGATCGTGGTGAGGCGATGGGTGATGAAGAACACAGTGGCGTGCGCCATTGCCTCGCGCAGGTTGTCGCACACCTGGCGTTCGGTGTCGTAGTCGAGGGCGCTGGTGGCTTCATCCATCACCAGCAGCTGGGGATTGCCGAGCAGGGTGCGGGCGATGGCAATGCGCTGGCGCTGACCGCCGGAGAGGGAGGCGCCCCGCTCGCCCAGCTCCGTGCTGTAGCCCGCAGACAGCTCCATGATGAAGTCGTGGGCGCCGGCAATGCGGGCGGCCTTCACGATCGCGTCGCTGGGGGCATCGGGGGAGGTGAGGGCGATGTTCTCGCTGATTGTGCCGCTGAACAGCAGCGGATCCTGGGGCACGATGCCGATCTGGCGGCGCAGCGAATAGAGCTCCACCTTGTCGATGTTGTAGCCATCCACCAGGATGCGGCCCTTGCTGGGTGAGTAAAGACGGGGCAGCAGTTTCATCAGCGTGCTCTTGCCGCTGCCGCTCTGGCCCACGATCCCCACGAAGGTGCCCTTCGATACGTGCAGGCTCACGTTGCTCAGCACCTCGGGGCGCCGGGGCTGAAGCGGAAGCTCACGTTCTCGAACACCACATCGCCCTCCACCGGCGGCAACGGGATGTGGGCCCGGTCGCTGGCGGTGGATTCCTCCGGTGTATCCACCACATCGGCGAGCCGCTCAAACGACACCCGCAGCTCCTGGATGTTCTGCCAGATCGAGGAGAGGCGCAGCAGCGGCTGGGTGACGTAGCCACTGATGATGCGGAAGGCGATCAATTGGCCGAGGGTGAGCTCGCCTTTGAGCACCAGGGTGGCGCCCACCCAGAGCACGAGCAGCTGGGAGAGCTTCTGCAGCACCTGGCTGCTCTCGTTGAGGAAGGTGCCGGTGATCGTTTTCTCGAAGGTGCGCGAGATGTACTTGGCGTAGGAGTCCTGCCATTTCCAGCGGCTCACCATCTCCACGTTCTGGGCCTTCACCGTCTGCACGCCGGTGAGAACCTCCACCAGGTGGCTCTGGGTGCGGGCGTTTTCCTCGGCGGCCTGGCGGTACTGGCGCCGGAACAGCGGCGCGCCGAGCAGGGTGATGCCGATCTGCACCGGCAGCACCGCCAGGGCGATGATCGTGAGCAGCCAGCTGTACAGCGCCATCACGATGATGTAAATCACCGAAAAGGCGGCATCGAGGATGGTGATCAGCGCCTGGCCGGTGAGGAAGTTGCGGATCTTCTCCAGCTCGGCGATGCGCGTGCCGAGCTCGCCCACCGGCCGGCGGTCGAAGTAGCCGAGCGGCAGGCGCAGCAGGTGGTCGATTACCTCGGCGCCGAGGCGCAAATCGATGCGGTTGGTGGTGTCGGTGAACAGGAAGGTGCGCAGCGAGCCGATCACCCCCTCCATCAGCGTCACCACCACCAGGGCCATGCCGAGGATCTGCAGCGTGTCGAGGCTGCGCTGGGCGATCACCTTGTCGATGATCACCTGGATCAGCAGCGGATTGGCCAGGCTGAACAGCTGCACCACAAACGAGGCCAGCAGCACCTGGATCAACATGCCCCGGTAGCGCTTGAGGGCGGGCCAGAACCAGCTGGGGCCGAACTTCCGCTCCGGTGTGGCGGTGCTGCGTTCGAGCAGCAGCACCTCCAGACCTTCGGGCCATTCCTCGGTGATCTGCGCCGGATTGAGCCGCACCCAGCCCTGGGCGGGCGCGGCGAGGGTGAGGCCAGCGGCATTGCTGGCCGACACGATCGCGAAGCTGCCCTTCCAGGCCACCATGCAGGGTGTGATCAGGCGGGTGGCGGCCGCGGCCGGCACCCGGGCGCCGCTCACCAGCAGGCCGAGCATGGCGGCGATCTGGCCGCAGAGCTGGAGGTCGGGTGTCTGGCCGCGCCGCAGGCTGTCGCGAAGGATCTTCTCCACCGAGTCGCGGCGGTAGGGCAGCTCCAGCAGGCGGCCGAGCATCTGGAAGCAGGCAAGGGTTTCGTCGAGCACGCCGCGGGCGCGCACGAGCTGCAAGCCGCGCGTGCGGCTGGGCTGACCCAGATCGAGGCTGGTGGGCAGGGGAGCCGCACCGGCCTGGGGTTCACCGGCCTGGGGTTCACCGGCGGCGATCGCCGGCGAACTCCAGGCCGGCTCCGCCGGTGCCAGCGCCTCCGCCGGCACCACCACCAGGCGCAGCGGCAGAGGCGCCCGGGGCCTGGCGGTAGCGGCGGAACCGGCCGGCATCAGAGAACCCAGGGGCACGTCGGCAAGATTGGCGCTGCCGACCAGCACACGCTCGTCGTGGCCCACCGGCCTGGCTGTCAGATCGGCGGGGGCGACGGCCCGGCAGCGGGGCCGCAGCTGCGTCAGCCGCTGGCGCCAGGTGCCTGGATCGAAGCCCCTGCCGCCCACGTGTGCTCCCTCCTGGAGCTCAAGCAGGGCGTGCAGCTCGGCCGCCCAGAGCTGCCGCTGGCAGCCGAGGCGGAAGGCCTGCTCCCGTTCGGCGGTGAGCAACTCCAGCATCAGTGCGTCCGGGATGGCGGCCGCCAGCACCGGGCTGGCAGCACTCACCTGCTCGCAGGCCTCGGTGCGCAGCATCGAGGCCAGGCCGATGATCGCGCCGGCTCCGAGACGTTCCAGGGTGAAGGGCCTGCCGTCGCGCTCGCCCAGCAGCCGGGCCTCGCCCTCCAGAAGCAGCAGCACCCGATCGCCGATCGTCTCGGCGCTGCTGAGCACCTGGCCTTCGCTGAAGCGGCAGATGCGGCATCCCTCGCGCAGCCGCTCCAGCCCCCCGGGGCTGAGCAGGGCCAGGGGGGCGGCGGCCAGGGCCGCTTCCAGCTGGACGGCGGCGGTGCTGGTCATGAAGGATCTCCGGAGACGCCGGGGCCGTTGCGCCTGGCCAACTGGAGACGTACCTCCTGCTCCACCAATTCCTCGAACAGCTCGTGCGCCATCTGCCGGCGCATCTCGTCATCGAAGCTGGCCGAGTGCAGGGTTTCCAGCCGCAGCACCAGCCACCACTGTTCAATCTGCAGCGGCGGATGCAGCTCGCCCGGCCGGCTGGTGCGCAGCTTCTCCGCCAGGATCGGGTGGGCCTGCAGCAGCGGCACGGGCCCGACGATGCCGCGGGTGGCCTTCTCCGGCCCGCGGGCATAGGTGGCGGCCAGTTCGGCGAAATCGGCCTCCCCTTCGGCGATGCGCAGGTAGAGCTCCCGGGCCAGGGAGGCGTCTTCCACCCGCAGCAGGCTGTAGATCACCTGATCGAGCTGGTTCTTGCGGGCAAGGAAGCGCTGCTCGGCGCGGTGCACGAAGTGCTCATCGCAGTGGCGGCTGATGCGCAGAGGCAGCTCCGCCTGCCAGACCGCGTCGGCTTCGCTGAGCGCCTGAGCGGCGAGGTGGGCCTGCAGCTGCTCGGCCGAACGGAGGCCGTGCTTTGCGGCCCAGGCCTGTTGCGCCTGGGCGCGCTCCTGGTCGCTGAGCTGCACCTCGGCCACCGCAGCGGCCACGGTGTCATGGCGCAGGAGAGGCAGGAGTAGCTGGTGGCGGGCAAGAGCCTGCCAGATCGAGCTGGGCAGGCCGGCGACATCCAGGGCCCGCGGCGCGACGGGAGGGGGAAGGGAGGCGGAAGGAGCCGATGCGGCGGCGGTGGTGAATGCTGAGGACAGCCCCGAGCTTGGCTCGAGGCTGAGAGAGATGTCGCGGTTCACCGGGAGGAGGGGGGCAGGCGAAGGAGTGAACGACGAGAAGAGTCGTCTTCCTGTGTTTATCGTAGCGAGGTAGGCCAGCCAGAGCACATCTGCGTCGGTTTGAAAGGTCGCGTGCACTACACGAATGCATGCATGGACCATGTTTTCTTTGATTTTGTGATCATTGCGTTCCCCTTGTGCACCTTGTGCAATCTGCTTGGGGTTCAGCCGATCGTCATCAGATCCACCGCGCCGGAGAGCCGCCGAGTGCAAAGTGTGGTGGCGCTGTTCGTTTCTTTCTTCGTTGCGTTGCTGGTGCTGATGGGATTGCGGAACGGGGCTGGAGAGCAGGCGGGCGCCACTGCCCGGTTGGTGGCCACTTCTGCTGATCAGAATGACTTCAAGCAAGCCAAGATGTTGTTTCGGAAGATCGTGATCCCGATCGCAATGCCATGGTTGGTTGCTCTTGGCGGATTGCCAATGTGATTTTGTGCTCCGAATAACGATCACAAAAGTCTGATGTTGGCTGCCATGGAAGTGTGGTTCTTGGTCTGGGGCGGTCACCGAGATCGTGCTGCAGCAGCTGCCCGGTGCTGCGCTCAGGCTGCTATTCAGTCTCCCGCGCCCAACAGCGTCAGCAGCTCCGCCTCATCCAGCACCGTCACTCCCAGGGCTTCGGCCTTGGCCAGCTTGCTGCCGGCCTCGGCACCAGCCACCACGTAGCTGGTCTTCTTGCTGACGCTGCCGGTCACTTTGCCTCCGGCGGCTTCGATCCGTTCCTGGGCCTCGCGGCGGCTCAGGGAGGGCAGGGTGCCGGTGAGCACAAAGGTCTGGCCGGCCAGGGGGCTTGCCGCAGCGTCTGCCACCGGAGCCGCCTGCCGCTCCAGCCCGGAGGCCGCCAGGGAGAAGCCCTGCGCTTCCAGTTGCTCCAGCAGCAGTTGGTTGGCCGGGGTGGCGAACCACTGCCGCAGGCTCTGGGCAATCTGTACGCCGATGCCATGCACCGCCGTGATCCGCTGCGGGCCTGCGGGCTCCGGTTCGGTGGCGGCTTCGCCCAGCTCGGCTGCGCTGGGGAAGGCCCTGGCCAGGGCCTTGGCGTTCACCTCACCCACATGGCGGATGCCGAGCCCGTAGAGCTGGCGATGCCAGGGTTGGCGCTTTGATGCCTGCAGGGCCGCGGCCAGATTTTCGGCGCTCTTCTCGCCCATCCGCTCCAGGCTGGCCAGCAGCGCCTGATCAAGCCGGTAGAGGTCGGCGATCGAGGCCACCACGCCCTTCTCCACCAGCTGCTCGATCAGCTTGCCGCCAAGGCCGTCCACATCCAGGGCCCCCTTGCTCACCCAGTGGCGCAGCGAACCCCGCAGGATCGCCGGACAGCTGCTGTTGACGCAACGGGTGGCGGCCTCGCCCTCCTCGCGCACCAGCTCCGAGCCGCACTCCGGGCAGGTGTGAGGCAGGGTGAGCGGCGCCGCGCCCTCGGGGCGCAGCTCCGGCAGCACGCGCACCACTTCGGGGATGATCTCGCCGGCTTTGCGCACCACGATCGTGTCGCCCGCATGCAGATCGAGCTCCGCCAGTCGATCGGCGTTGTGGAGGGTGGCGCGGCTCACCGTGGTGCCGGCCAGCCCCACCGGTTCGAATTCGGCCACCGGCGTCACGGCCCCGGTGCGCCCCACCTGGCAGGCAAGACGCAGCAGGCGGCTGGGGGCCTCCTCAGCGGCGTACTTGAGGGCGATCGCCCAGCGCGGCGCCTTCTGGGTGAAGCCGGCATCCTCCTGCAGGCGCAGGTCGTTGAGCTTCACCACCACGCCGTCGGTGGCGTACTCCAGCGTTCTGCGCTCGTCTTCCCACTGGGCGAAGAAGCCCTCCACCGCCGCCAGAGACGGCAGCAGTGCGGCGTTGGGGTTCACCGGGAATCCGGCGGTCCGCAGCCACTGCAGGCTCTCCCATTGCGAGCGGGGCCGCTCGGGATCCGCCCCGCCCGCCTGCCAGTCGTCCGGCAGGTGCAGGGTGTAGGCGAAGAACGCAAGCCGCCGCGCCGCCACCACCTTCGGGTCGAGCTGACGCAGGGTGCCGGCGCAGGCGTTGCGCGGGTTGGCGAACAGGGCCTCGCCGCGCGCCGCGCGCTCGGCATTGATCGCCGCGAAGGTGGAGTCGGGAATCAGGGCCTCTCCCCGCACCTCCACCCAGGCGGGCGGCTGCTCCAGCTGCAGGCGCAGCGGCACGCTCTGGATTGTGCGCACGTTGGCGGTGATCTCCTCGCCCCGTTCGCCGTCACCGCGGCTGGCGGCCCGCACCAGCACACCGTCCTCGTAGCTGAGGGCGAGGGCGTTGCCGTCGATCTTGAGCTCGCCCACCATCGGCAGCTGCGGCAGCGGCTCGCCGGGCGCCGGGGTGCGGTCGAGCACCTTGAGCAGGCGGGCGTACCAGGCTTCGAGATCCTCGAGCGAGAAGGCGTTGTCGAGGCTGAGCAGGCCGATGCGGTGTTCGACATTGCTGAAAGCCTCGGCTGGGGCGCCCCCGATGCGCTGAGTGGGGCTGTCGGGCCTGCGCAGATCCGGGTGCTCGGTCTCGAGCTCGAGCAGCTCCCGGTAGAGCCGGTCGTAGACTGGGTCCTCCAGGAACGGCGCATCGAGCACGTAGTAGGCGTGGGCGGCTCGGTTGAGAAGCCCGCGCAGCTCCTCCGCCTTGAGCGCTGTAGCCCTTCGATCCGCAGCCCCGGGGCTCACGTCGTGGCGAGCTTCTGGATGCGGTCGACCCGCCAGGTGTCGTCGACCTTGATGAAGGTGAAATCGAGCGGCAGCTCCTCCTTGCTCTCCGATTTCAACTTCACCGTGAGGATGATCTGGTCTTCCTGCAGGCGCGGCCGGCCCGATTTGAGGTTGCGGTATTTGTTGAGCTGCAGCCCGGCCAGGAAGCGGATGAATTGCTGGCGGTTGACGTGGGAGCGGTAGTTTTTGGTGGTGAGCAGATAGGCACCGTCGATCTGGCCGGCCGCCACCTGGGTGAAGAACTGCTTGAGCAGCGGGTTGATGCGGCGGGCGCTGAGCACCAGCTTCACCGCCGAGATCGTCCAGAACAGAACCAGGGCTCCGGCTCCGGCCAGCAGCGCCTTGGTGCCGATGGTGCGGACCAGTTCCCCGTCCATTGCGCCGAATCCCTTTGACTATGGCCAGAGTCTGCCCGACGACCCCACCGGCCCGTGGTCGCGGCGATGATGCCGGCCGGCCCGCTTGCCTCCGTGCCTCTCGAACCCCTGCTGCCCCTGTTTCACCGCCTCAACCGGGAGCACTTCGAGGGATCGCTGGCGGTGGGCGGGCGACCGCTTCTGGCGCTGCGCTGGAGCGATGGCCGGCTCACCCGCACCGCCGGCCTCTACCGCCGCGGGCTGCTCGATGACGGACGCGACCTGTGCGAGATCGTCCTGTCGCGGCCGCTGCTGGAGCCCTTGCCCCGCCAGGCCACCCTCAGCACCCTCTGCCACGAAATGATCCACGCCTGGGTCGACCGGGTGCTGGGCGAGCGTGAGGCGCACGGGCCGCACTTCCGAGCCCGCATGGCGGTGATCAACGCTGCCCAGGATGGGTTTGAAGTGACCCTGCGCCACCGCTATCCCGTGCCCCTGGAGGTAGCCCGCTGGATCGCCCGCTGCCCCCGCTGCGGCCTCGCTTCGCCCTATCGGACGCGCCGCCGCAACCTGGCCTGCCGCTCCTGCTGCGAACGCCACCACGGTGGCCGCTGGCACGCCAGCTGCCTGCTGGTGTTCGAGCCGAACGCGGCCTAGGTTCGGGCCACCTCCTGGCAGCCCCATGCTCACCTTCCTCTGGACCCTGGAGTGGGGTGGCCTGACGATCACCCTGGTGGGGATGGGGCGGGAGCACTGGCTGGCGGGCCGTCATTCCGGCTGCCGCCCGCGTCGGTTCGGGTAGTTTGGGGCCTTGCCCAGGCCCAGGCTTGATGCCCAGGTACGAAGAGGAGCGCGTGTATGGCGACCGGGGCTACGGCCCCCGCGCCGGAGAACCGCTGGAGCAGCGTCTCGATCGGTGGGTCAGTGCCGGCCGGCAACTCGTGGATGGAGTCTCCGGCGTGCGACCCGGCTCCCGGGCTGGCAGCCGGGAGAGCGTCCGGCCCCGTGGTCCCACCCAGCTCGGCCGCTGGGTGGAGGAGCGCCTCGACTGGCTGCTCGATGACAGTGACGACTGGCGCGAACCCTGGCAGCAGGGTGAATCGCCTCCGCCCCGGCGTGATCCGGCGCCGCCCCGGCGCCGCCGCAGCCTTGAGGCCCTCTCCCGGCGGGGACGTGCGGTCCCGCCCGCCGCCGAACCTTCCGCCTCTCCGGCGGGGGACCAAGCCGACTGGCCCGATGAGGAGAGCTTCAGCGTGCCCCGCTGGCAGCGAGCCGAGCCGGCGCGGCTGCCGATGCAGGATCTCGCCGCGCCGCCGCCGCCCCCACCGGCCAGCAGCGGCCGCCCCCTGCCCCGCTCCTCGCGGCGGCGCTCCTGAGCTCCGCTCGTTAGCATGGCCGCAGTGTTCGGGAGCAGCCCCGTGCCGGATCGGATGAGCAGCCTGGTGGTGGTGGGATTTCCCTCCACGGCCGAGGCGGAGCTGGTGAGGCGCGAACTGGTGGGCCTGCAGCGCGAGCAGTTGCTGGCCGTCGAGGACGCTGTGGTGGTGGAGCGTGACGGCGAAGGCACCGTGCATCTGCGTCAGGCCGTGAACCTCACCGCCGCAGGCGCCCTGGGCGGCGGTTTCTGGGGCTCGCTGGTGGGGATGCTGTTCCTCAATCCGCTGCTCGGTGCTGCGGTGGGGGCAAGCATCGGTGCTGCCTCAGGCTCCCTCTCCGACCTGGGCATCAACGACGACTTCATGCGTGAGCTGGGTGACACCCTGCCGTCCGGCTCCGCCGCCCTCTGCCTGTTGCTGCGCGACGCCACCCCCGATCGGGTGATCGAGCGGCTGCGAGCCCACGCTCCCCACGCCCGGCTGCTGCGCACCAACCTCAGTCACACCGATGAGGCTCGGCTGCGGGAGCTTCTTGAGCAGGCGAGCAAGCAGGCGGAGGCGTTGCGGCTTTCCTGAGCGTTGTCACGCGGAAACTGCAGCCCCGCTGCGCCAGCTCCCGGTTCACCGGCGTCACCAGGTGGCCGGGCAGCTCATCGGCCATCTCCTCGGCCGAGGTGGCCACCCCGGGAGCACCCTGCTGGAGGGTGCTGAGCAGATCGGCCCAGAGCGATACGAGCCGGTGCTGCGCCTGGGGTTCGTCTGCCGGTCGGTGGGCCTGGCGGCGGTGACGGGGAAGGGCCATGGGTCTGATTCGGGTGCCCGCATGCTGCTCACAGCACTGTTGGCGTCAATCCGTCAACCTGTGGCTGTAACAAGAAGCTACTGACTTCATGAAATGTCATGCATCCCTGTCCGGGGGGTGGGCTCCCGGCTCGCCGGGCCCAGCCACTCCGCCAGGGCCGGTGAGAATACCTCGCGGATCACGGTGAGCTCCCGGCCCTGGCGGAAGAAACGGTAGTGGCGGCTCCAGAAAGGTCCGGTGTGACCGAAACGCTCCTCCAGCCAGTCGGCCTGCACCTGGCCGAGGCCGTCGACCTCGCGGAACAGCTCCGCTCGCCCGGCCGTGAGGCTGCGCCAGATCGGCTGGCGCCGATCCTGCAGGTGCGCTTCCGCCTGCTGCCGGTTCCACCAGCTCTCCGCCCAGCCCAGGGTGCGGCTGCCGCAGTTGAGCCACACCTGCCGGCGCAGCAGCGGCTCCTCCAGTTCGGCCACTTCGGCTGGTGCGCAGGGATCGGGGCCGTGGTCGGGAGCCATGGCGATCAGCTCCACCTCCACTGGCTCGCCGCTGAGCAGCTGCAGGTGACGGGTGGGGCTGCCATCCCCCAGGAGCAGTAGTTTCCAGGCACCGCTCAGCTCCTGCCCCGCTCTGGCTTCCACCACCTCGGCCAGGGGGGCCTGCCAGAGGGCGCGGGGGGAGGGGATCAGGGGCGGCGTGGCCGTCGGCATCGCCGGCTCCGTATCAGCGGGGTATCGAGCCTAGGCAGCGCGGCCGGGCGGCGGGTTTCAGAAACCGTTGCTGATCGACACCCGGCGCACGATGCCCCCCTGCTCGATCTCTGCCATATCGCCGCTGGCGCTGCGCAGCTTCCAGCCGCTGGTGCCGATCGCCTCACCCACTCCCACGCTGGTGGATACCGAACCCACCTGGAAGATGGCCGAGCTGGCCCTGCCGGCGGCCGCCACCACCCCGACCAGCACGGGTACTGCAGCCGTTGGCTGGGCCGCGGCGCGGGGTGCTGGCGCCGGAGCTGCGGCCTTGGAGGCGGCCAGCCGCGGGCTGACCGGCACGCTCAGGATCGGCGGGGCCGGCCGATCCGGGGTGGGCAGGGCGGAGAGCTCTTCGATCCAGGCCTCCGTGGGGGGTGGGGGCAGATCATCAGCGGCGGGGTTGGTCGCCAGGCCGCCGGGGGGCTGCAGCGGTACCGCCGCCGGGTCGATCAGCACCGGTGCTGCCGGCGCTGCCGCTGGTGGATTGGCGGGCCCGAGGCTGCGCAGCCGTTCCACGAGCAGCAGATTGCGCTCCTGGCGCAGGCTCTGCTGCGCCTGATTCCAGTGGGTGAGGTAGAGCACCGAGCTGGCAGCGCTCACCATGCAGACGCCTCCGAGCACGGCCAGCAGCACCACTGTCTGGTCGTGGCGGCGTCGGGCGGGGACTGCTCCTTGGGCGCTGGGGCCCGGGGGGGGGGGCAGGGCCGGTCGACCCCGTCGTTCCTTCGCCTCCGGCAGCGCTCGATCGCCGGAGGGGGTTTCCTCCGGCACCGGCAGATCGATGGTTTCATCCGGATCGAAGATCCGGTTCATCACCTGCTCCGCCTTCAGCTCCCAGTAGGCGCGGGAGGTGGGGATGCCCCGCAGGGGCCGGTGAGATGGGGCTGGACTCACCACGGCACCACAGTGTTCAGGGTCGAGTAATGGTACCGGCAGTGTCCGGATCGGGCGATGTCGATTACAACGGAAGCCTCCTTGTGCCGGTCTCGGTGTCCAACGAACCCCATCAGCGGCTGCTGGTGATGCCCGACGACGGCGCCGAGGCGGTGGTGGAACTGATCGATGCGGCCCGTGAGGTGCTGCGGCTCAAGCAGTTCAAGCTGCAGTCGCCGCAGATCGAGGCGGCCCTTCTGCGCGCCCATCAGCGCGGCGTCATCGTGCGGGTGATGCTCAACCCCCATACCTCCGGCGGCGACCGCTGGAACGACGAGGCCCATGCGTTGCTCAGCAGCTGGGGCATGGAGGTGGCCTGGACCAGCGAGGCCTTTCCCGTCACCCATGAGAAATCGATGGTGGTGGATCAGGCCTGCGCCCTGATCGCCACCTTCAATTTTAGCGACAAGTACTTCACCCAGACCCGCGACTACGGCGTGGTGAGCCGGTCGGCGCCGGTGGTGGAGCAGGTGATCGCCGGCTTCGAGGCCGACTGGAGCCGCCGTGCCTTCCAGCCCGACCTCAGCGTGGGCCTGATCTGGAGCCACACCCACAGCCGCGGCCAGCTGGCCCGCCTGATCGATATGGCGGCCGAGACGCTGTGGATCCAGCACCCGAAGGTGGTGGATGCCGTGATCCTTGAGCGGATCATCGCTGCCGCGGGCCGCGGCGTGAAGGTGCGCTTCCTCTGCGGTGGCAAGCACGGCATCTCCGACTGGGACATCTACGACACCTTCGCCTCGCTGCGGCTGATGGCCCGCGCCGGTGTGAAGGTGCGGCGCCAGAAGCACCTCAAGCTGCACGCCAAGCTGCTGCTGGTGGATGGCCACTACGCCCAGACCGGCTCGATGAACCTCGACCGCAGCGCCTTCGACCTGCGCCGCGAGCTGGGCATCGAGACCGATGCGCCGGCGGTGGTGGAGCGGCTGCACCAGAGCTTCGCGGCCGACTGGCAGGAGGCGGAGCATTACCACGCTCCTGACCCGCTCAAGCCGGAGCTGCACGAGCAGGGTGAGCTGCCCCCCGATCCCCACTTCGTGCATGACTGAGCTCCCGACGCCGCCGGCCGCGCCGCCCCTCTCGCCGCCGCCGGGTCTGGCCCAGCTGTTTGTGGGCATGCTGCAGGTGGCGCTTTCGGCCTTCGGCGGCGGCCTTTCGGCCTGGAGCCAGCGGATCGTGGTGGAGCAGCGCCGCTGGATGAGCAACGAGCAGTTCCTCACCGGGCTCACGGTGGCGCGCCTGTTCCCCGGCCCCAACCAGATCAACATGGCCGTCTACATCGGCGCTGAATTCCATGGCCTGGCCGGGGCGCTGACGGCTCTGGCCGGCATGCTGCTGGTGCCCTTCAGCCTGTTGATGGGCCTGGGAGTGGCTTACTTCCACCTGCGCGAGCTGCCGTCGGTGGATCGGGTGCTGGCCGGCGTGGTGGCGGCGGCGGCGGGCATGGCCCTGTCGATGGGCTTCCGCATCCTGGATGAGTACTGGCACGACCGGGTGGCGCTGCTGCTCGCGGCGCTGGTGTTCGTGGCGTTGGCCTGGCTGCATCTGCGCCTCATCCCGGTGGTTTTGGTGGCCGGGCCGCTGGCGATGGCCTGGTACTGGCCCCGCGCCACGCCCAAGCCATGATCACGCCCTTGCTGGCAGCTCCACTGCTGACGATGCGGGTGTGCCAGCCTGCGCCCCCCACCGATCTGGCCCAACTGGTCGAGGTGCTGCGCACCTTCCTGTCTCTGTCGCTGTTCTCCCTGGGTGGCGGCAATACGCTGCTGGCCGAGTACCACCAGCTTGCGGTGGAGCGTTTCTGCTGGCTGAGCAATGCCCAGTTCGCCGACCTCTATGCCCTGGCCGAGGCGGCGCCGGGGCCAAGCTCGATGATCGTGGGGCTGCTGGGGCTGGGGGCCGGCTGGCCGGAGGGGATCGGCTGGGCGCTGCTCAACGCCTGTTTGGCCGAAGCAGCCATCCTGCTGCCCTCCACCTTGCTGATGGTGTTGGCCTGCCTGCGCTGGCGCCAGCTCGAGCATTCGCCCTGGCGCGTCGCCTTCGAGCGCGGCATGGGCCCGATCACCCTGGGCATTCTGTTCGCCGTGGGCCTGAAGATCCTGCATACCGCAGCCCATACCGTGCCGGCGGTGATCGTGGCGCTGGTGGTGTGCGTGCTGATGCTGCGTACCCGCATCTCGCCGTTGTGGTTCATGGCGCTGGCGGGCCTGCTCGGCGGACTCGGCATCATCGAGCGCTGAGGGAGCGCCGCTGCTCCAGTTCCAGCCACAGCAGCAGAGCGGTGACGTCGGCTGGGCTCACCCCCGGTACCCGCGCCGCCTGGCCGAGGGTGAGGGGCTGCACGGCCTGCAGCTTCTCACGCGCCTCGGTCGAGAGGGTGCCGATCGCGGCCCAGGGAAGATCGGCCGGAATGGCACGCCCCTCCTGGCGCCGCACCTGCTGGATCTGCTGTTCCTGGCGGGATAGATAGCCGCTGTATTTGATGTCGATCTCGGCGCCCTCGAGCACTTCGCGGGGGGCATCGGTCGCCGCCAGGCCGTGGCGCACGAGGTCGGCGGTATGGAAGCCGGGGCGGCGGAGCAGGTCGGCCAGGGTGATCGAGCCCTTGATGGCGGCGCCGGTTTCGGCTGCCACGGCGGCGCCGGCCGGATCACCGGCCTTTAGGCGCACTGTTTCGAGCCGTTGCTTCTCGGCGGCGATCCCCGCCTGCTTGGCCTCGAAGATCGCCCAGCGGCGATCGTCGATCAGACCCAGCTCGCGGCCCAGGGGGGTGAGGCGGCGGTCGGCGTTGTCGCCGCGCAGCACCAGCCGGTATTCGCTGCGGCTGGTGAGCACCCGGTAGGGCTCGCGCAGGTCTTTGGTGATCAGGTCGTCGACCATGGTGCCGATGTAGCTGCCCTCGCGGGGGAAGTGCACCGGCTGCTGGCCGCGGACCAGCCGCGCGGCGTTGAGGCCGGCCACCAGCCCCTGGGCGGCGGCCTCCTCATAGCCGGTGGTGCCGTTCAGCTGGCCGGCGGTGAACAGGCCGGCCACCCGCTTGGTCTCGAGGCTTGCTTTGAGCTGGGTGGCGGGCAGGTAGTCGTAATCCACGGCGTAGGCGGGCCGCAGCATCACGCAGCTCTCCAGGCCGGGCAGGGTGCGCAGCAGCTCCAGCTGAAGCCGCTCGGGCAGGCCGGTGGAGAAGCCCTGTACGTAGAGCTCGGGCGTGTCGCGCCCCTCCGGCTCGAGGAAGATCTGGTGGCTCGCCTTGTCTGCAAAGCGCACGATCTTGTCTTCGATCGAGGGGCAGTAGCGCGGGCCGGTGCTCTCCAGGTGGCCGCCGTAGATCGGCGTGAGGTGCAGATTGTCGCGAATCAGCCGGTGGGTGGCCTCGGTGGTGCGGGTGATGTGGCAACTCATCGGCTCGCCGCTCACCCAGGTTGTTGGATCGAAGGAGAAGAAGCGGCCTTCGGCGTCGCTGGGCTGCTCCTCCAGACAATCGAGCGCGACGCTGCGCCGGTCGACTCGCGCCGGGGTGCCGGTTTTCAGGCGGTCCATCAGGAATCCGAGGGCCACCAGGGCCTCGGTGAGACCCTCGGCGGCTTGCTCGCCGGCCCGGCCGGCGCTCATCGAGCGATCGCCCACCCAGATGCGCCCGCCCAGGAAAGTGCCGGCGGTGAGGATCACAGCGCCAGCGCCGAAGGTGCTGCCGAAGTAGGTGCGGATGCCGGTGACCCGCGCCATCGGGCCCTGGCTGGGATCCCATGCGCTGCTTCGCTCAGCGGCGTCACCTTCCACCACCAGGCCTGTCACCAT
>JBIIJS010000115.1:0-8938 GCA_044233605.1 Cyanobium sp. | reverse complement strand
ATCGCCTCGCGCAGGGCAAGGTTGGGGCTGTGCTGCAGGAGCTGCAGCATCTGGCGGGCGTACTGGCGTTTGTCGGTCTGGCAGCGCAGGGCCCACACAGCAGGACCGCGGCTGGCGTTGAGAACTCGCTTCTGCAGCGCGGTGGCGTCGGCCAGCCGGCCGATCACGCCGCCGAGGGCATCCACTTCATGCACCAACTGGCTTTTGGCAGGGCCGCCCACTGCCGGATTGCAGGGCTGCCAACCGATGCGGTCGATGTTGAGGGTGAACAGAGCGGTGTGCAGCCCAAGCCGTGCCGTGGTGAGCGCCGCCTCGCAACCGGCGTGGCCGCCACCCACGACGATCACGTCGAAATGCTCTGAGGCGTGACCTGCGGTGATCGAGCCCATGGCTGGAGACAGATTTCAGGCTTCTATAAGCCTTGTTTTTGCCAATTTTAGCACTGTGCGGATTGCAGTGACATCGTCAAGTTGCTGCAGCCAAAAACCAGGTCAGAGATGCGCTCAGAGGCGCTGTTCAAAGATGCATGACTTTGGTGATACGTTTCTTACCGGCTGATCTTTCAGGGGGGGCTTGCTTGTTGGATTGATTGGATTGGTCTTGCTGCTGATAGCGCGTGAAGCCAACCTGTCGTTAACTTAAGTGACCCCCAATTTACAAAAATTGCCCCAGGCAATTGATCCGCTGAGCATCGACTGTTCCAGCTCTTGCTCAAGCCAGGTTTGATAGCTGCCAGATCCTGGTTCTACCATTTGGTCTTGCCGCCGTTCAGTGGTGTAGTTTCGGTGGTGTAGTTTCGGATGGCGGGAGCCACGATCAGGTGGCGAATTCAGAACGAGCGTAAGTAAGAAAGGCTGCTGCCCTCCCCTGCACTATTGGCGATTGTCTGCAAACCACTGCTGACTCCTTGAGTGCTGGTGCTGCAAGCTCAAGGGCATCATGGGTCAGGTGCAACATCTCCGCAGAGAGTCTTGTCCCGCTGCAGATGTGACGCCCCGCTCCGAAGGGAATGGATTGAAGACGACTGAGCGGGCAGCCGTTGGCCGAGCCTAGAAAAACATAAACCAAATCATCTTTCGCCAATGAATAATCTTGAATATTGACTGGTTTCAGGCAGCGTCGGATGACGAAGTTTGTGGGTACGGTGTTGTAGAAATCCACGCTTCTACAGGTCTTGATGGCATGGGTAATGCTGTCGTTGGGAGGACATAAACCTTCAAGAAGTACATTGATGCTTTTGGTGACAGCAGCCAGGAGCGGAGAGACTCCCATGATGAGAAGCGTCGATGCTGCCAAGGCTTCGATCTTCGATAGCTTTTGCCAGTGAAGGGCTTCCATGCATGTGCGAATTGCGTGGTCGCATCGTTGCAATGTGGAGGGCTTGGGAAAAGGATTAAAGAAATCCACTGCGAAGAGATCTTCCGTAGGAATTTCTACTTCGTGTCCGGTGATTTCGGTGAGGCATGTGGCGAACAGCTTTCCGATGACCTCCTCCCCAACGCTCAGGCTGGAGGCACCTTCCACGTTCGAGGCAGATACTATGGTTGATGCCAGCATGTCGGCTGAGACATTGCGCAGCGCATCTGAACATCTCAAAAAAATATTGTTTAATTCGCGGCGCTGATCTTGATGCGATGTGCCGTCAAGCATGACGGGGCTCTCCGCACAGAAACGGCGAATCCAGGCTGTTTGCTCCTCGCTTGTTAGTGCGATGGCTCGCTCAATAAAATTATATTGCCCTAGATCTGCAGACTCAAGTATTGACTTTCCTATACTTGTGTCATAGACAAAAAGTACGCCCTGCCCAGTTCCCATTGGGCCAAAGGATTCAATGCTGCAATCTTTTTCGGGAAAGGAGGCGGGACTGCGTTGGCCTGTGATCCAGCGTATGCTGTTGAGGATTTTAAGATACTGCATTGTTTTTTTGGGTGGAGGACGCGAGGAATGGTTTTTTTTAGAGTGGGTCAAGTGTCGTTGCCCAGCCATTCAAGTTGTTTGCTCAACGCGCCTAGTTGCAGCAACGTTGCTAATGTGCCATGGGACTCTGAAGCCCAAGCAAGATTGAAGACTGATTGATCAAATAGCTCGGCTGGTAGATGGGACTTGAGATGTCTATAGTGGCGAGTATCTATTTTATTGCCAACGGCGAAAAAGATGCGGCTCTTGCGAAAATTTTGAAACTTTCTCCGTTTTATTAAATTTAAGACTTGTTGATCTCGACAGATTGGAGGTGAGGCTGACAGCCTTTTTTTCACCAGTGGATGACTCGGAAAACGCAGGGTGATGGATCCTCCACCGGACGCGCCGATCAGAGCGACTCTTTGCCAAGACGATAGCTCCAATAGCCTTGCGACCGCCTGTTCTACTTGAGCTTGATTTGCCGTGTAGTAGTCTTTTTGTACATCAAAAAAGTATACTATTCCATCAAATACATGTTTGGCTATGGAGTGGAAGCAAGGAATTGGCATATTTAAGCCTTGGCCGACGCCGGTGAAGCAGAGGAGCAGAAGGGCGTTGTTTGAAATCTCTTGGGGAAGATAGGCTTGGAATTCAGGCTCGCTCCAATGGTTTGGAAAATCACTACTGCTCAGTTGTTTGGCGTGGTTGAGGTAAGACATGCCAAAGCTGCCGATGCTGGCGCCGGAGTTCTGGTATAATTGAAGTGCTTTGTTATAGCCATAATGAGTGCCATCAAGTAAGAGTTGGGTTAGCCGGAGTCTGTCAGTGTTGGAATTGCCATTGATGGTTTTGAATTCCTCCTGACCACTCTGTGGCGGCTCGATGCCTTGCGGCTGCTCACGCCAGTCGCCGTTGCGATAGACAAGCGTTCTCATTAAAGACCGCAAAGTGTTGTGACTAGATCGCAAAAGCGACTAACCGTAAGATCATCACTTAGCTGAGAGTCGGCAATTTCGATATTATATTCACCCTCGATCTCCATAATTAACTCCATGAGCTCCAGTGAGTCAATTCCTGTTTCGATTATGCGTGTTTGCAAAAGCTCTGCATCGCTAATGTTTTGGGGGCAGAGTTCTTTGATTTTTTCGAGGATGTAGCCAGCTGGTTCTGCCTTGTCCATGGTGTGAGTCCTGCTGCTTTTAGAATGTACTGCATTCGCCATCGTCCTGCTGCAAGCGGTTTGTAGGTAGCTCACCTGTTGGTGTAGTTGGAGCAGAGAAACGTTGGTGGTGACTGCCCACTGCTGGCAGGTGCGCTTCCCCGCGGCTGGCGACACTGCGGTCATGCATTGCTGACTGGGCTGGTGCACTCCATGGCCGAAGGGCCCAGCGCGGCCGAAGCCCTGGCAGAAGAAGGGCGCTGATGGATGGTGGCGGACCCCGCCGTGCTCGACTGTTCATCCCGGCTCGATCTCCATCTCCGCCCCCTCCCCTGTCTCCCTTCCCGTCGCCACCGCCGAGGCGGTGACCTCCTCACCCACCAGCATGCTGCAGCTGGCCCGCGAGCTGAGGCCGCTGCTGCCGCCCCACGTCTTCCGCACCGACCACAACCGTCTCTGGCTGCTGCTGATCAACCTGGCGATCCTTGGGCTGGCCTGGATTCTGGCCGCTGGCGTTTCTGCCGTTTGCCCTGGTGATGGGCAACGCCGTGGTAGTGCTGGCGTTCGCCAGCTACGACCTGCTTCATGGCAGTGCCGTACGCGGCCAGCGCTTGCGCCGGCTGGTCGGTCTGGCCGGCCTGGCCCTGCTGTGGATGCCGCCTACCCTTTGGCAGGCGGTGCACAACCGCGAGCACCATGGCCATACCAACAGCCTGCGCGATCCCGACCGCAGCTACCTAGAGGATCAGCCGGCCAGCTGGGGCAAGTGGATCCAGCACCGCCTCACCCCCTCCGATGAGGTGAGCGGATTGGGCCTGCTGCTGGGTCTGGCCAGCGGCTGGGGGGTGCACAACCTGCGCACCCTGGCCTCGGTGCTGTTGGTGCCCGATGGCAGCGCAGCGTTCCCTCCGGCGCCCTTCCGGGTTAGTGGCTGCGAGCGGAGACGCATCTTCCTGGAGTTGCTCGCCATCATCGGTCTGCATGCCGCGGTGGTGTCGGCTGTGGGCGCCGGTCCGCTTCGCCTGCTGCTGGGGTATTTCCTGCCCATCTGGATCGGCTACGCCGGCGTGATCGCCTACATCTATACCAATCACCTGCTCTGTCCGCTGGATGAGAGCAATGATCCCTTGGCCAACACATTGTCGTTGCAGATGCCGGCGATTCTTGATCTGCTGCACTTCAATTTCTCCCATCACGTTGAATATCACATCTTCCCCGGACTTTGCAGCAGTCATTACCCACTGGTGCGGCGCTTGTTGCAGGAGCGCTACCCGGATCGCTATCAGATGCTTGAGGCCCTCAGCGCCTGGCGCCTGCTGCTGGCCACCCCGCGCCATTACCTCGACGCCGCCGAGTTCTCGAATACCTGCCGCATCCGCCCGCTGAGGCTGGCACGTCCGGCTGGGCCCAGTGGGCCGGACGCTCGGCCGCGAAGCGGTGCAAACGCAGGAAATCGGGTTTCTGGATCTCCGCCAGGCGGTGCTCGATCCGGCTGAAGCTCTGCCGGCAGTGCTCCAGATACGTGAGTGGGCTGCTTCATGCGTTGCCGCCAGCAGGAATCGAAGACGTTGCACGGCTGCAGCTGCTGGCCCACATCCGGTGGATCGGCTAAGGCGGCGATCATCTCGGTGCAGCTCTTGTGGGCCTGGAACTAGCCCATGCACAGGAAGAGGAAGCACTCCTCCAGCGGCGCGTCCGCCCGCTCGTGGCTCCGCCAGGGGTGCAGATCGGTGGGTGCGGTTCCACTGGTGATGGAGCAGCGGGTCGCCGCGTTCGGACACCACCGCCACCGGCGACCCCTCCAGCTCCTGCCGCAGGATGCCTGCTCCCCACTCGGAGCCGGTGTGCACCAGATCGCTGCGTCGCAGGTTCTCCTTCCAGTCCAAGGGAAGGATTTCGGATTTGTAGACCGTGTAAGTGATCTTCTTGCCCGGCAGCAGATCGAGCACCTCGGGGGAGCTGCGGCCGTCACCGAGCAGTTCACGGACGCGCGCAAGCTCCCCGGGATTGCCTAGGTCGGTGGACTTGAGGAGAAGGCTCCGCTGCCGGCGAGCACGGTGAGATCCCGCTCCAGATGGTGGACATGAACGACGAAGCCGATGCAGGGATGGGGGTGGGAGAGCAGGTTCAACAGGAACATCGCCCCATGGTGGGGGGCATGCCGTGGCCGGTAACCGGCGCTCCGTGGCCGACGCTTAGGGTTGAAAGCCATCGGGAGAGGGCTTGGTCCCCCGTCAACGTCATGTCCTGTATGCATTCGGGCCCGTTCTGATCGTTCTCAGTCACCTCGGCTGTCTGCTGCTCTGCTGGACAGGTCTCAGCGTCGGGGCCGCTCTCTGGGCCGTGGCCCTCTACGGCGTGCGCATGCTCGCCACCACGGCTATCTATCACCGGTTGATCACCCATCGCAGCTACCGGGCACCTCGCCCCGTCGCCTGGGTTGGGGCCTGGGTGGCCGCCTCGGCCGGCCAGATGGGACCGAGCTGGTGGAAGGCCCATCATGAGTGCCATCACCGCCATGTCGACACCGCCGCGGATCCGCACACCCCGCTGGCACCCTCGGCGGGCTGGCGCGGGCTGTGGCATTCCCAGGCCGGCTGGCTGCTGGGTTCCGGCTTCTTCCCCGAGTCTCTGCCGGCGGACGTGGAGGCCGATCCGGTTCTGCGGCTGATCGATCGCCTTCATTTCCTGCCGGTACTGGTGCTGGCCGGCATGTCGTGGCTCTGGGGAGGGCTGCCCTGGCTGGCGGCCTTCTGCCTCAGCACCACCCTGCTCTTCCATGGCGTGGCCAGCGTCAATTCCCTGGCCCATCTATGCGGGGATCAGCCGTTCGCCACCGGCGATGCCAGCCGCAACAATGGTTTTGTGGCGCTGATCACCTTCGGCGAGGGCTGGCACAACCTGCATCACGCGTTCCAGTCCTCAGCGCGGCAGGGGTTCACCCTGGGTAACGGGGGCCTGCGGCTTCTGCCGGATCCCACCTACCGCTTCATCCTTCTGCTGCAGCGGATGGGCTGGGCCTGGGATCTGCGGATTCCAAGCCAGCGGGCCCTGCTTGCCCGCGCTGCCCGCTGAGGCGTTCGAGGCCTACCGCACACCCTGCTGCCCCTGTCGGCGATCTACGGGGCGATCCTGCTGCTGGGCTGACTGATGGACGACCGGCTGGATCAGTGGCTGCCGCTCTGGCCGCCCTTCGCCCTGACCATGGGTAACAGCGTGTTCGTGCTGAGGATGAACATGCATGACCTACTGCATGGCAGCATTGTGCGGAGTCCGGAACGACGCCGGCACGCTCGCCGACTGGAGTGGCACCCGCTCGATGACGGTGCAGATGCTGCGCTGAACGCTGCGTCTGCTTCGCAAGTCGACGAGCGTGCCGGTTGCAGCCTCACACCAGTAAATTTCCCAGTCCGATCACGGCCGCCATTCCCCACCGGATCCTGAGCAAGTCGGAGGTACCGAGCTGTCCCAGGCGATCAAGCAGCAGGGTTTTGCGCACGCAGCTCACCCGAGCGCACATTGCGGCGCTGGTGTCCGCAGCCCGTTGGCCGTTGACGGCGTGAGCACCGGCATTGGCAGTCGTTCCTGGCCGTCGGTGTCCGAGGTGAGGGGCACCACGATCACGGTCGCGGCTGTGTGGCCGCGGCAGGGGCCGGCGTTGGAGATCACCACGCAGGGACGCCTCTTGCTGTCGCCCTCTTCCCGGCCGGGTTGTCGCTTTACCACGCTGCCCGGGTTCAACATGCGTCGCCGCTCCAGGCCTCCAGTTCCTCTGGGTTCACCAGGGCTTCCCTTTCGCGCAATTCCCGGTCGATCCGCTCCTGGAGCCGGGCGGACTGGAAGTTCCGCTGCAACTGCCTGAGACCTTCATTCATCGCATGTCCCAGCGGCAGTTGGGCTTCGTCGCGAAACCAGCGCAGCAGCTCCGGCTCGACGCGCACCGTGACGCTCTGCTTGGCCATGCCTTTCGCCACAATCCACCTCTCCAAGCATAGCGAAACGTCATGCGCTGGGGCTCTCCTGGGGCATCTGACTTGCCAAGGCCAGGATGGAGTGTGTGCCCAATGACGGTGACAGGGGGTAGAGCGCAAACTGTCTTTTCTCTCTTGGCAGAGAGCGACATCCGCTGGTTGCAGAGGTCCGAGAACGTTCAGCGGGCGCTGGAGTGATGCAGCGGGGTGTGTGTCTGGATCAGGAGCGCCAACTGAGCGAGTTGGCGCAGCAGGGGCTGATTCAGGGTTTTGCATTCACCCATGAGTTGGCCTGGAATCTGTTCAAGGACTATCTGCAGCACCAGTTTGTACGGCTCCCGGGCGCTTAGGCGCCAGCGTCCTGCATCCGCTATCGACCTCTCCCGGATGGGCGATCTGAGCCATCCGCCCCTGCGGGAGCACATCAGCCGCGTGGGCAGCTCAAACAGCCAGATTCCTGAACCGCGTGTACTGCGGTTCGAACAGCAGCTTCACGGTACCCACCGGGCCGTTGCGGTGCTTGGTGACGATCACTTCGGTGATGCCGCGGTCGGGCGTTTCCGGGTTGTAGTACTCATCGCGATAGATCATCATCACGATGTCGGCGTCCTGTTCGATCGAGCCCGATTCGCGCAGATCGCTGAGCATCGGTCGCTTGTTGGTGCGGGCCTCCACGCCCCGGCTCAGCTGGGAGAGGGCCACCACCGGCACGTCGAGCTCGCGGGCCATCTGCTTGAGGCCCCGGGTGATGCGGCTGAGCTCTTGCACGCGGTTGTCGGAGCCGCTGCCCTCCATCAGCTGCAGGTAGTCGATCACCACCAGCCCCAGCTGACGCCCCTGCTCCGCCATCAGCCGCCGGCAGAGCGAGCGCATCTCCAGCACCCCGGCGTTGGGTTTGTCGTCGATGTAGAGGGGCAGCTTCGCCAGGCTGCTGATGCCGTTGCCCAGCAGCGGCCACTCCTCCGGCTGCAGCCGGCCGGTGCGCAGCCGGCCGCTTTCGATGCCCACCTCCATCGCCAGCAGCCGGTAGGTGAGCTGCTCCTTGCTCATCTCCAGGCTGAACACGCACACCGGCAGGTTGTGCAGCTGGGCCACGTTGCGGGCGATGTTGAGCGTGATCGCGGTTTTGCCCATCGCCGGCCTGCCGGCGATGACGATCAGATCGCTGCGCTGCAGCCCCTGCGTCATGGCGTCGAGGTCGTAGAAGTTGACCGGGATCCCCGCTACGGCGGTGCCCAGCGAGCGGGTTTCGATCTCCTCGAAGGTGCTGGTGAGGATCTCGGCGGTGGGGGTGAGCCCCAGGCTGGGCTTTTCCTGGCTGATCGCGAAGATCTTCTGCTCGGCCTCATCGAGCACCTGGTCCATCGGCTTGCCCTGATCGAAACCCAGGGCGATCACCTCGTTGCCGGAGCGGATCAGCTGACGGCGCAGGTACTTGTCCATCACCAGGCGAGCCACCTGGTCGATCGAGGCGGTGGAGAGGGTGCGCTCCACCAGCTCCGCCAGCCGTGCCGCACCGCCCACCTTTTCGAGATGGCCGGTATCAGCCAGCCATGCGGCCATGGCCGTGAGGTCGGTGGGCTTGCCCTGGCCGTGGAGCATCAGAGCGGTGCGGTAGATCTCGCGATGCGCCCCCAGGTAGAAGGCATCCGGCTGCAGCACGTCGGCCACCCGGCCGATGGCATCGGGATCCAGCAGGATGCCGCCCAGCACAGCCTCCTCGGCTTCAAGGTTCTGGGGTGGTACCGAATCCGGCAGCCCCTGGCCGCCTCCGCGGTCGCGACCCTGTGATCCGAGTGGCCTCACCGGCTCGGATCCATTGGCCTGAACGGGCACGCTCACCATGGTGATTCCTGGGGCAGGCCCGTTGGCTGGGGAATCCATCCTGAAGGGCGACGGCCGATTTGAC
>JBIIJS010000287.1:0-6956 GCA_044233605.1 Cyanobium sp. | reverse complement strand
TGGCCGACGCCTGCCCGGCCGATGCCTTTGCCCGTTTCCGCGCCGAGCACCCCGATCACCTGGTGGTGAGCTACATCAACTGCTCGGCGGCGGTGAAGGCCCAGAGCGACCTGATCTGCACCAGCAGCAACGCGGTGGATCTGGTGAAGCAACTGCCGGCCGACCAGCCGATCCTGTTCGCCCCCGATGAAAACCTGGGCCGCTGGGTGCAGGCCCAGAGCGGCCGGCCGCTCACCCTCTGGCCCGGCAGCTGCCAGGTGCACGTGACCTTCAGCGAGCAGGCACTCCTGAGGCTGAAGCAGGAGCATCCCGAAGCCGAGGTGATCGCCCACCCGGAGTGCCAGAAACATCTGCTCGATCTGGCCGACTACATCGGCTCCACCAGCAAGCTGCTCCGCCGCGCCGAGGAGAGCCCAGCCGGATGCTTCATCGTGCTCACCGAGCCCGGCATCCTGCACCAGATGCGCCTGCGGGTGCCGCACAAGCAGTTTTTCGAGGTGCCCGGAGCCGACGGCTGCAGCTGCAATGCCTGCCCCTACATGCGGCTCAACACTCTGGAAAAGCTGTGGCAGTGCCTCGATCGCATGGAACCCGAGATCGTGATGGATGAAGAGCTGAGACTCAGGGCCTTGGCGCCGGTTGAGCGGATGCTGGAGATGAGCCGCTGAACAGCAGATCAGCAAGGTCAAGTTCCACCAAACAACTTGCGGTGTCAGCGGCTCCAGAGAAAATCAAAAGCGAATCTCCCTGTTGAATGATGCCAGTGGGGAACAACACGTTTGGCACAAATCCCTGGCATTCATACTCCATCTCAGGCTCTAGGATTTGGATCCCAGCGCTGCGGATCCTCCAGGGTTGATCGAGATCCAGCAGCAGCATTCCTGCTCCATAGCTGCCTATGCCACTTTCAGCTTCAGCCTTGTTGTTGCCGTGATAGATCACCAACCAGCCCTCCGATGTGCGGATGGGTGGTGTGCCGGCGCCGATGCGGCCACGATCCCAGCCCGCGCCCGATCCCAGCAGGGGCTGGTGGTTGCCCCAATGCAGCAGATCGGGTGAGGAGGCCAGCCAGATCTCCGGTCGGGAAAAATCATGGGCAGTGGTGGGCCGATGCAGTGCGAAATACTTGCCACCTATGCGCTCAGGGAAAAGCACCACATCCTTGTTTTCGGGGCAGAAGATCAGACCGTGAGGCTGGAAAGAGCTGAAATCCGATGTAGAAGCCAGAGCCGTTGCCGCACCATGCGGGGATACCGCCACATAGGTTATGTAAAATCGACCATCAATAGGTGTGATACGGGGATCCTCAATGCCATAGGTTTCGCAGGGGAGGCTGGGTCTGAGGATTTGCTGCTCACTGGATTCAAGTTGGCGAGCATCACTGCTGCGAACCACACGAAGATGGGAGGTTGAGGTGAGCCGGAGCAGACCCGTTTCCCTGATTTTTACCACCCGAGCATCGACAGCAATCAGCTCCTGCTCCGCCAGCCAGTCGATCACGATGATTCCTGCCTCCACATCCCAGCGCGGCAAACCCACGAACCCCGGCCGAATCAGCCGCGGCGCCTCAGCCACCCTGATCAACAGCACAGTTCCCTGAGCCGTTGCGACGGCGCCTGGGTTAAAGGCGCCGATAACAGTCATGTCTGGCTGAGAAGGAGCGAACTGGCCAGGGGTCAGCAGACAGCTGCTATGCAAACGGGGCCTCATCGGCTGGTTTCAGCCAGTTGCGTTGCCGCGCAGGCCATCGCCAGAGAGTTGCGGCCGTTGGCCTCAGCGATCACCCGTTGGTGGGAACGGTCTGCAATCCAGGCAATCTGGTCGGCGAACAGCGCTCTCAGAAGTTCGCAGTAACGGCGCATCTTATCGGCCTCCAATCCGGCATGGAGATCAATCTTCTGATAGGTGTCGAATTTTTTGTGGCGTCCAAGAGCCAAACGTTTGGAGCCGCTATAGCTTTCGAGCACATCCAGCCTTGCATCGGGGAAAATCTCCATCAACCTGCGAGACTGCGCTTCATCCACCACGGCCTGCAGCCGCACTCGAGTAGGAACCCATTCCTCAAGGGTCAACTCACCACGCTCAAACAGCAACCTGAATTCCTGACGCTCCAGTCTCGCCGGCTGGGTAAAACCGTGATAGAAATTGATCAAGGCGCCATTGCCATAGCGCACTGCGCACTGAACCTGCTCCTCCAAGCCGGAGCCGGGGCGCAGAATGCGTTGGGAGGAGACAACCTCTCCCTTACCAAGCCAACCTTCAAACAGATCGAAGAAATGCACGCCGTGTTCAATGAAGATGCCTCCACTTTTGGCGGGGTCCCAGAACCAATGCTCGGCTGAAAGTCCCTCATCTCCGGCAGCATTGTCAAACCAGCCATGCAGGCATTCGCCGATCACCATCGACTTGATCAACTGACGCACAGCAGCAAACAGCGGGTTATAGCGCTGCATCAGATTGGCGATACAGAGGCGATCGCTGGCGCGGGCCAGCCGCAACAACTCATCAGCCTGGTCCAGGTTGAGCGCCAGCGGCTTTTCGCAGATCACATGCTTGCCTGCCTCGAGGGCAGCACGCACCTGGGGAAAATGGAGAAAGGGAGGCGTGGCGATGTAAACAAGATCAACGTGATCCAATTGGAGCAGGCTCTCCACCTCAAGAGTTTCGGCAACCCCAAAACGACGGGCCATGGCAAGAGCTGCCTCTCGATGGGTGCCGGCCATGGCAACAAGCTCCGCACCCTCAACCTGAAGAAACTGCTGAAGAGCAAACAGGCCAAACCCCCCTGCACCAATGGCGCCGATACGAATTCTATTCATGGCTTGGGAATTGAATGGCGAGCGAGTTCGACAAGTCGCATTTCCTGTAGAGCCAGGAGAAAGGCCAGAGTTGATTCGGCACCTTGGTTCATGTTCACGTTGTCATCCTGAAGACCATCGAAGCAGCCACCGGTGCGGGCGTTATAGAGCGGCAGTTGCAAGTCGTTGTCGCCAAGGAACCAGGCAAAGGCTCTCCATGCCTCGTCGAGCCAGAAGCTGTCGTCTGTAGCCGACCATGCCTCAACACAGGCCGAAACCGAAGCACAGGCCTCAAGGGGTTGCTGGTCGAACGTGGCCCGTTGCTGGCCTCGGCGGTAGAAACCATTGGAGCCAATCGGCCTGAAGTGGCCTGCCTCAGCGGTTTGCTCTGCCATCAACCAGCGCAGGCTACGCAAACCCACATCAAGGGCTTCATGTCGATTTGACCAGCGACCGCTGAGGATCAGGGCGTGCGGCAGGGATGCATTGTCATAACTGAGTACATCCTCAAACCATGGCCAATCATCAGCGCAGGTTTGCTGAAAAGCTACCAGCAGCTGATCAGTGAGCGTATCTCGCATCAGATCAACGGTTCGATCACCACTCAGTTTGCGCAGATATTCATGAATGGCCTTCAATCCGAGAGCCCAGGCCCGTGGGCTTGAGGTCTTTGTGACTGAGGGTAATGCCGTCTGAAACAGATCCACAGCCCAGTGGCGCAAATCATTGCGACGGGAACGGCCTACACAAGCAGCCAAAGCCAGCAAGGTACGGCCAAGGCAATCATCTGAGCCATCTTCATCGAGCCAGGTGCGCTCGAAGCTCATGAAATTATGAAATCGGCATGCATCAGGGATATAAGCATAGTTAACAAATGAGGCATAACAAGTAGCCAGCGCTTCGACGTCCTGTGTAGCGTCACCCGACTCCTCAAGCATCACAAGTAACTGCAACGCCCGTACATTATCGTCAGTACAATATCCTTCTTTAAAATTAGGAAATGTATATTTAGCATGCTGATAAATGCCAGTAGAATCTGAAATAGCCTTGAGATGTTCGAGCCGCAGAGCGGGCAACTCGCGCGGCTCTTGCTCCAGGGGCTTGAATCGGGAGCGAAGCACCACTCCGTTGCCTCGCTCCAACCTGGCACGCTCAAAAGTGCCTGCATACAGCTCAGCCACCTGGCTCCAGATCATGCTCCGACCCAGCAGGTAGGCCTGCTTGCGCATAGCATGCCTACGCACTTCATCGAGCAACAAACCGATCAGGGCATGTGCAATCGCATCACTATCACGAAAGGGCACCAGCACCCCTCGGCCCTCTGCCAGCAGCTCTTCTGCATGCCAATAGGGAGTTGAAATTACGGCCTTGCCACAACCAAAAGCGTAGGAAAGAGTGCCAGACGTGATCTGATCACGATTTAGGTAGGGAGTGATATAGATATCGGCCACACCAAGAAAATCTTTCAACTCTTCCGTACTCACAAAGCGGTTGTAAAATATCACCTGCTTCCTAACTCCAAGCTCGAGTGCGAGTCTTTCAAGGCTTAAGCGATATGTTTCACCATGTTCACGCAATAAGTGAGGATGAGTAGCACCTAAGACAATATAGACAATCTTGGGAAACTCCTTAACTACCTCAGGCAAGGCACGGATGACATTCTCAATTCCTTTAGCTGGCGAGATCAGTCCGAAGGTAAGCAAAACTTGTTTGCCTTCAACACCAAACTGATCCTTGTAATAATTAGGATCAACAAATGACATATCTGGCACGCCATGTGGGATTACATCTAGATGATCTGCCTGTAACTCGTAAATTTCTTCAAGGATTCTCCGGCCACGCTCACTCATCACAATGATCCGTGCTGATAGGGCGGCCAGCTCCTTCATCACATGTACCTGTTCGAGGCTGGGCTCCTCCAAAATCGTATGGAGCTGGGTAATCACGGGAATATGAACATGGCGCAACAGTGAGAGAATGTGGCTACCAGCCGGACCTCCATAGATACCAAACTCATGCTGTAGGCAGATAACATCTGTGTCCGTGAGATTCAGGAAATCGGCAGCACGACGATAGCTGCGCAGATCCTGCTCTTCAATTTCGAAACGAACTTCTGGAGGGTAGGCATAGCCTTCCGGCACATCATTTACCGCAACAATGAAACATTCATTGCCGACTGTGTCGTCGGTGAGCGCTCGGTATACCGAGTATGAGAATGTGGCAATTCCGCATTTGCGCGGCAGATAATCTCCTACAATGGCAATCTTTCGGGTTGATCTTTTTTTCAAGGGTATTGCTCCAATGGGTTGGCTTTCATTTCGTGCAATAACTCATCTACTGCCACCGTAGCAAAACTGGTTGACTGGTCGCTCATGGCATAAGGAATAATCAGTTTATCAGCATAAATTAGCGAACCACAGCTATAGACAACATTCGGAACATATCCTTCCCTTTCCTCCTGAGTTGGCTCCAGAAGCGGCTCCCTGAGGCGCCCGATGACTTGGCCGGGGTCGTTCAGGTCTAGCAAAATCGCACCGATCGTATATCGCCGCATCGGCCCAACACCATGGGTTAAAACCAGCCAGCCAGCCTCGGTTTCAATCGGCGAGCCACAGTTGCCAACCTGAACGAATTCCCACGGGTAGGTTGGTCGCATCAGCAGTTTCTTCTCGAACCAAAAATGAAGTTGGTCTGAATACATCAAATAGATATTCTCACCATCCTGCCTAGAGAGCATCGCATAATGATCCCCGATTTTTCTTGGGAACAGGGCCATACCCTTGTTCTCCACTTCAGGACCATTGAGTGTGCTGATCTTGAATTGGGTAAAGTCTTTAGTTTCAAGCAATTGGGGGAAAACGAGCTGGCCATCATAGGCGCTATATGTTGCGTAATAAGTGGTATGACCATCTTCCTGAAAAGCGACAAAACGTGCATCTTCGATTCCTCTTCTTTCCGTGGGCGAGGTGGGAAATATTGCCCGCTCAGAGCAGTCATCTCCGGTATTGAAACTGATCTCGTAATTTGCCCGTGCCAGCGAAAGCACACTATCCACGGTGTGAACAGTTTCTCCATTGCTGAGGCGGTCTTTGCGAAGAGCTTGGTTCGATAACAGAGTGAGCTGCTCAAATGTGAAATGATCCGGCAGCTGATCCATCAGCCGCTGAGTGAGCTGCGATAGCAGACCTAGCTCAAGCAATTTGCGCTCGAAAAGATGCTTGTCATAACTTGGGTTCGGATGCACATCAGCAGCTGCCACAAAAGGGCTCGGCTGGTCGAGTGTGATTTCCACATTGCGGTTGATCACACCAGTACGAAAGACAATCGAGGAGATATGCCCCTCACCCGTGGCCCTCAGGCTCAGCAGAAAGCGCAAACTTCCTTGCTCCAGTCCTGACTGATCAGGATGGGGCACAATTGATGGGTTGAAGAGTGCCGCCGCTTCAAGCGAATACTCTAGCGTGAAATAAGCACCAATCAGCAACCGCTCGCAACGGTTCAGGGGCTGATCAGTAATCAAATTCTCGCGTACATATTCAAAACGGCTGAGCAGAAATGCTTGCAGCTTCTCATGCCGGCCTTCAAAACGCTCTAGCATTATAGCGGATTCATGTTCAGCTTCGGCGCGACTCAAGGCAGTTACCCGAGCAACAATCCGCTGGATGCGATCCCTGCCACTCGTATCAAAGGGCCTGAAAAATACTCGCGATGGGTCTGGCCGTATTTGGATATGCGTTCTAATAACTTTAAGTGTCATGTCATGGAGCTTGCCTGAGATCTAAAAAAGTAAAAAATAATACTTGTTATCTTCATCGTTCCTAGATTCCTTGATCTTATCGACGCTAGTTCAGCCTCGTTCATGGAGCAAACTGGCTGTGCCAGCTGCAGGGCGAGCTACAGCCAAAGCTGATCTCACAGGGTGAGACTGGGATCATCACGCTTGCAAACCACAACCTCAAGGCAGACACCCTCATAAAGCCCGACGAGGTTGACCGCATGGCCACGGGGCTGGTTTTGGCGCACCTCCAAGCTTCGCTCAGGGGCATTACCTCAGCCAGGCAGTTTTGAGCTACTGCGCCGTAGCCAACCGAGCACTGCACGGCGACCGCTCCAGCATGGCACAGTTTCAGTGGTGGCGGCGCAGCCTCCTCAGGGAAC
>JBIIJS010000150.1:0-6957 GCA_044233605.1 Cyanobium sp. | reverse complement strand
GACGATTCAGCAGCGGTTGATCCCGGCGCCGCGGCAGCTGGCGCATCGCACCGGGTTCGGGTGGCTCGGCTCCCAGGGCCAGAGCCGGCACCAGGTCGGTGCCCAGGTCCACCGCAAGGATCTGTAGCACCGTGAGGGCCGCGGGGATGCGCCAGGCCACCATCGCCAGAAACGGCACGATCTCGGGCACGTTCGAGGCGAGGATGTAAGTGATGAATTTGCTGATGTTGGCCACCACCGAGCGGCCGTAACGCACCGCACTCACGATCGTGGCGAAGTTGTCGTCGAGCAGCACGATGTCGGCCGCCTCCCGGGCTACGTCGGTGCCCACCTGGCCCATCGCCAGCCCCACGTCGGCGGCGCGCAGAGCTGGGGCATCGTTGACGCCATCGCCGGTCACCGCCACCACCTCCCCGAGGGCGCGGTAGGCCTGCACCAGCCGCAGCTTCTGCTCCGGTGCCATCCGGGCGAACACCAGCCGGTGGCGGTACTTGAGCAGCTGGCGCAGCTGCACCGGGCTGAGGCGATCGAGCTGGGGTCCTTCGATCACCCGCACCGGATCGGCTGCCCTGGCCTCCCGGCTCTGGGCAGCCATTCCGGCTGGCGGATCCAGCAGCCCGATCTGCTGGGCGATCGCCTGGGCGGTGAGGCCGTAGTCGCCGGTCACCATCGTGACCCGGATGCCGGCCTGATGGCACTGGCGAATCGCCTCCGGCACCTCGGGCCGCGGTGGGTCGTAGAGAGCCACCAGCCCCACCAGCTCCAGATCCCGCTCCAGCTCCTCGGCCCGGGCCTCGAGCTGGTGGGCCTCCACGGGCCTGCGGGCCACCGCCAGCACCCGATACCCCTGGGCGGCCAGATCATCGTTGGCGTCCAGGGCCCGCTGGCGTGATGGCCCTTCAAGCGGCACCGATCCGTTAGCACCCACCTGGGTGCTGCAGTGCTTGATCACATCCACCGGCGCACCCTTGATGATCGCCAGCAGCGTCCCCTGGGAGCTCTCCACCACCACGCTCATGCGGCGGCGATAGGAATCGAACGGCAGTTCGCGGCGGCGGGGGTAGCGCTGCTGCAGGCCGGCCGGATCGAGCTGACGCTCCAGCGCCGCCATCAGCAGGGCCGCTTCTGTGGGATCACCGATCGCACGCAGCCCGCCGCGTCCGCGCTCCAGGTGGGCATTGGAGCAGAGGCAGGCCTGCTCGAGCAGCGCAGCGTCGGGGCCAGTGCCGTGCTCCGGCAGCCAGGTGGCCTGCACCTCCATGCGATTGCAGGTGAGGGTGCCGGTCTTGTCGCTGCAGATCACGCTCACCGAGCCGAGGGTCTCCACCGCCGAGAGCCGGCGCACCAGGGCCCGCTGACCGGCCATCCGCTGCACGCTGATCGCCAGGGCCAATGTGACCGTGGGCAGCAGTCCCTCGGGCACATTGGCCACCAGGATCCCCACGGCGAACACCAGGCTCTCCAGGGGTCCGATGCCCACGAACAGCCAGCTGAGCAGGAAACTCAGCACGCCCATCGACACCGCGATCGTGCTGATTGTGCGCACGATGCGGCCAACCTGCCGCTCCAGGCTGCTGGCACCGCGCTCGGTGGCGGCCGTAAGACCGGCCACGTGGCCGAACTCGGTTTCAGCACCGGTGGCGTACACCAGAGCCTCAGCCCGGCCGCTGGCCACCGTGGTGCCGGCCAGCACCAGATTGGCCTGCTCGCGCATCGGCAGGATGGCGCGGCTGAGGGGGATCGGGCGGGCATGGCGGGCCACGGGCAACGATTCCCCCGTGAGCACGGCCAGGTCCAGGCTGAGGGCGTTGGCGTCGATCAGACGGGCATCGGCGGGCACCTGATCGCCCTCTTCCAGGGCGATCCGATCCCCGGGCACCAACACCTCAGCCGTCAGCTCAAGCAGCTGGCCGTCACGCCACACCCGCACCTGGTGGGGCAGGGCCTGGCGCAGCACCGCCAGGGTGCGCTCCGCCTGGTACTCCTGCCAGAAGGAAAACAGGCCGTTGATCAGCACCACAGCCCAGATCGCCCAGCCCAGCTGGGGCATGCCGGCAACGAAGGCCAGCGCTCCTGCCACCCAGAGCAGCAGGGCCATGAAGTGCAGCATCTGATCGGCCAGCCGCAGCACCAGCGAGCGGCGGCGCAGCGTCGGCAGCCGGTTGGCACCAAAGCGCTCCAGGCGCATCTGGGCCTCGGCGCCACTCAGGCCGGTGATGGAGGTCTGCAGGGCACTGCAGAGGTCTGCAGCAGAGAGCGACCACACCGGCTCGGATGCCGACAGCTGCATCGCCTGGCCCCTGCCTCAGAGCATGGCCCGAGGCTAGGGCGGGTTCGTTGGCGCGGATGGGGATCCTGTCTGGGTGTGGCAGATGTCGACGGCCCATGGCGATGCAGCGAGCTTGCAGCCTGGTCCTCAGACCGCTGGCAGCAACTCAGCTATTCAGAGCTGGTTGATCTCGCTACCAGCGCCATCGATAACACGATCTGGTTGCCCTGGGATCGGGCGCCAGCCACGCCAGCGCTGAGGCGGTGCTGTCGACGTACAGGCGTAGGCGATGCGCACGAGGGCGATCAACGGCAACAGGAAGTAGCCGAGCATCGCCCTGAGCAACCAGGCAAGGGCGGAGGGCTCCACATGACTGTGAATCTCCGGTGATTGGCCGTGAAAGGGCGACATTAGGCCCATGTCCACGGGAAACAACATGGCCAGCAGCCAAACCAGCCAAACCCCAACCAGCCAGAGGCTGATCAGGCGCAATCCGTGGGGATTGCCGTAGTGATAGTTGCGGTTTGCATTTGGCCTGTTCGCGCTCGGGCACGCCAAAGGCTGATCCAATCGGAAACCGTCTTCCGTCACCGCAACGACAAGCAGGCTGATCCGCCATCACCAACACTGGCTTCGCTGAGAGGACACTTCCCACGCCCATGGTCTTCGCCTCGCCTCGCTCCTACATGCTGCTGTCGACAGCAGCAGCGATCGCGACGATCGTGCTGAAAACACTGGCCTGGCGCCTGACCGGGTCGGTGGGCCTGCTTTCCGATGCAATGGAGTCGGGCGTGAACCTGGTCGCAGCCCTTGGCGCCTTCTGGGCGCTCACCCTGGCGGCCAAACCTGCCGATCGCAGCCACCCCTACGGCCATTTCAAGGCCGAATATTTCTCCAGCGGCCTGGAAAGTGTGCTGATCGTGGTGGCAGCCCTCGCCATCATGCATACCGCCATCGGCCGCCTGCAGCAGCCCCAGCCGTTGGAACAACTGGGCATCGGCCTGGTCATTTCCCTGCTGGCAACCGCGCTGAATGGCCTGGTGGCCTGGGTGCTGCTGAAGGCCTCGCGGCGCTTTGATTCGATCACCCTGCGCGCCGATGCCCACCATCTGCTCACCGATGTCTGGACTTCCATCGGTGTGGTTCTGGGCATCGGCCTGGTGAAGCTGACCGGCCTGACGATTCTCGACCCCCTAATTGCGATCGCCGTAGCGCTGAACATCATCGTCACTGGCTGGAAGCTGTTGCATGAAACCGCCTCCGGCCTGCTGGATCGCGCCCTACCCGATGCTGAGCAACAGGCTCTGGAGGATCTGTTGGCGACCTTTGAAACAGATGAGATCCAATTCCATGCGCTACGCACCCGCGTGGCAGGCTCGCAACGCTTTGTGTCGTTCCACGTGCTCGTGCCTGGTGACTGGAGCGTGCAGGCAGGCCACGACCTCTGCGAGCAGCTGGAGCACAAGGTGGCCGCCACCTTGACCCGCACGCATGTGTTCACACACCTCGAGCCGATCGAAGATCCGAAAGCCTGGGAAGACCAAGGCTTTCGCTGGGAGCAGGGCTGAGTTGGTCGTGTACTCCACGCATGACGGACGATTGGGCCGGCTGCCTTTCTTCCTTCCTGGTGACTGAATCGACATCCATGGCAAGGTGGGTGTGGTGTTGTGGACGATCGCCCTGCAGTTCGGGCCTATGCCCTCTCTCTGGGCCAGGCCCCCTGAACCAAGCGGCCAATGCCGCGGCCCTGCTTGGCCTGCTGCTGAGTGCCGCTGCGGTCTTCTGGCACGTGGCCGCAGTGGACTCCGCCGCCACCACCGAGAGGCTGATGGCTCAGAGACGTGCCGCTCGAGCCTCCAGAAGAATGCGTCTGCCGCCATGGAGCACCAACAGGCCCACCACGATCACCCCCAGGTTGGCCAGGGTGTCGTTGGTGGAGAAGATCACAGAAGCCCGCATGTGAACGCCGCCCTCGCGATGCCGGCGCACCAGCAGCACCCAGACAGCCAGGGCGATCTGCAACCGGCCGCTCAGCACAGCGGCCCGGCGCTGGTGCGACAGGCTGCGGCCCACAGCCAGCAGGCTCAGGGCGTAGACACCGGCGTCGGCCAGCATGTCGAGGGAATCGGCGATCAGGCCGGTGGACCTGCCTTGCAGGCCAAAGGCGAGCTCCACCCCGAACATCGCCGCATTGATCGTTTTCAGATCAGGTGGTTTTCAGTTGTGGGAGGAGCTGCCGGCGCTGGCACCTGGGGCCAGGTGTCGATGGGGACGTTCCGTTGGGTCCGGGGCACCTGGGGCGATGCAGTGGACAGCCATCAGGCCAGGAACATCAGTAGATCCGTCGAGAGTGTTGGAGCAGGGGCCGGATCGTCAGCGCGCTCCTTGCTGCTGCTCAGGGGGGGTGTCTTCCATCTGTGGAGCCTCCGAATCCCGTTGCGATCACAATGGATCTGACTGCAGGCTGAGCAAGAGCAACTGGGCGATCGACACCGCTCTTCACCGGAGGCAATGGGCCTTCATGAAGGGGGCTTCATGGCTGACGCCAGGATGCGGCGGCAGCTCCGTCCAGCTGGGCCCCAGTGGCATCCCCCCTGCAGATCCGCCCCTACGAGCCAGCCGACTGGCCGGCGGTGTGGGCGCTGCTGGGGCCGGTGTTCCGCAGTGGCGAAACCTTCCCCCACGACCCGGCCATCACCGAGACCGAGGCCCGGGTGGCCTGGGTGGAGCAGACCCAGGCGGTGATGGTGGCCGTGGATGGCACCGGTGCGCTGGTGGGCACCTATTACCTGAGGCCCAACTCCCTGGCCCTCGGCGCCCATGTCGCCAACGCGGGCTACGTGGTGGCTGAGCACTGCCGGCGCCAGGGTGTCGGCAGCCGGCTCTGTCAGCACTCCCTGCAGGCGCCGCGGCCATCCACTGCTGGCAGCGCAACGGCTTCCAGGTGGTGGGCACGCTGCCGGGGGCGTTCCGCCACAGGCAGTTGGGCTACGTGGATGCCTTGGTGATGATCCAGGCCCTGGTGGAAGGGCCAAACCAATGAAGGTGGTGCCGCTGCGCGTCAGCCCCGGCGATGACCTGCGCCTGAGCCTGGAAGCCTGGATGGCTCAGCAACTGGAGCCGGCCGGCTGCATGCTCAGCGCTGTTGGCAGCTTGTCGGTGGTCCAGCTGCGGCTGGCCGGCCAACGGAAGAGCACCACGATCACGGGCGACCTGGAGATCCTCAGCCTGGCCGTAACGCTCTCGCCCGATGGAGTCCACCTGCACATCGCTGTCGCCGACAGCAGCGGCACCGTGATCGGTGGGCACCTCTGCGCTGGCTCGCTGGTGCGCACCACCGCTGAGCTCGTGGTTGGCCTGCTGCCGGAGTGGCGCTTCTGCCGGGAGCTGGATCCAGCTACCGGCTACGCCGAGCTGCAGATTCATCCTCGGGATCTGGGGTGAGTGGCGGCAGCCGCCGCTCCACCTGCAGAAACACCAGCCAGGCCACGCCTGCACTGATGCCGCCGGTCCAGTCGTTGCGGAGGAGCTCCACGATCGACACCGTGCTGGCGCCGATGCGCAGACCGCGCAACAGGAAGCGGCCGAGTTGCTCCAGTCGTGGGATCTCCAGGTCGCGATTCACCGGCTCTTGACGGAGTAGCTACCCGAGCTGAACCAACCCAGCGGGCAGAACTTACCAGTCTTCTGGATCGCCTCGCGGTCGTTGCTGGGGCTGCTGACGCAGTAGTTGCCAGACGAATAAAAGCCCAGCGGGCAACTGCCGCCCCCCTTTTCAGTGGCGCCGCGTGTGTTGTCGCTCTTGCTCGGCACGCAGTAGCCGCCGGAGCTGTAGTAGCCGAGCGGGCACCCTCCCGCTGTCGATCGGTGATGGCGACACCATCCGCGTCCGCCAGGCCGGCAAAGCCCTGACGGTGCGGCTGGCCTGCATCGATGCCCCTGAAACCGCCCAGACCCCCTATGGCCAGCAGACCCGCAGCTACCTGCAGCAGCGGCTGCCTGTCGGGCGCGAGGTGACGCTCGAGGTCAAGACCACCGATCACTACGGCCGCTCGGTCGCCGAGGTGATCTCAGACATCAACATCAACCTGGCGATGGTGGAAGACGGCCAGGCCTTTGCCTATCGCCAGTACCTGGGCGGCTGCGATGCCAAGGAGTACCTGGATGCCGAGCACAGGGCGAACCGGCGCCGTTTTGGCGTCTGGCAGGTGGAAGGCGGCATCACACGCTCCTGGGACTTCCGCCGTGGACGCCATTCAGCCGCCATTCCCGATGGCACCACCCCAGGAGGTCGCCGCTACCGCTGCAATGGGATCAGCTCCTATGAACGGGCCCAGGAGCTGCTGCGCCATGGGCACACCTATCTAGATGGCAATGGCGATGGGGAGGCCTGCGAATCACTCCGTTGACAGTCATCTTTTCCCATATTTCATAGCTACACTACTGGTTGTTGCAGAGGCCCTGGAAGCAAAGTTTTGCCTCCTATAGCAGTAAATTCAAATATCATGCGGCTTTGGCATATTATAAAACAACTCTAAAATTCACCATATTTACCGGCCCCAAACTGCTTGCCAAAGTCAAGGAGCTAGGCGATATTTCAAAATCTGAGTTGGTGCGCGAATGCGGCCACTTGAGCACCAGAAAAGATGGCAGCTAGCGCCTCAACTTCACTGCGTTCTACGAGGCAC
>JBIIJS010000009.1:0-25516 GCA_044233605.1 Cyanobium sp. | reverse complement strand
TCCGCAACTGGCAGAAGGGCCCGATGAGCATCACCGCCGAGCACCTGCTGGTCGACCGCGCCCAGCTGCTGGGCCTGAGCGCCCCGGAGATGACCGTGCTGGTGGGCGGCCTGCGGGTGCTGGGCGCCAACACGGGCGGCTCAGCCCACGGCGTGCTCACCGAGCGGCCAGGCGTACTCAGCAACGACTTCTTCGTGCACCTGCTCGACATGGCCACCACCTGGGCACCGGTCGACGACACCGGTGAGCTGTTCGAGGGGCGCGACCGCCGCAGCGGGGCGCTGCGCTGGAGCGGCACCCGGGTGGACCTGGTGTTCGGCTCCAACTCCCAGCTGCGGGCGATCGCCGAGGTCTACGCCCAGAGCGACGGCGCCCCTCGCTTCGTGGGCGACTTCGTGAGCGCCTGGGTGAAGGTGATGGAGGCCGACCGCTTCGATCTGCACCACTGAGGGCCCCTCCACGCAGGGCCCACGCCCTACCCGTCCTCCACCGGGGGGTCACGGCGGAAAGCGAGGCAGGCCAGCAATGCCTCGGCGCCGCCGGGATGACTGCGCGAGCCACCGGGGCTGCGGCGGATGATCGCCTGCAACGTGCGCACCGTTGCGGTGATGTTCGGCCCCTTGTTGAGCATCAAAGCCTCGGCCCGGGCCCCCATCGCCGCATCGGTGATCTCGGCGCGGGTCGGCACTCCGTGACGGGCCATCTCATCGAGCACCTGGGTCGCCCAGATGCAGGGAATATGGGCGGCTGCGCAGATGCGAAGGATCTCCTCCTGGATCTCCGCCATGGCCTCCCAACCGCATTCGATCGCCAGATCGCCGCGGGCGATCATCACTCCCAGGGGCGCAGGCCAGCGCATGGCGCTCAGCAGCAGCTGCGGCAGGCTCTCGAAAGCACGGCGGTTCTCGATCTTGAGCACCACCGCCAGATCTTCACCGCCGAGACGGGCCAGGGCAGCATGGAGTGCTTCGATGTCGGCCACCGAACGCACGAACGAATAGCTGATCAGCTCGGCGCGTTCGACCGCGAAGGCGAGATCGGCCAGATCCTTCTGGGTGAGGGCAGGCGTGCGGAGCTGCGTATCGGGCATGTTGATGCCCTGGTCGGCGCGCAGCCGGCCGCCGCGCGGGCGGGTGGTGGTGATGCGCAGCCCCGCCTCCGCCGCCGTCACCATCTCCACCAGCGCCCCGATCCTGCCGTCATCGAACAGCACCCGCTCCCCCACCTTCAGATCGGCGAAGACGGCCGGCAGGCTGCAGGCAATCGCGTCGGGCGCGTCGATCGCCGCAGCTGTGAGCCGCAGCCGATCCCCCGGCAGCAGCAGTCGCTCGCCGGGCACCGACGGCAGGGGGGCCACCTCGAACCAGGCCTGACCTCCCTCCTGGCGGAACACCAGCCCTTCGATGAAGCGACAGCGCTGACGCCCCTCCAGCAACAAGCCGCCATGTCTCGGCTCCAGCACGGCGAGCTCACGGATCCGCCCGGAGGCATCACGGCCACGCAGGCGATCCCCCCGGCTCAGTTGATCCAGTGCCAGGCCCCGCACCGGCAGGCAGATCCGGTCGTCGTTGCGCTCGCCCGGTGGCGATACCCCCTCGGGCAGGACGAGCAGCCGGAAGGTGCGCAGCAGCCGCCCGAGTCGATCGCGCCGCGGTCGTCCCTGCACAACAGCGGGCTGCGGCGGCAGCGGCCCGGTGCGCAGCTTCGGCCCTGCCAGATCGAGGGCGATCCTGCAGAAGCGGCCGCTGGCGCGGCTGGCCGCCCTCACCCGCTCGATGAAACACCCCCAGACCTGCGCATCATCGTGGGCCGCATTGATGCGGGCGATGGTCATGCCGGCGTCCACCAGCTCCGGAATCAGTTGCGGGTCCTCAGCGGCCGAGCGCGGCAGCGTGACCATGATCGCCGCGGCGGCATGGGAATCCGCGGCCGGCTGACGCTGGCCGAACAGAGCGCCGCAGCGGTACTGCAGCAGGGCCTCAGCCCGATGCGCATCGAGATCCACAGCCGCTTCCGCCGGCATTTCGGCCTCCGCTCCTGATGAATCGAGCCGATGGAGAACGGCCGTGATCGCATGCAGCAGGTGGGGATCGCAACCCTCCAGGGAGCTCAGGCCCCGCTGCCGCAGCGCTGCCTGCAGGCCGGGATGGGCGGTGCGGTGGAAGGCGATGAAGTGCAGCAGGTTGCGGGCGCTGGCCCGATAGGCGGGGGCCACCTCCTTCAACAAAGCGCTCTCACACTGCTCCAGCTCGAGCATCGAGCGGCGCAACTGCAGCAGAGAGGCGCGCAGCTCCTGATCACTCATCTCCAGCGACCCCCCGATGGCCATGCCGCATGGAGATCGGTACCGGCTGCACCTTCCAGATCTGCTCGGCGTAGCTGGCGATCGCACGGTCGGAGCTGAAAAAACCGCTGCGCGCCAGGTTCAGCACTGCCATCCGGTCCCAACCGCACCGATCGGCCCAGGCGCGGTCCACCTCGCTCTGGGCGCGCAGATAGTCGTCAAGGTCGGCGAGCACGAAGAAGGGGTCTGGCCCGCAGACCGTATCGAGCAGGGGCCCGAACAGCTCGCCGTCGCCGTCGCTGAAGTGACCGCTGCTGATCAGTCGCAGCGCTTCCTGCAGCAGCGGGTTGGCCTCGATGATGCGCCGGTTGAGATCGGCATCATGCAGCACGGCGAGCTGCTCGACTGTGTGGCCGAACAGGAAGAAGTTGTCGGCGCCCACATGATCGCGAATCTCGACGTTGGCACCATCAAGGGTGCCGATCGTGAGACTGCCGTTGAGGGTGAACTTCATGTTACCCGTGCCGGATGCCTCATAGCCAGCTGTGGAGATCTGTTCGCAGAGATCAGCGGCCGGATAAATCTTCTCAGCCAACTTCACATTGAAATCGGCCAGAAACACCACCTTCAGCAGATCACGACACAACGGGTCGGAGTTCACCACCGCGGCGATGCCGTTGATGAAGCGGATGATCAACTTGGCCAGACGGTATCCCGGCGCCGCCTTGCCGCCGAAGATCACCGTGCGCGGCACCATCCCATCACTGCAGCCTTGCCGGATGCGCAGGTACTGCACAATCAGATGCAGAGCATTGAGATGCTGGCGTTTGTAGGCATGGATCCGTTTCACCTGCACATCGAACAGGCTGTCTGGATCCAGCCGGAGCTCCGAGCGCTGCTCGATCAGCGTCGCCAGGCGCGTCTTGGCCTGCCGCCGGCAGGTCTGCCAGCGTTCCAGGAAGGCCGGATCGCCTGCCAGGGGTTCGAGGTCCGCAAGCCGCTCGGTTCTGCCCGGCCAGCCATCGCCGAGGCTCGCATCCAGCAGGTGGTTGAGGGAGGGATTGGCCATCGCCAGCCAGCGCCTCGGGGTGACGCCATTGGTGACGTTGAGGAAGCTGTTCGGCCGGAGGCGAGCAAAGTCGGCCAGCAGCCGTGTGGCCACCAGCTCACTGTGCAGGGCCGCCACACCGTTGACGTGGTGCGCCGCCACCGTGGCGAGATGGGCCATGCGAACGCGCCGGCCGTTGTGTTCATCGATGATCGAGAGTCTCTGCAGAATCTCCAGATCACCGGGAAAGCGCAGACGCACGCTCTGCAGGAAGCGATGGTTGATCTCATAGATCAGTTCCAGATGGCGCGGCAGCAACCAGGCGAACAGATCCACACTCCAGCATTCCAGTGCTTCGGGCAGCAGGGTGTGATTGGTGTAAGCGATCGAGCGGCAGGTTATCTCCCATGCTTGATCCCAGTTGAGTCGATGTTCATCGAGCAGCAGCCGCATCAGCTCCGCCACGGCAATCGCCGGATGGGTGTCGTTCAGCTGTACCGCCCAGTGGTCGGCGAACTCCTGCACCGGGATGTCCCGCTTGCCAAGGCTGCGCAGCATGTCCTGCAGGGAGCAGCTCACGAAGAAGAACTGCTGCTTCAGCCGCAGCTCTTTGCCCGCCTGGGTGCCATCGCTGGGGTAGAGCACCTTGGAGAGGCTCTCACTGCTCACCTTCTGCTCGACGGCACGAGCATGATCCCCTTGATCAAAGGCTTCGAAATCGAAGGCCTCCGCTGCTTCGGAACGCCACAGACGCAGGCGGTTGCATGTGTTCACCCGGTAACCGAGTACGGGCACGTCATGGGGGATGCCGAGCACAGACCAGCCCGGCGTCCAGCTGACGCGCATCTCACCGGAGGCATCGCGCTGATGCTGGGTAGAGCCACCGAAGCCCACCATCAGGCTCCTATCGGGCTGCACGATCTCCCAGGGCCAGCCCCCCTTGAGCCATTTGTCGGTGATCTCGACCTGCCAGCCGTTGAGGATGACCTGATCAAAGATGCCGAATTCATAGCGAATGCCATAGCCGGTGGCGGGAATTTCCAGCGTCGCGAGTGATTCCAGATAGCAGGCAGCCAACCGTCCCAGTCCGCCATTGCCAAGACCCGGTTCCTCTTCCTGATCCAGGATGGCGTCGAAGTCGTTCACGCCGAAACGTTGCAGCGCCTCGGCAGCCTGGTCTCGGATGTTGAGCATCAGCAGGTTGTTGCCGAGCTGGGGGCCGATCAGGAATTCGGCCGAGAGATAGGCCACCGCCTTGGGCTTGCGATCGCGCAACATGTCCTTATAGGCCAGGTGGCGGGTGGTCATGCGATCGCGTACGGCGTAGCTCAGCGCCAGGTAGAGATCGTGATGACTCGCCCCCTCAGCCCTGCGCCCGAGTGTGAAGAACAGGTGCTCGGTGATCGCCTCGAATAAATCATCCACCCCTAGCCCATTACGTTGCCTGTCGCCATAGCTGGCCGGCCTGGGAATACGGCTCAATGAATCGTTGCGTTGCGGCGAAAGGCTGGCGGTCATGGTTTGCAGCAAGCTCAACAGCCTCAGCCTTGTCAGCGCCGGTTAAGGAGCCGCTAAGTCGCCGGCAGCCGTTGGATTCCTTCATGCATCCCGCCGCTGTATTACAGGCGACATTCCAGCGGGGTCGGATACGGTTCAAAGTGGATTTGATGCAGATTTTTAGTTCTGTCCGATCCGATCCGGCCGGTCCCGACGGGGCTCCCGTTCTCGTCTGTGGCCTGGGAGCCCTCGGACAGGCCTGTCTAGAGCGCCTGCTGGAGTTCGACGTACCCCTGCGCTGTCTTGATCGGAAGCCTCCCAGCTGGCGGGACCGGAACCTGGAGGAACGGCTCAGCGGCCGACTCACGCTCGGCGACATGCGCCAGCCGCGGTTGCTGGAACAGGCGGAGGTGCGTCTGTGCCGGGCCGTACTGCTGCTGAGTTCCGACAGCACCGCCAACTTCGAAGCTGCACTGCAGGTGCGGCTGCTCAACCGCGAGGCCGAGATCGTGGTGCGCTCGGCCAGCAACCAGGCGAGCCTCGGGGCCCTTCTGGAAGAACGCCTGCCGGGCATCGCCGTGGTCGACCCCACCCTGCTCTGTGCGGGGGCGATCAGCACGGCGTTGCAATGTGCCGATCGTCCGGTCAGCCTGGAAGTGGACGGCGAATCCTTCCGGCTGTGGGAGGCGCCCTGCACGGAGCACGAGATGGGGAAGGCGATCCGGCTGCCCCCCGGCCTGCAGCAATCCGGAGCGTTGCTTCTCTCCCCCAGGGCGCTGAGGGCTTCCCCGATCTCACCGCGTCAGGGGCGAGGCAAGACGCTGCCGTGGCAGCGAGTGCAGCAGCTGGGGCAGCGCGCCCTACATGCCTGGCGCAGCTTCTCCCGCCCCCAGCAACTCGCCGCGCTCATCCTGGTTGGCCTGACGCTGGCGGGCGTGAAAGCCTTCGCCGGCTCCGGCGACTGGCGCCAGGGACTGTTCGTCACCCTCGGACTGCTCAAAGGGGAGTATGTCGATCCGGTGAACGTGCTGCTGGGCGACGCCGGGCCAGCTGAAAGCAGCCATGGCTGGCTGTTTCTGATCACGCTCGCCTATTCGCTGGTGGGCACGCTGATCACTTCGGCGATCGTGGCGGTGATCCTGGAGCGGCTGTTGCTGGAGCGATTCGGCCGGCGCAGGCCCCGGCTCGGCCGGCGCGACCCCGATCCGATCCTGCTGGTGGAGGGGGATGGCCTGGCCCGGGAGGTGGAACGACGGCTCCGCCGGGAGGGTCAGGCGGTAGTTCGCGTCCAGTCGGGCGGGGCCGATGCCGGGGAGACGGAGGAGCCAGTGCACTTCGATCGGCTCGATACAGCCCTGCCGGCGTTGGAAAGCCGCAGCCTGGCGGCGATCGGCCTGCTCTCCACCGACCTGCTGGCAAACCTGCGTGAAGCCCTGGCCCTGCAGCGACGCTGGCCGGAGGCCCGGCTGGCTGTGCTGGCCCATGCCTTCGGCGCCTCCGAGCAACTGGGGGAGCTGCTCGGAGGGGTCGCGGTGATCTCGGCCGTCGACCTGGTGGCCGATGCGGTGGTGGCCACGGCCTTCGGTGAGCGGGTGGAGGGGGTTCTGCGACTGCGAGGCATCAACCTGTTGATCGTGCGCTACCGGATCCGCCGGGGCGATGGTCTCTGCGGACTGGGCATCGCCCGGGTGGAGAACGGCTATCGGCTTACCTGCGTGACGATGCGGCGGGCGCAGCACGCCCACAGCGTCGTGATGCCGGCTGCGGATCTACTCCTGGCCGAGGGTGACCAGCTGGTGGTGCTGGCCACGCCCGCCAGCCTGCGCAGCGTGGAGCTCGGCCGAATTCAGCCACCCGATCAGCTGCTGCGGCTGCGCTGTCCAGCGGATCTCTCCGCCGGGCGGCGCTTCGAGGTGCAGCAGAGCCTGGCCCGCTGGATCGGCTGTGCTCCGGGCAAAGTGCTGGGCCTGATCGATGGCGACGAGCACCGGGTGCCTGTGGATCGGGAGATCGCCGAGCCCCTGCTGCATGAGCTCACGCGCCAGGGGATGGACGGTTCGCTCGAGATCCGCAGGGCCTGAAGGGAGCTGGACAAGCCAGGTCTACCCTCCGGGGCAACTTCCCGTCTTCTGACTATGGCCCCCTGGCCCCTGTCCCGGCGCCGTCTGCTGCGGTTGCTGCCGCTTGCGCTGGGGGGAGTCGGCGGCCGCGGTCTGGCTGCCCGTGCGGCGGCTGGCACCCCTGGTGCTGGCGCCGATCCGCTGCCCTCATGGAACCTGGGCCCCAGCCGCGAGGCGATCCTGGCCTTCGTACGCAGGGTGACCACGCCCGGCTCGCCCGACTTCGTGCCGTCCGCCGAGCGCATTGCCTGCTTCGACCATGACGGCTGCCTCTGGAGCGAGCAGCCGATGTACGTGCAGCTGCGCTTCGCGCTCGACCGCATCAAAGCCCTGGCGCCGCAGCATCCCGAATGGCGCAGCAATCCGCTCTTCGCCGCCGTGCTGCGGGGCGATCTCAGCACCGCGATCGCCGGCGGCCAGAAAGCCATCCTCGAGATCCTGCGGGTCAGCCACACCGGCATGACCAGCGAGGAATTCGCCACGATCGTGGCCGACTGGCTCGCCACCGCCCGCCACCCCCGCACCGGCCTGCCCTACACGCAGATGGTGTACCAGCCCATGCTGGAGCTGCTGCACTATCTTCGCGCCCACCAATTCCGCACCTTCATCGTGTCCGGCGGCGGGGTCGAGTTCATGCGGGTGTTCAGCGAGCGGGTCTACGGCATTCCACCCGAACAGACCGTGGGCAGCACGATCCGGCTGGGCTACGAGCTGAAGGATGGTGTGCCTGTGCTGATGCGGCTGCCAGAGGTGGAGTTCATCGACGACAGGGAGGGCAAGCCGATCGGCATCCAGGACCACATCGGCCGCCGCCCTCTGGCAGCGTTCGGCAATTCCGATGCCGACATCCCGATGCTGCTCTGGACCACCACCGCCCCCGGTCCCCGCTTCGGCCTGCTCGTGCACCACACCGACGGCGAGCGGGAATGGGCCTACGACCGCAGCTCCAGCTTCGGCCGGCTCGATAAAGGCCTCGAGCTGGCTAGCGAACAGGGCTGGACGGTGGTAGACATGAAACGTGATTGGAAACGGATTCATCCGCCCGCACCGCTCGCTGGCCGGCCGGCCAGCGGGTCCCTGAACCAAAGTCGATACCTGGTCAATTCCGCAATGGTAGCTATGTTAACCTGGCAAAAGATTGCGTAAGCCGGTATGGCGCCAAATCAAACCGACAAGCGCATTCCCACAAAGATCAAGATTCCTTTGATGGTTGCCGGCGGAGTCTTTCTCTTCATTCTGGTGCAGAGAGTCACTTCTCCCGATGTGCCCGCAACAGAAGGCATGAATGATTATACATTCCAGCCTGCGCCCCGAAAAGCGATCGAGCCACCCCGGCAGCCCACCATCAACCTGGGCGCATCCAGCGGAGCGTTGGGGCCCGTCTCCGCCAGCGCTCCGGCCCCCTCGGCCCAGGCGGCATCCTGCGCTTCGCTGCAGCGGTTCGCCAACTTTGAATATGGCCGCCGCTTCGGCGACGGCAAGCTCGCCGATCTGCTCAGCTTCTCCGGGTTCGAAAGCGTGCAGCCATCGATCAGCGAGGCTGGAGTGATCACTTGCAGTGGCGGGAATTACATCCGCCGCAGCGCCAAGTCTGAGCGTAGTTGCAAAAATGTAATCATCACCTACGACACCCGAACCAACACCCTCAGCCACAACGTGCAATACCGCTATCTCGAATCCGGCCTCGTGGCCCAGTGTACGGAAAGCAAGCTCTCCTCCACCCGCTGAGGGGGCATGGGGCAGTCAGGAATGGAACAGCAGCACCAGCCCGGAGCGCACCTGGTGGAACTCCCGCTCCTCGCGGCTCAGATCGAGGCCCACCTGCAGCCCCTCCTCCAGGGCCACCTCATAGGGCGGCGCCGACGGTGCCTTGCCATCGCACCAGAGCGCTGCGATGCCCACCGGCGTGGCATGCCAGCGGAAGCGCTGGGTGCTGCCGATCGAGGGTTCCTGAAGGGCATCTTCGAGGAGCTCACGGATCGCCATCATCTTGAGCTGGGTTGCCCTCGGTTCTCGCCCTAGCTTCCGCCCCCTGCTCCGAAGGGGCAATCGGCTGAGAGCTTTCGTGATGGAGCGGCCTAGCCTTCCTCACCAGGCCGTCAGCCCTGGATGAGCGATCTGCCCGGTTCCATCGCCCTTGTGCACGAATGGTTCACGCCCCGGTCCCGCGGCGGCTCGGAACAGGTGGTGCAGGAGATCGACCGGATCCTCTCAGCCCTCGGACGCCAGCCCCATCTCCACGCCCTGGTGGATGGCGAGAGCCGGCAACCCGGCAGCTGGCTGAGCGGGCGACGCATCCATACGAGCTTCATCCAGCAGCTGCCCTGGGGCAGCAGCCACGTACAGCAGTACCTGCCGCTGCTGCCGCTGGCGATCGAGCAGCTCGATCTGGGCGGCCAGCCGCTGGTGCTGAGCAGCAACCACCTCGTGGCCAAGGGAGTGCTGTGCGGGCCCGATCAGCTGCACGTGAGCTACGTACATACGCCGGTGCGCTACGCCTGGGACCAGATGCACGCCTATCTTGCCCGCTCCAGCCTGGCCCGCAGCCCGCTCGGCCCGCTGGTGCGTCTGCAGTTGCACAGGCTCCGCCAGTGGGATGCGCTCAGCGCCCAGCGGGTCGATGCCCTGCTGGCCAACTCCCGCTTCACGGCACGGCGCATCCAGCGCTGCTGGCACCGCCGCGCCCAGGTGCTGCATCCACCGGTGGCGGTGCAACGCTTCCGCTGGGACGGGCCCCGCGACGACGTCTACCTGAGTCTCTGTCGCCTGGTGCCGAACAAGCGGGTGGATGTGGTGGTGGAGGCCTTCAGTCGCACCGGTCTGCCGCTGGTGGTGATCGGCGACGGGCCGGAGCGGCGGCGGCTGGAAGCGATGGCCGGCGCCAATGTGCGCTTCCTCGGGCGCTGCTCCGACGCCGAGACCGCCGCCTGGCTGGAGCGCTGCCGGGCCTACGTGTACGCCGGCCTGGAAGACTTCGGCATCGCCCCGGTGGAGGCGATGGCCGCCGGTGCCCCCGTGATCGCCTACGGCGCCGGCGGGCTGTGTGACAGCGTTCGTTGCCTCAGCTCTGGAGTGCAGCGGCCCACCGGGCTGCTGCTGGCCGAGCAGAGCGCTGCCTGTTTCGCCGCCGGCCTGGAGCGGTTTGAGGCGGGCCGACTCTGGCGCCAGCTCGACCCGGAGGGCCAGCGCCAGTGGGCCGAACGCTTCGCCCCGAAGCGTTTCGAAGAGCAGCTGCTGGATCTGCTGGAGCGGCTCTGGAGCGCCCACCGGCAGCGTCTGCGCCGCGGCACTGCGGCCCTGCCCTGGCCTGTGCCTCTGGTCTGAGTGACCCCCACGGCTGGAGTCTTCGCAAATCCCATCTTTAGATTCGTTGGCCAGACAGGTCGCCGATGCTTTCGCCCTACGGTCCTGCCTCTTTCCTCCCCGGATCCATGGGGCAGGGGTCCGCCCTGGTCGGCGCTGAGCCCCTGCTGTCGGCCGAGCAGCTGATCGATCTGCAGTCAAAGCGATCCCGCATCGTCAAGCGCAGCGGCGACATCGTGTTCTCGCTGGCTGTTCTCACCCTCGGCTCACCCATCTACATCCTGCTTGCCCTGCTGGTGAAGCTCACCTCCCGTGGGCCCGTGTTCTATGTGCAGCAGCGGGTGGGGCGCGATTACCGCAGTTTCGGATGCATCAAGTTCCGCACCATGCGGCGCGATGCCGACCGGGTGCTGGGCGTGCTGCTGGCGGAGTCACCGGATCTGGCCGAGGAATTCCGCAATGATTTCAAGCTTAAAAACGATCCCCGCATCACCCGCCTCGGCAGATTCCTGCGCCGCTCCAGCCTCGATGAGCTGCCCCAGTTCCTCAACGTGCTGCGCGGAGAGATGAGTGTGGTCGGTCCCCGACCGATCGTGCGCAAGGAGCTGCCCCGCTACGGCGCCGCCATGGATGAGGTTCTGGCAGTGCGCCCGGGCCTCACTGGCCTGTGGCAGGTGTCCGGTCGCAACAACCTCAGCTACAGAGAGCGCGTCGCCCTCGATGTGCGTTATGCCAGCCGCCGCAGCTTCCGCGGCGACATGAGCATCATCCTGCGCACCATCCGCGTGATCCTCAACCCCCGCGACCGCGGCGCCTACTGACGCCCTACTGAGCCAGATCCCGACCCCACCAGGCGGCCAGGGCCAGGCTGATCCCGGCTGATGCCAGCCATAGGCCTTCGAGCCGCAGGCTGAGGTCAAGCATGCGCTCCACGTCGGCGAGCTCCGGCTGGCGGCCGGGCGGACCGAGCGGCGGCTTGATCCGCTCCACGCCCCCGTAGCGGTTGCTCCCCCCAAGCCGCACGCCGGTGGCGTGCGCCCAGGCTGCCTGGGAGACCCCCGCATTCGGCGACGGATCGGCACGGCCATCCCGCAGACTCGCCCGTAACCGGCCGATCAACAGGGCGGGCCGCTGCTGCATCAGAGGCAATGCCACAAGCGGCAGGCTGAGGGCCACGAGCCGGCAGGGTAGCCAGGTGAGGACATCATCGAGACGCGCCCCGGCCGTGCCAAACCAGCGCAGGCGGCCGCGGCGGTAGCCCACCATCGAATCGAGCGTGCTGGCGGCCTTGAAGATCCAGGCCAGGCACAGCGGTCCTGGCATCACAGCCGCTGACGATGCCGGCGCGGTGGCCCAGAGGGTCGCCCCCACCAGCATCCAGAACAGGGGGGCGAACAGGCCGTCGACGGCGTTCTCCGAGGCGGTCTCGGCGGCGGCCCGCAGGATGCCGGCCCGATCGAGGCCCTCGACATCACGGCCGACGATCCAGGCGAGCCGCGCTCGCGCCGCCACCGGATCGTCGAGGCGATCAAGCACGGCCCGCACAGCCCGCGCCAGGCTGCCGCCGGCCAGGGCGCTGGCCAGGGCGATCAGCAGCAGCGGCAGACCCAACAGCGGCAAGAGCCGGGCCAGCTGCTCGATCAGCCAGCCCGCCAGCCCTGCCAGGGCCACCGTCACAAGGGCCACCAGGGTGCCGGCTGCCCGCAGACGGCGCGGGCAATCACCCGCCCAGCCTTCGCCGAAGCGCCGGCCGGTGTCGATCAACGCCCCCATCGCCTGCACCGGATGGGGCCAGCTTCTGGGATCGCCGATCCACCGGTCGAGCCCGCAGGCCAGCACCACCAGCAGCCAGGCGATCAGGCCGCGCGCAGCCAGCTGAACATCGAGCGCAGACCCTTGCCCACCTGCTCGATCGGATGGGCCGCATCGCGCTCGCGGATCCGGGCCATCTCCGGCTTGCCGGCTTCGCACTCGGCCACGAAGTTACGGGCGAAGGTGCCGTCCTGGATGTCGGCCAGGATCCGCTTCATCTCCGCCTTGGTGTCGGCGGTGATCAGGCGCGGCCCGCTCACGTAGTCGCCGTACTCGGCGGTGTTGGAGATCGAATCGCGCATGGCGGTGAGGCCGCCCTTCACCATCAGATCCACGATCAGCTTCACCTCGTGCAGGCACTCGAAGTAGGCCAGCTCGGGCTGATAGCCGGCCTCCACCAGGGTCTCGAAGCCGGCCTTCACCAGCTCGGAGAGGCCGCCGCAGAGCACCGCCTGCTCGCCGAAGAGATCGGTTTCGGTCTCCTCCTTGAAGTTGGTTTCCAGGATGCCGGCGCGGGTGCCGCCGATGCCCTTGGCGTAGGCCATGGCCAGGGCACGGGCGGTGCCGGAGGCATCCTGGTGGATGGCGAACAGCGCCGGAACGCCCATGCCGTTCTGATATTCCCAACGCACCGTGTGGCCGGGACCCTTCGGCGCGATCATCACCACGTCCACATCGGCGGGGGGCTTGATCAGCTCGAAGCGGATGTTGAAGCCGTGGGCGAAGCTCAGTACCTTGCCGGCGCTCAGGTGGGGCGCGATCTCCTTTTCGTAGACAGCCTTCTGGGCTTCATCCGGCAGCAGCACCATGATCCAGTCGGCCTTCGCGCAGGCATCGCTGACGCTGAGCACCTCAAGACCGTCGGCGCGGGCCTTGTCGGCAGAGCGGCTGCCTTCGTAGAGGCCTACCACCACGTTGACGCCGCTGTCCCTCAGGTTGAGGGCATGGGCATGGCCCTGGGAGCCATAGCCGATGATCGCCACGGTCTTGCCGTCCAGCAGGCTGAGGTCGGCGTCGGTGTCGTAGAAGAGCTGGGCCATCAGCGCGATGCGGGCGGGCAGGTGGAGGAGGCGAGCTTACGCAAGCGTCCCTCAGGCCTCGCTGGGATGGGCGATCACCCGGTCGATCAAGCCGTACTCCTTCGCTTCGGCGGCGCTGAGGAAGTAGTCGCGGTCTGTGTCTTTCTCGACCTTATCGAACGGCTGGCCGGTCATGTCGGCCATGGCGTGGTTGAGCATGTCCTTGATGCGCAGGATCTCCTTGGCCTCGATTTCGATGTCGGAGGCCTGGCGCTGGCTGGTGCCGCCCAGGGGCTGGTGGATCATGATGCGGCTGTGGGGCAGGGCCAGCCGTTTGCCCTTGCTGCCGGCCGCGAGCAGGAAGGCGCCCATCGAGGCGGCCAGGCCCACGCAGATCGTCACCACGTCGCTCTTGACGTACTGCATCGTGTCGTAGATCGCCAGGCCGGCGGTCACCGAGCCCCCCGGCGAGTTGATGTAGAGGTAGATCGGCTTGGAGCTGTCTTCCGAATCGAGGTAGAGCATCTGGGCCACCAGAGCGTTGGCCACAGCGTCGTTGACCTCAGAGCCGAGGAACAGGATCCGCTCCACGCCCAGGCGTGTGTAGATGTCGACCCAGCGCTCGTACTGGCTGCCGGGCAGGCGGTAGGGAACGCTGGGGGTGCCGATGGGCATGGCTCAGGGGAAGAGGTGGTGGAGAGGTGAGAGAAGCGCTCAGCCGATGCCGGCCGGGCTGCGGTCAGCGCTGGGCAGATCGGCGGTGGCGCCGCCGGGCAGCTCCTTGCGGCTGCTCAGCACCCGGTCGATCAGGCCGTACTCCAGGGCTTCCTGGGCGGTGAGGTAGGTCATGCGGTCGGAGTCGCGCGACAGTTGCTCCACGCTTTTGCCGGTGTTCAGGGACAGCATCTCCAGCATCGTGCGCTTGTTGTGCAGCACCTCCTGGGCACGGATCTGGATGTCGCTGGCCTGGCCGCGGGCGCCGCTGCGGGGCTGGTGCAGCACGATCGAGGCGTGCGGCAGAGCGGCCCGCTGGCCCTTGGTGCCGGCGCTGAGGATCATCGCCGCGGTGCCCATCGCCTGGCCGATGCAGATCGTGTGCACGGGCGGCTTCACGTAGCGGATCGTGTCGGCGATGGCGAAGGCTTCGGTCTCGAAGCCGATCGCATCGCCGGTGAACCAGGAAGTGCCGGTGGAGTTGATGTAGAAGAAGATCGGCTTTTCCGGGTTGTCGAACTCCAGATAGAGCAGCTGGGCGATGATCAGCTCAGTGACGTCGATGCCCATCTGGCGCTTGGCATCATCGTCGCTGAACAGCGGCAGGCCCAGATACACGATCCGCTCCTTCAGCAGCAGGGAGGGCAGGTCGGGCGGCGGGGTGCGCATCACGGCGGAATCGCCGTAGTAGGGGGCCGACACCGTCATCCGCGCACCATCGCAACAGGAATAGGGAGCCTAGCCGGGGCCCGGAGGAACCTGACCGCGCGCGGCGACCGGTTTTCCGCCGGCGCGCTCATCGCGGTTGCCCGCCGGCGGGTCGCTGCGGGCGAACACCATGCGGCCGGTGGGCGTCTGCAGGGCCCCGGTGACGGTGACGGGCAGCCGCTCGCCGATGCGTCGGCGCGCATCCTCCACCACCACCATGGTGCCGTCCTCCAGGTAGCCGACGCCCTGGTCGGCCTCCTTGCCCTGACGCACGATCTTCAGCTGGAGGCTGTCGCCGGGCTGCACCTCGGGCCGCAGGGCGATCACCAGCTCGCTGAGATTCATCACCTTCAGCTCCTGCACCTCGGCCACCTTGGCCAGGTTGTAGTCGGCGGTGAGCAGGGTGCCGCCGGTGTCGGAGGTGAGCCGCAGCAGTTTGTCGTCGGCGCCGTTGCCTTCGTAACGGGTGCTGTTGACCACCAGGCGGCGGCCGTAGGTCTCGCGCAGCTCAGCCAGCAGCTTCAGGCCCCGCCGGCCCTTGCCACGCTTCTCGGCGTTGGCGGAATCTGCCAGGGTCTGCAGCTCATCGATCACGGCCTGGGAGACGATCACCTGGCCCTCCAGCAGACCGCTGGCCAGCAGGCCGCGGATGCGGCCGTCGATGATCACGCTGGTGTCGAGGATCTTGGCGCTGGCCGGCTGCACCACCCCTTCGGCCACCAGCAGCGCTTCGGTGCCGCTGGGGTTGAGCAGGCGCAGCAGGGTGCGGCCGTGCACCTCGGCCAGGTTGTAGCCCAGCACGCCGAAGAACACATTGCTGAGCACCGCCGCCAAGGGCTTCACCAGCACCACTTCCCAGGGCAGGGGAAGCAGCAGGATCGGCGCCAGCAGCAGATTGGCCACCAGCAGGCCCAGGATCAGGCCCACCGCCCGGCTGATCAGCAGATCGGTGGGCACGCTGCGCACCTGGGCCATCAGGCGGCGGCGCAGTTGCTGGAAGAAAAACCCGGCGATCACCCCGAAGAAGGCGCCGAAGCCGGCCAGCACCGTGCGCAGCCCTTCCACGTTGCTGACCTGCAGGAGCAGTTTCTCCGGCAGCAGATCCACTCCGAGCCAGCCGGTGGCGGCGCCGGAGATCAGGAACAGCAGCAGGATGAGGGGATCCACCATGCCGGATTTCGTGGCGGCTCATCGCTTCAGGCAGGCAGCATGGCCGATCCAGGCCGGATTGCCAGGACGGGGTTACCGCCCGTGATGAGCTCCGCACCGCCGGCCGCTGGTCCCCGGGCCGCCTACCTGCACATTCCCTTCTGTCACCGTCGCTGCTTCTACTGCGACTTCCCGGTGGTGCCCCTCGGCGATCGGGCCGACGGCGAGCGCTCCGCCTCAATCCCCTTCTACCTGGGTCAGCTGGCGGCCGAGATCGCCGCCGCCCCCGCCGGCCCACCGCTCTCCACCGTGTATCTCGGCGGCGGCACCCCCTCGCTGCTCAGCCCCGACCAGGTGGGCGCCCTGCTCGATGCCCTGCGGAGGCGCTTCGGTCTGGCGCCGGCGGCGGAGATCAGCCTGGAGCTCGATCCGGCCAGCTTCGATGACGGTCGCCTCTCCGGCTATCTGGCGGTGGGGATCAACCGGGTGAGCCTGGGCGGCCAGAGCTTCGACGATGCCGTGCTCGAGTCCCTGGGCCGGCGCCACCGCGCCGCCGACCTGCGCCTTGCGGTCGGCTGGCTGGCGGCTGCCCGGCGCCGCGGCGAGCTGCGCAGCTGGAGCCTCGATCTGATCCAGGGGCTGCCCCATCCGGGGCCGCCGGCCGCAGCGCTGGCCGCCTGGAGGGCCCAGCTGGAGCAGGCCCTGGCCAGCGGCGCGCCCCACCTCTCGATCTACGACCTGATCGTCGAGCCCGGCACGGTGTTCGAGCGGCGCCGCGACCGGGGTGAACTGGCCCTGCCGGAGGACGACCTGGCCGCCGACCTGATGGAACTCACGGCGGCGCGACTGGCCGCGGCCGGCTACGGCCACTACGAAATCTCCAACTACGCCATGCCGGGGCACGCCTCCCGCCACAACCGCGTCTACTGGAGCGGCGCCGGCTGGTGGGGCTTCGGCATGGGCGCCACCTCGGCGCCGTGGGGGGTGCGCCTGGCCCGGCCCCGCAACCGCGAGGCCTGGGCCGCCTGGCTGGCCGCCGGCCAGCCAGGACTGGAACGCACGCCACCGGCGCGCCCCTCGGGGCCGCCGCTGGAGGAGCTGCTGCTCGTGGGTCTGCGCCGCCGCGAGGGGGTGAACCTGAGGGCCCTGGCGGCCAGCCATGGGCTGGCGCCGGCCGAGATCGACGACCTGGCCCTGCGGCTGGAGCCCTGGATCCGGCGCGGGCTGCTGCTGCTGGAGGGCCCGCGCTGGCGGCTCAGGGATCCTGAGGGGCTGGCTCTGAGCAATGCGGTGCTGCGGGAGCTGCTGGCCTGGTGGCAGGAGCGGCCTGCAGGGCACTGATCCAGTCGCGCAGGGCTGTCACCGCCAGGCCACGGCCATCCAGCAGCGGCGGACAGAAGGGGGGCTGGCGGGTGGTGAGGCCGAGCAGATCGGCGGTGACGCGCACCTGGCCGTCGCAGCAGTCGCCGGCGCCGATGCCGATGACCGGGATCGTCAGGCGGGCACTCAGCTCGGCGCCCAGCTCGGCCGGCACGTGCTCGAGCACCACACCGAAGCAGCCTGCGGCCTCGAGGGCCTCGGCCTGGCGCCGCAGCCGCTGCTGGCCCACCGGATCGCCCGCCTGGCGCCGGTAGCCGAGTTGGTGGACCGATTGGGGAGTGAGGCCCAGGTGGCCCAGCACCGGGATGCCGTGGCGTACCAGCCGATCGATCACCGCAAGGGTCTCCGGTTCGGCCCCCTCGAGTTTCACCGCGGCGGCAGGACTCTCCTTCAGCACCCGGCCGGCGGCGGCCACCGCCTCATCAGCGCCGCACTGGTAGCTGAGGAAGGGCAGGTCGGCGATCAGCAGCGGCCGGTGCGCTCCGGCGGCCTCCAGGCCGCGGCCCACGGCGCGGCAATGGTGCAGCATCTCGTCGAGGGTCACGGGCAAGGTGGTGGCGTGGCCCAGGACCACCATCGCCAGGGAGTCACCCACCAGCACCGCATCGGCACCGGCTTCAGCCACCAGCGCCGCCGAAAGGGCGTCCCAGGCGGTGAGGACGCTGATCGGCAGGCCGGCCCGCTTGCGCAGAATCAGGTCTCCGGGGCGTTGGGGCACAGGTTGACTCGCGGGCGGGGCTGTACGGGGCCATTGCTAGCATCAGCACGACTCGGACCCACGCGGCCCCGACGCCCAAATCTGGTCAGGACCGGAAGGGAGCAGCCACACGGGATGCTCAGGGCAGGCGTGGACTCCGGGTCACCCCCTTGATCGGCAGGTTGCCGCCCCCGCCTCACTCGATGCGGGTCTGGCGATTGAGCAGGAACGGCGGGATCATCGCGCCACGCTCCTCCTCGGTGGTCGTGAGTGATTCGGCGAAACTGGGAGTGGAGCGCTCGGGACGGCGGTAAGCCCCGCCGCTCTGAAAACCGGTGGCGATCACGGTGACGTGGATCTCGCCCTCCAGAGCTTCATCCACCACGGCGCCCACGATGATGTTGGCGTCGGGATCGACCACGTCGTAAATCACCTCCGAGGCGGTGGTCATGTCTTCAAGGGTCATGTCCTTGCCGCCGCTGATGTTGATCACACAGCCGCAGGCTCCATCGATCCGGGCCGACTCGAGCAGCGGGCTGGTCATCGCGGCCTGGGCGGCCTCACTGGCGCGGGAGCGGCCCGAGCCCACGCCGATGCCCAGCAGGGCTGTGCCGGCATCGGCCATCACCGAGCGCACATCGGCGAAATCGACGTTGACCAGGCCAGGTTTGGTGATGATGTCGCTGATGCCCTTCACGCCCATCCGCAGCACGTCGTCGGCGGTGCGGAACGCGTCCTGCAGCGGCGCGCCGGCGATGGCATCGCGCAGGCGGTCATTGGGGATGATGATCAGAGTGTCGACGTGCTCGGCCAGACGGGCGATGCCCTCCTCGGCCTGGCGCAGCCGCTTGCGGCCCTCGAAGCCGAACGGCTTGGTGACAATGCCCACGGTGAGGGCACCGCACTCCTTGGCAACCTCGGCCAGGATCGGCGCCGCGCCGGTGCCGGTGCCACCACCCATGCCGGCGGCGATGAACACCAGATCAGCCCCTTCCAGCGACTGCTGCAGCTCGCTGCGCGATTCCTCGGCCGCTTTCTGGCCGATCACCGGGTTGCCGCCGGCGCCGAGGCCGCGGGTGAGTTTCTGACCCAGCTGGATGCGCTGCCGTGCCGCCGACTGCAGCAGGGCCTGGGCATCGGTGTTGAGCACCCGGTACCCCACCCCCTGCAGATCCGAGGCAATCATGCGGTTGACGGCGTTGCTGCCGCCACCGCCTACACCGATCACCTCGATGCGGGCGGACTGACTCGGCACGATGCCATTGCTGCTGGGCGTTGCTTGGCTCATGTCGAGGGGATCCATCGGGGGCGCCGGCTGGGATTGGACGAACGGGGTGGGAATGTCCAGATCGCGCTGCATTATGTCGGGTGTCGGACCGGCCGCCTGCGTGGGAGCGACCAGATTGCACCGGAAGCGGCCGGTGCGCAATCTCGTGTGGGCAATGGCTGGCGTGGAGAGGTCGCGGACGCCATGTCGGGGATCGCTTTCAGTCTGCCCCAGCCGCAGCTCCAGCCTGGCCCGCAGGGTCGCGGCGCACCGGGCCGGCGAGGCTGAGTTCGGGCTGTTCGGGATCGCTCAGATCGATCATCTGGGGCCGGCGGCCGCGGACCTGCTCAGGCAGGGCGCGGTTGAGGTGTTCCACCACCTCCAGGCGCCGGGTGAGGCGACCATCACTCGGACCGAGCCGCAGACGGCCCAGTTCGGCGGTGCTGAGCCAGAGGCTGCCGTCGGGTTCGAAGCGGATCTCGCGCAGCCCCGCGCCGATGCGAGGGGCTGATTCGAGCACCCGGGCAAGGTCGGCGCGGTGGCGGCTGTTCCAGCCCACCACCTTCAGCTGGATCGGACCGCTGCTGCGCACCCCCATGCCAGGGCGCACGGCGATCCAGTTGCCCAGTCGATCCACATAACCCTGTTCGGGGCCGTTGGCGGTGCGCCGCTCCGCCCGGGCCACCGCTTCCCGGTCGACCAGTTCGACGCGCAGGCGCGGCGGCAGCATCAGCCGCGTGACCTTCACCTCCGCCACCGGCAGGGCAGCGGTGAGGCTGCGGCTGAGCTCCTTCGGCCAGATCTCCAGCAGGGGCGTGGGGAAGCGCAGCCCAGCCGCCTGGATCACCTGCTCGCGGTTGACCAGCGAGCTGCCGCGTACCTCCAGCTGGGAGGGATCACGCAAGGTCCAGCCCTCACGTAACAACACGGCCCCCAGGCCGGTGGCCAGGGCACTGAACACCAGAAAACGCCAGAGGTTACGCAGTCGTTCGGCCCGCCGCAGCAGGCGCAGCTCACGGCGGCGGGAGGCGCCGGGGGCGCCGGGGGCGCTCACAGCTCGCATCGCGACCGGGCCATCAGCTCATCGATCCAGCTGCGGGCCCGCTGGGCATCGGCGAAGGGCAGATCCTTCTGCTCTCCGCCTCCCACCAGGCGCAGGCGGCAGGCACCCTGGCTCTCCTCGGTGAGCGGCGCCTCGCCGGAGCCCAGGGAGAGCAACTCCACCAGTTCGAGCTGCTTGATCACAAACGAATCAACCGGCTGGAAGCGGCCCGCCTCAAAGGTGCTCCAGCTGAGCACCCCCTCCACGAGCCGGGCTGCGCCGCAGCTGTCGAGCTTGGCCAGCTCCGCACCCTCCGCCCATTCGCGAAACAGCTGCTGGCGCCGACGTTCCAGCCAACCCAGGGCAGTGAGCAACACAAACACCAGCAGCAGCGGCAGCCAGAGCAGGCCGTGGCTCATGGGCTCTCTCCCTCCAGGGCACGAGATGGGAAGGATTCTCTCGCCCCTTCCACCAGGTTGTGGAGCAGGTCTTCGAGTGCCAACCCACTGGCGGCCCAGAGCATCGGATACATGCTCTGACTGGTGAAGCCCGGCAGGGTGTTGATCTCATTGATCCAGAGGCCTCCGTCGGCGTCACCGGCCGCAGACCCACTGAGGGGCTCCGGTTCCTCGTAGAAGAAGTCGACCCGCGACAGGCCGGAGGCCCCCACCGCCCGGCAGGCGGCCACGGCCATGGCGGCGGCCCGCTCGCTCACCGCCACCGGCACCTGCGCCGGGATCACGGTGTGGCTGAGACCATCGCTGTACTTGGTTTCGTAGTCGTACCAATCGGCATCAAAGCGGATCTCGCCGAGCACCGAGGCGCGCAGCTCCCGGCTGCCAAGCACGGCACACTCCAGCTCGCGCGCCTTCACCCCCTTCTCCACCACCAGCCGCGGATCGAGAGTGGCGGCCTGGCGCAGCCCATCAAGCAGCTCGCGGCGGTCGGTGGCCTTGCTGATCCCCACTGAAGAACCCATGTTGGCGGGTTTGACGAAACAGGGGTAACCCAGCTCCCGCTCCAGGCGATCGAGCAACGGCTCCGGCTCGGCCAGCTCGTCCGCGGCGACGCAGAGGTAGGGCACCTGGGGCAGGCCGGCAGCGGCGAAGGCAGCCTTCATCGCCTGCTTGTCCATGCCCACGGCCGAGCCCAGCACCCCTGAACCCACATAGGGCACCTGCATCAGGGTGAACAGGCCCTGGATCGTGCCGTCTTCACCGTTGGGGCCATGCAGCACCGGGAACCAGAGTTCCACCTCAAGCGCCCCCTCCGGCAGTCCGCGGAAACCAGGCGGCCCCTGCCCGGCCGCATCAGCCGCGGGAGGCTGCCCGCAGCGCAGCACCTCCTCGGCCACGGCGGGGGGGCACCAGCGACCCTGGCGGTCGATATAGAAGCAGCTCACGCGGTAGCGCCCGGCGTTGGCGCCGCTGCGCAGGCCGCCGAGCACCGTGGCGGCCGAGCGGATCGAGACCGCATGCTCGCCGGAGGCCCCCCCGAACACCAGACCGAGGTGAAGCGGGGATGGGGGCATCGGCTCAGCAAAGCGGCGCCAACCGTATCAGCGATCCGGCGGGGGGCCAGGGGGTGTGACTCAGGCGACCAGCCGGCCGCTGAGCGAGAAGGCCCGCACCTCCTCAATCCGCACACGCACCAGCTCGCCGGGCTGGACGGGGCTGCCGTCGCCATGGCGGGCGGGGAAGAAAGTGAGCCGGTTGCCGCGGGTGCGGCCCATCGCCTGCTGCGGATCGCGGGGGTTGGCACCCTCCACCAGGATCTCCTCCGTGCGGCCCGCGTAGCGCTCGCTGCGCTCGCGGGCCTTGCGCTCCACGAGGGCGTTGAGCTCCTGCAGCCGCTCCACCTTCACCGCCTCGCTCAGCTGGTCGGGCCAGTCGGCGGCGGGGGTGTTGGGGCGCGGCGAGTAGGCGGCGGTATTGACCTGGTCGAAGCCGATCTCTTCCACCAGCGCCAGGGTGCGGCGGAATTGGGCGTCGCTTTCGCCCGGGAAGGCGACGATCACATCGGCGCTGATCGCCGCATCCGGCATGCGGCTGCGGATGCGCTCGATGATGCGCCGGTAGCGCTCCACCGTGTAGCCGCGGCCCATTGCACGCAGCACCTCGTCGTCGCCGCTCTGGAAGGGGATGTGGAAGTGCTCGCACACGTTCGGCAGATCGGCGCAGGCATCAATCAGCCGCTCGGTGAAGTAGCGCGGGTGGCTGGTGGCGAAGCGGATCCGTTCAATGCCGCCCACGTCGTGCACGTGATGCAGCAGGTCGGTGAGGGTGTGGGCGCGGCGGCCCTCGGGGGTGATGCCGGGCAGGTCGCGGCCGTAGGCGTCGATGTTCTGGCCCAGCAGGGTGATCTCCCTGTATCCCTGGGCGGCCAGCCCCTCCATCTCCAGGCGGATCGCCTCGGGCAGGCGGCTCTGCTCGTGACCCCGCACCGAAGGCACCACGCAGTAGGTGCAGCGCTCATTGCAGCCGTAGATCACATTCACCCAGGCGCACACCCGGCTGTCGCGCCGCGCCGTGGTGATGTCTTCGAGGATGTGGTGCTCCTCGGTGGCCACCACCTGGGCGCCGCTGGCCACCTGGTTGAGCAGGGTTTCCAGCCGGTTGGCGTGCTGGGGACCCATCACCAGATCGAGCTCCGGCACACGGCGCAGCAAGGCCTCTCCCTCCTGCTGGGCGACGCAGCCGGCCACCACCAGGGTGAGGTGGGGGTTGGTGCGCTTGCGCCGGGCCTGGCGGCCCAGGTAGCTGTACACCTTCTGCTCCGCGTTGTCGCGGATCGTGCAGGTGTTGTAGAGCACCAGATCCGCCTCCAGCTCCGCCTGCGCCTCGCAATAGCCCATCGCCTCGAGGATGCCGGCCATGCGCTCGGAATCGGCCTTGTTCATCTGGCAGCCGAAGGTGGTGATCCAGTAGCTGCCTCGCCCCGCCGGGGAGGCCTGGGCGGGCGGGGCGGCGGCCGGCGCCGTGGTTTGCAGGGTCGCTGTCATGCCCTTTATTTTCTGCTACGGCGAGGCAGCTCCGCGCCGTGCGTGGCAGGGTGAGGATCACGGCATTCCCGGCATGCGCGGCCGACTGCATCGCTTCCGGCTCACCAAGGCCGTGCCGCTCGCGATCAGCCGCGGCACAACCGCCTCGGTGGAGCACCTGCTGCTCAGCCTCGAACACGACGGCGTGGTGGGCCGCGGCGAGACCGGCGGCTTCGACACCGGCCATCGCCACCATGCAACCGAGGCGATCGCCGCCGAACTGGAGGCGCTGCTGCCGGGCCTGGAGGGGCTGGCGCCCCAGCCGCTGCAGGCCCTCGAGCCCATGCTGGCGCCCCTCTCGCCGCCGGCCCGCTGCGCTGTGGATCTGGCCCTACACGACTGGTGGGGCCAGCGGCTCGGTCAGCCGCTGCATCGCCTCTGGGGCCTGGATCCGACGGCGCTGCTGCCCACCAGCGTCACCCTCGGCCTCGGATCGGCGGCGCAGGTGCTGGAGCGGCTGGAGCGCTGGTGGCAACAGCTGCCGGCCAGCCGGGTGAAACTCAAGCTGGGCAGCTCCGACGGGCTCGATCACGACCGCGAACTGGTGCGAGCCGTGGCCGCGGCCCTGGCTGAGCGGCGCCAGGCCGTGGGCAGCGAGGTGGAGCTGCAGGTGGATGCCAACGGCGGCTGGAACCGTGAAGCGGCCCGCCGCATGCTGCCCTGGCTGGCGGAGCAGGGGGTGGTGCTGGTGGAGCAGCCGCTGCCGCCGCTGGAGGATCCGGAGGCTGATGCCGCCGCCTTCGCGTCTCTGGAGTTCGATTGCCCCCTGCCGCTGGTGGCCGATGAAAGCTGCTGGAACCTGGCCGATCTGGTGCGGCTGGCGCCCTATGTGGATGGCATCAACATCAAGCTGCTCAAAAGCGGCGGCCTCTCCGAAGCGCTGCTGATGGCCCGGGCCGCCCGGGGCCTGGGCCTGGATGTGATGCTCGGCTGCTATTCGGATGGGCGCCTGCTCAACGGCGCCGCCGCCCAGCTGCTGCCGCTGGTGCGCTGGCCCGACCTCGACAGCCATCTCAACCTCGTCGACGACCCCTTCGAGGGGTTGCAGCTGGAGGGCGATCGGGTGATGCCAGGCGCAGGAGCAGGTCTGGGGGTGCAGCCGAGGTCCGGAGCCTTCGCGGAGCCCGACTGATGCTCAGCGCCGATGCTCCGGTGGTGCTGCTGCAGCACCACGGCCTCGACAACCTGCACGGCAAGACCGGCCTCGCCCTGCTGCGCTACCGGCACGCGCCCTTGCTGGCGGTGGTCGACCCCGTCCATGCCGGTGGCTCGCTGGAGGCGATCACCGGCATCCGCCGGGCCGTGCCGATCGTGGCCTCGATCACCGACGCCCTGCCGCTGCTGCCCCCCGGCGGGCCGCCGGTGGTGGCGGTGGTGGGGCTGGCGCCATCGGGCGGCCGGCTCAGCGAGGCGGTGCGCGCCGACGTGGCGACGGCCCTGGCGGCTGGACTGTCGGTGGCCAGCGGCCTGCACAGCCGCCTGGGGGAGGATCCGCAGCTGGCAGCCCTGGTGCAGCCGGGCCGCTGGATCTGGGACCTGCGCCGCGAGCCCGCCGATCTCCCGGTGGCCTCGGCCCGGGCCGCTGCGCTGCCCGGCCGCCGGCTGCTGGCGGTGGGAACCGACATGTCGGTGGGGAAGATGAGCGCCTGCCTGGAGCTGTGGGCCGCGGCCCGGCGCGCCGGCTCGGATGCCCGCTTTGTGCCCACCGGCCAGGCGGGCATCCTGATCGCCGGCGGCGGCGTGCCCCTCGATGCGGTGCGGGTGGATTACGCGGCCGGCGCGGTGGAGGAAGCCGTGCTGGCGGCGGCGGTAGGCGCCACGGCCGACACGCTGCTTCTGGTGGAGGGACAGGGCTCTTTCTGCCATCCCGGCTCCACCGCCACCCTGCCGCTGCTGCGCGGCAGCCAGCCGACCGAGCTGCTGCTGGTGCATCGCGCCGGCCAGAAGCACATCCGCAGCCTTCCCCAGATCCCCCTGCCGCCCCTGGGCGAGCTGGTGATCACCCTGGAGCGGATGGCGGCCCTGGCCCGGCCCGCCGATGGCGAACCGGCGCGGGTGGCGGCGATCGCGCTCAACACCGGCCACCTCGAAGACGGGGCGGCTGCAGCTGCCATCGCCGCCGCGCAGGCGGAAACAGGCCTGCCCTGTGCCGATCCGGTGCGCGAGGGAGGGGAACGCCTGCTGGCGCTGCTGCAGCCGACCTGAAGGCCGGGATGCGCCACCGGCTGGTGGAGAAGGGCGAGCGAGGGGATTCGAACCCCCGGATGGCGGCACCACAAGCCGCTGCCTTAACCACTTGGCGACGCCCGCCGTGGTTTGAGAACCTTACCACCACAGGGCCTGGCCGGCTGGGAGCCGCTCAGCTGGTCTGATCGCGCAGCAGGCCTTGCTGCCGCAGAAAGATGAGCAGCGGCAACAAGGCCTGCTGCGCGATCA
>JBIIJS010000149.1:0-6962 GCA_044233605.1 Cyanobium sp. | reverse complement strand
CAGCCGCGGCGCCTCCGGCATCCAGAGGCGCAGAAGCCACCAGCGGTAGTGGCCGCAGGGGCTGAACATCGCCTGGCCGATCACCGCCCCGGCCTGCTCTGTCAGGCTGACGCAATCGGCCAGGCAGCGACTGGGGGCGCGGGTGGAGATGGTGAAGCGTGACAAGGGTGGGGCGGCGGAGCGGCTGGAGAGCTCGCGGCCACTGCTGTTGCTGGTGGACGGCCATTCTCTGGCCTTCCGCAGCTTCTACGCCTTTGCCAAGGGAGGCGACGGCGGCCTCAGCACCAAAGACGGGCTACCCACCAGCGTCACCTACGGCTTCCTCAAGGCCCTGCTCGACAACTGCAAGGGCCTCGAACCCAGCGGTGTGGTGATCGCCTTCGATACCGCCGAGCCCACCTTCCGCCATGAGGCAGACGAGGCCTACAAGGCCCACCGCGAGGAGGCACCGGAACACTTCTTCACCGACCTCGACAATCTCCAGGCGATCCTGCGGGAGGCGCTCAACCTCTCGCTCTGCATGGCACCGGGCTACGAGGCCGACGACGTACTCGGCACCCTGGCCAACCAGGCTGCCGACGGAGGCTGGCGAGTGCGGATCCTCTCGGGCGATCGCGACCTCTTCCAGCTGGTCGACGACGAGCGCGACATCGCCGTGCTGTACATGGGCGGCGGCCCCCATACCCGCAACAACGGGCCCACCGAGATACGGCGCGCGCAGGTGATCGAGAAGCTCGGCGTGGCGCCCGAGGAGGTGGTCGACCTGAAGGCCCTCACCGGCGACAGCTCCGACAACATCCCCGGCGTGAAGGGTGTCGGGCCGAAAACCGCTATCACCCTCCTGCAGGCCCACGGGAGCCTCGATGGGGTCTACGGCGCCATCGAGACCATCAAGGGGGCGCTGCGGGGCAAACTCGAAAAAGACCGCGACAACGCCTTCCGATCCCGCATGCTGGCGGAGATCCTGATCGACATTCCGCTCCCCGAGCCGCCGCGGCTTGAGCTGGGTGAGGTGCGGCCGGAGCTGCTGGAGGAAAGGCTCAAGGAGCTGGAGCTGTTCAGCCTGGTGCGCCAGGTTGGCAGCTTCCAGCAGCGCTTCTCGGCCCACCCACCCGCCGCAGTGATCGGCGCCGACGCCGTCGTATCCAGCGCGGCACCGAAAGCCGGGGCACCGGAATCGGACGAGGCCCCGCCGGCCCAGGATCCGCTGATCCCGGCACTGGAGCCCCAGATCGTCGCCAGCGCCACAGCGCTTGCGGCCCTGGTCAAACGGCTGATGGCCTGCACCGACCCGGCCCTGCCGGTGGCCCTCGACACCGAAACCACAGCGCTCAACCCCTTCCGCGCCGAGCTGGTGGGCATCGGCCTCTGCTGGGGCTCCGGACCGGCTGACCTGGCCTACCTACCGATCGGCCACCGTCCGCCGCCACCTGCCGACCTGCTCAGCGAGCCCCCGGCGGCTCCGACCCAGCTGCCACTGGAGCAGGTGCTGAGCGCCCTCGCCCCCTGGCTGGCCAGCGCCACCCACCCCAAGACGCTGCAGAACGCCAAATACGACCGACTGATTCTGCTGCGCCACGGGCTCGCCCTGGAGGGAGTGGTGATGGACACCCTGCTGGCCGATTACCTGCGCGATGCCGGCGAGCGCCACAGCCTGGAGGCGATGGCACAGCGCGAATTCGGCTTCACCCCCACCGGCTATGCCGATCTGGTGCCGAAGGGGGCCAGTTTCGCCGACGTGCCCGTGGCGGCGGCAGCCCTCTACTGCGGCATGGACGTACACCTCACCTGGCGCCTCACCGGGCTGCTGCGCCAGCGGCTGGCCGAGCTCGGTGAGGCGTTGCCCAAGCTGCTCGAACAGGTGGAGCTGCCGCTTGAACCGGTGCTGGCGCTCATGGAGGCCACCGGCATCCGCATCGATGTGTCCTACCTGCAGACGCTCAGTGAGGAGCTGGCCGCCACCCTGGCGCGGCTCGAGTCGGAGGCCCGTGCTGCCGCCGGTACCGACTTCAACCTCGGCTCCTCCAAGCAGCTCGGCGAGCTGCTGTTCGAGCGCCTCGGCCTCGACCGCCGCAAATCGCGACGCACCAAGACCGGCTGGAGCACCGACGCGGCCGTGCTCGAAAAACTGCAGGACGACCATGCGGTGGTGCCGCTGGTGTTGGAACACCGAACCCTCAACAAGTTGCGCAGCACCTACGTGGAAGCCCTGCCGGCCCTGGTGGAGCCCGAGACCGGTCGGGTCCATACCGATTTCAACCAGGCCGTTACAGCGACGGGGCGGCTGTCGAGCAGCAACCCCAACCTGCAGAACATTCCGATCCGCACCGAGTTCAGCCGCCGCATCCGCAAGGCCTTCCTGCCCCAGGAGGGCTGGCAGCTGATCAGCGCCGACTACTCCCAGATCGAGCTGCGTATCCTCACCCACCTCTCAGGCGAGCCCCTGCTGGTGGAGGCATACAACCGCGGCGACGACGTGCACGCCCTCACCGCCCGGTTGCTGCTGGAAAAAGGCGAGGTGAACTCCGACGAGCGGCGGCTCGGCAAAACGATCAACTTCGGCGTGATCTATGGCATGGGGGCGCAGAGGTTCGCCCGCGAGACCGGCGTGGGCCAGGCCCAGGCGAAAGAATTCCTGAGCCGCTACCGCGAGCGCTACCCACGCGTGTTCGGCTTCCTGGAGCTGCAGGAGCGTCTGGCCCTGAGCCGCGGCTTTGTGGAGACGATCCTGGGCCGGCGACGGGTGTTCCATTTCGATCCCGGCGGCCTGGGCAGGAACCTGGGGCGTGATCCACTGGAGATCGACCTGGAGGCGGCCCGCCGGGCAGGCGTGGAAGGACAGCAGCTGCGAGCCGCCGCCAACGCGCCCATCCAGGGTTCCAGCGCCGACATCATCAAGCTGGCGATGGTGCAGCTGCAGCGGCAGCTGCTCGATCGCGCCCTGCCGGCCAGGCTGCTGCTGCAGGTGCACGATGAGCTGGTGCTGGAAGCGGCCCCGGAGGCCGTGGCGGAAGTGGCGGCACTGACCCGCAGCACCATGGAGGGCGCAGTGAGCCTTGACGTGCCCCTGGTGGTGGAAACGGGCATCGGCACCGACTGGATGGCAGCGAAATAAACAAGCTGTCGATAGCAAATCGCATCCTGCGATGCGGCAAGCGTGATTTACTGTTGCAAGCCGGTTTTCCATCCATGGCCACCAGCCCCCTGGTTCCGGTGATCCTCTGCGGGGGCACTGGAACCCGTCTGTGGCCCCTGTCGCGGGCCTCCTACCCGAAGCAGTACTGGCCCCTGGCCGCCGGCTCCGACCAGACCCTGCTGCAACAGACCATGGACCGGCTGCAGGGCCTGCAGAGGCTCGCCCGGCCCCTGCTCGTCTGCAACGAAGACCACCGCTTCATCGTCGCCGAGCAGATGCGCCAGATCGGCGTCGAGCCGGCGGCGATCCTGCTGGAGCCGATAGGCCGTAACACCGCACCCGCAATCGCGGTGGCGGCCCTGCAAGCCACCGCACGCGGCGAAGACCCCCTGCTGCTGGTGCTCTCCGCCGACCATGTGATCCGCCGGCCGGCCCGTTTCCGCGCCGCCGTCAGCGCCGGCATCGCCGCGGCGGAGGCCGGCCAGATGGTCACCTTCGGCATCGTGCCCACCGCCCCGGAGACTGGCTACGGATACATCGAGGCCACCGAAACCCTGCCGGCGGCCAGCGATGAGGGCGACCACCACCCCTCCCCGGTGCCGATCGAGCGCTTCGTCGAAAAACCCGACCGCGCCACCGCCGAGCAGTTCCTGGCTTCGGGCCGTTTCACCTGGAACAGCGGCATGTTTTTGTTCCGCGCCTCCACGATCCTGGCGGAACTTGAGCGGCTCAGCCCCGAGGTGGTGAGCCACTGCCGCAGTGCCCTCGAGCACGACAGCGCCGACCTGGAGTTCCTGCGACTGGAACGCGAAGCGTTTGCTCGCTGCCCGAGCGTGGCAATCGACGTGGCCGTGATGGAGAAGACCGATCGCGGAGCGGTGCTCCCCCTCGACGCAGGTTGGAGTGATGTGGGCAGCTGGAGCGCGCTGTGGGAAACCTCCGACCACGATCAAGACGGCAACGTGTTGCGCGGCCGGGTGATCAGCCAGGACGCCCGCAACTGCTACCTGCGCAGCGAGCACCGGCTGGTGGTTGGGCTGGGGGTGGAGGACCTGGTGGTGGTCGAAACTGATGACGTGGTGCTGGTTGCCCACCGCGACCGTGCCCAGGACGTCAAGAAGATCGTGGGTCACCTTGAGACTGAGGGCGCACCCGAAAGCAAGGCACATCGGCGCATCTACCGACCCTGGGGCAGCTATGACGGCATCACCGAGGGCGATCGCTGGCAGGTGAAGAAAATCGTGGTCAACCCCGGCGCCAGCCTTTCGCTACAGATGCACCACCACCGCGCCGAGCACTGGATCGTGGTCAAGGGCACCGCGATTGTGGAGAAGGACGGTCACGAGGAACTGGTGGGGGAAAACCAGAGCACGTACATCCCGCTGGGCTCGCGGCACCGCCTCTCCAACCCAGGCAAGATTCCCGTGGAGATGATCGAGGTGCAGAGTGGTCCCTACCTCGGCGAGGACGACATCGTGCGCTTCGAGGACCGCTACGGTCGCAGTGACCCCCCGTTGACTGTCGGCTGACCCGATGCCCAGAACCGCACTGATCACTGGCATCACAGGCCAGGACGGCTCCTACCTGGTCGAGCTGCTGCTTGAGAAGGGCTATGTGGTCCATGGAATCAAGCGGCGCGCCAGCAGCTTCAACACCGAGCGGATCGATCACCTCTACCAGGACCCTCACGAACGGGATCCCCGCTTGGTGCTGCACTACGGCGATCTCACCGATTCCACCAACCTCATCCGCATCATCCAGCAGGTGCGGCCCGATGAGATTTACAACCTCGGTGCCCAGAGCCATGTGGCCGTGAGTTTCGAGAGCCCGGAGTACACCGCCAACTCCGATGCCCTCGGCACCCTGCGCATCCTCGAAGCGGTCCGCATCCTCGGACTCATCGACACCACCCGCATCTACCAGGCCTCCACCTCCGAGCTCTACGGCCTCGTGCAGGAGACTCCTCAGAAGGAGAGCACTCCCTTCTACCCCCGCAGCCCTTACGGCGTGGCCAAGCTATACGCCTACTGGATCACAGTTAACTACCGCGAAAGCTACGGAATGTATGCCTGCAACGGCATCCTGTTCAACCACGAGAGCCCGCGCCGCGGCGAGACGTTCGTCACCCGCAAGATCACCCGCGGCCTCGCCCGCATCGATGCTGACCTCGACCAGTCCCTGTTCATGGGCAACCTCGACTCACTGCGCGACTGGGGGCACGCCCGCGACTACGTGGAGATGCAGTGGCGCATGCTGCAGCAGACAGGGCCGCCCGAGGATTTCGTGATCGCCACCGGCCGCCAGGAGAGCGTGCGCAGCTTCATTGAGCTCACCGCCACCGAGCTCGGTTGGGGAGGCATCGACTGGTGCGGTGAAGGCATCGCCGAAACCGGCAGGCGCCGCGACACCGGCGCCACTGTGGTGCGCATCGATCCACGCTACTTCCGCCCCGCCGAGGTAGAAACCCTGCTCGGCGATCCGAGCAAAGCCCACGCCAGGCTGGGCTGGACGCCCACCACCACCCTGGAGCAACTCGTGGCCGAGATGGTGGCCCACGACAAAGCCGAAGCCGCCAAGGAGGCGATCCTGCGTCGCGAAGGATTCAACGTGGTGGGATCGATGGAGAATCCGCCGATGCCACTCAGCTCGGTGCCCTTCGACCCAGTAGCGCAAGGACGCTGAGCCCCCGACGATGCCGCTGATCTCCAGTACTGATCGCATCTTCGTCGCCGGCCAGCGCGGCATGGCGGGATCAGCGATTGTTCGCCGCCTGCGGGCTGGCGGCTACAGCGATCTGCTCACTGCAAGGCGCGACGAACTGGATCTCACCGATCCGGTGGCGGTGCAGCGCTGGTTCGCCGACCAGAGCCCCGACGTGGTGGTACTGGCTGCCGCAAAGGTGGGCGGCATCCTTGCCAATTCAACCTATCCGGCCGATTTCCTGCTCGACAACCTCAAGATCCAGAACCACGTGATCGAGAATGCATGGCGTCAAGGCTGCCGGCGCCTGCTGTTTCTCGGCAGTAGCTGCATCTACCCGAAGCTGGCCCCACAGCCGATCCGCGAAGAGTGCCTGCTCAGTGGCCCATTGGAGCCCACAAATGAGTGGTATGCAGTTGCCAAGATCAGCGGCATCAAGCTCTGCCACGCCCTACGCATTCAGCACGGCTTCGATGCGATCAGTCTGATGCCCACCAACCTCTACGGCCCCGGCGACAACTACCACCCGACCCAAAGCCATGTGCTGCCGGCCCTGATCCGCCGCTTCCATGAGGCAAAGGAGAGCGGCACCTCGCTGGTGACCTGCTGGGGCAGCGGCAGCCCACGCCGGGAATTCCTGCACGTCGACGACCTGGCCGATGCGGCCGTGTTCTGCCTGGAGAACTGGCAACCCGCCCCCGATGAGCTGCAGTTCGTCAATGTGGGCACCGGAAGTGACATCACCATCGCCGAGCTGGCTGGGATGGTGGCCGATGCCGTGGGCTATCGAGGCCGTATCGAGTGGGATGCCGAAAAACCCGATGGCACCCCTCGCAAGCTGTTGGATGTGAGCCGGCTCGAGGCACTCGGCTGGCGAGCGCGCATTCCGTTGCCGGAGGGGCTAGCCAGCACAACAGCCGACTTTATCAGCCATCGCCAGAAAGGATCCCATGTGCGCCTTTGAAATCAGCAGCAAAGCGAAGAATCTACATATATCCCAAGGGCCCGACGACATGAGAAAATATTTCCGCAGCTGCACAACGTTGTGATGTCCATCCACCTGCAGCGACGCGGCATCATCCTTGCCGGCGGCAGCGGCACCCGGCTGTCGCCCCTGACGCAGGCG
>JBIIJS010000148.1:0-6978 GCA_044233605.1 Cyanobium sp. | reverse complement strand
AGCCCTGGGAGCGGTTGACCACCACCTGGCGCACGCCGCTGCAGGCCCGCAGCAGCTCCTGCACCCGCCCGGCCTCCTGGGGATCGCTGAACTCCCGCACCCGCAGGGTCACCCGGTCGCCGCCGAGAGCGGCCTTCAGCTCCGCCGGAGCTCCCTCGGCGATCACCCGGCCGGCCTCGAGGATCGCCAGCCGGTCGGCCAGGGCGTCGACCTCCTCGAGGTAATGGCTGCTCAGCAGCACGGTGGTGCCCTGGTCGCGCAACTGGCGCAGCACCATCCAGATGGCGGCGCGGCTCTCGATATCGAGGCCGACGGTGGGTTCATCGAGCACCAGCACCCTGGGGCGGTGCAGCAGGCCCGCAGCCAGGTCGAGGCGGCGGCGCATGCCGCCGGAGTAGGTGCCGCAGCGCCGGTCGATCCACTCGTCCATGGCCAGCCAACCGATCAGCTCGGCGATGCGGGCATCGCGGTCGGCGCGGGACAGGTGGTACAGATCCCCCTGGAGGGCAAGCAGTTCGCGGCCGCTGAGGATCTTGTCGATCGCCACCTCCTGGGCCACGTAGCCCAGTTGCCGGCGCACGGCGCGGGGATCGGCCAGAGCATCGATGCCGGCAACCCGCACCGCACCGGCATCAGGTGCCAGCAGGGTGCAGAGAATGCGCAGGGCGGTGGTCTTGCCGGCCCCGTTGGGGCCGAGCAGGCCATACAGACAGCCGCCCGGAACCAACAGAGACAGGTCGTCGAGCGCCTGAATCGGCTCGCCCCTGCGACCGCCGCCGTAGCGCTTGCTGACGTGCTGCAGCTCAATCAAGCCCGGATCGCTCCCAGCGCTGGTTTGGCCGCGTAATCTAGGCAGCGCTGAGCCGCGGCAGCAGGGGGAAAGCCGCCGGATTCAGTGGCAGCTGCAGGACAGCGGCCTGGGGTGTGCGTGCCAGTACCAGCAGCAGACAGATGCCGAACAGGTAGAAGATCGACCAGCGAAACAGATTGCGGGCGCGGCCGGGGTCGTCAGGGTCGGCCGAAAGGCGTTCGCTGAGCTGCAGCAGGCGGGCATTGAAGGGCAGCACCAGCAGGCTGTAGAGCAGGCCTCCGCTGGGCAGCACCAGCGCACCGAGGCAGCTGAGGGCAACGGTCAGCCAGCTGTAGTGGCGGATCGCACGCACCGTGACGGTGGTGCCGCGCACCACAGGCAGCATGGGGATGCCAACCGAGCGGTAGTCGTCGCGCAGCAGCAGGGCCAGGGCCCAGAAGTGGGCGGGCGTCCAGACCATCACCAGCGTGAACAGCCACCAGCCTCCCCAGCCCAGATGGCCGCTCGCGGCTGCGGCCCCCACCAGGGGCGGGATCGCGCCTGCCACACCGCCGATCACGATGTTCTGGCTGGTGCGCGGTTTGAGCAGGGCGGTGTAGAGCAGCACGTAGCTGCAGAGCCCCAGCAGGGCCAGGGCAGCGGCCAGGCAGTTGACGCCCAGCACGAGCACGGCCACCGAAGCGGCGGTGAGGGCGATCGCCAGGGCGAAAGCCTGCCGCTGGGCCAGCCGGCCAGAAGGAAGCGCCCGCCGGCTTGTGCGTTGCATGCGGCCGTCGAGCTCCTGCTCCCAGAGGCAGTTGAGAACCCCGGCTGCGGCGGAAGCCATCGCCCCACCCAGCAGGGTGGCCAGCAACCGCAGCGGGGTGAGCGGCCAGGCGGGCGTGAGGGCCATGCCGCCGATCGTGGTGGCAAGCAGCAAAGGAATCAGCCGTGGCTTGGCCACCTCCAGCCAGGCCGGCAGGCGTACGGAGGGGCGGATTGAACGATCGGGCCTGGGGGGTGAGACGGGCTGCGCGACGCCGGCGGCACTAACCATGGCAGACCTCCTGCTCAGGGGCGGGGAAAGGACTCCGGGCAGCGTTGACAGCACCGGCTGGCAGGGCGCGGCCCAGCAGGCTGCCGAGCAGGGCGATCAGCAGGGCGGCTCCGAGCTGATGGGCCACGGTGACCGCAGGCTGGGCCAACTGCAGCCGCAGTGTGGCAACACCGAGAGCGATCTGGCCGGCCACCAGCACGGCTGCGGCTCCGGCCAGGGCCCTCAGCAGCGGTGAAGCCCAGGGCCTGGCGGGCAGGGAAGCAATCGCCACGGCCAGCACGGCCAGGGCGGCGGGCCAGGCACCAAGGCGATGGCGCAACAGCCAGCGACATCCCTCCCCGGCCTGGAGGCAGAGGTCGGCGGCCCATCGGCTGGCCATCAGACCGCCCAGCACACACTGAAAGAAAACGAGTCCGGCGGCCCCAGCCACCAGCAGCAGCCACCAGAGCGGTGGGGTGGAGGCAGGGGGATTCAGGGCCAGCTCCAGACGTTGATGGGTAGCGCTGAGCAGGAACACCAGCAGCAGGGCGGTGGCGAGATGGGCGGTGACCATGGAGGCCTGCAGGAGCAGCAGCACGGTGAGCGCCCCGAGCCCGCCCTGGACTGCCACCAGCAGCAGGGCAGCCCCGGCGCTCCAGGGCAACCAGCCCGGCAGCACCCGGCGACGCAGCACACTCACTGCAGCCAGCAGCAGCAGCGCAAGCCCCACCAGGAAAGCATCAAGACGGTGAAACCACTCGAGAAACACCTGCATGTTCATCTGCCGACCGGGCAGCAGCAGGCCGTAGCAGAGGGGCCAGTCGGGGCAGGCAAGGCCGGCTTCCATCACCCTGGTGGCACCGCCGATCGCCACCAGAGCCACCAGAGCAACCACCAGATGGGAGGTGAGCAGCGGCAACCAGCGGAGCGCTGAACGCTGGCCGAAAGCAAGGGGTTCTTCAGGCAAAAACCGTTCCTTCGGCGGAAGCTGCGGTGCCAGCGTCATGGAGGGATGGCGCCAGAAAGGAAATTCAAGGTAGCGACTTCCAGCGGATGAGCGTTCCCGCACATCTCAGTGGTGGCGGCAAAGCGACTATGAATTTTGTCAGCAATGGCAGCCCTGGCTACCGCTGATTCCACGCAGGCAGAGCGGCGCAAATAACCTGGGCAGATAGGACCACAACCCCATCCACGTGCAGATCCCCTCCGCACTGATCACCCTTCTCGCCGGGATGGCCCTGGTGCTCACCGGCCTCTGGGTGGGCAACAACATCCAGCTGCTGCCGATCGACGCCAGCAGCAATGCGCCGATCTATGACGACCTGTTCAAGGTGCTGTTCATCATCGGCACCATCCTGCTGCTCGGCATCGTCGGGCTGCTGGTGTTCAGCCTGATCCGCTTCCGCCGCCGCGAGGGCGACGTGAGCGACGGCCTCGCGATCGAGGGCAACCTGCCTCTGGAAATCGTCTGGACTGCGATCCCGGCGGTCGTTGTTCTGTTCGTGGGCATCTACAGCTACGACATATACGAGCGCATGGGTGGCATGGCCCCGCTCAACGACCACAGCGCCATGCATGTCATGGCCTCGGACAACGCCATGGGATCGATGGAGCCCGGGATGACGATGCAGGCGGCTGTGGGCTCTGCGGTCGAGGCAAACGGCGCTGGCGACGGAGCCGATCAACCCCGCGTCTGGGGCGGCATCGGCGCCGGCGGCAGCCAGCCCGGCTCCCTGCCCGTGGAGGTCACGGCAATGCAGTTCGCCTTCATCTTCCATTACCCGGAGGGTGACATCACCAGTGGCGAACTGCACGTCCCGGCCGACCGGGCCGTGGAGCTGCGCATGAAGGCCAACGACGTGATCCACGCCTTCTGGGTGCCCCAGTTCCGGCTCAAGCAGGACGTGATCCCCGGCCAACCCACCGTGCTGAGCTTCACCGCCACCCGGCCCGGCAGCTATCCGATCGTCTGCGCCGAACTCTGCGGCCCCTACCACGGCGGCATGCGCTCCACCGTGGTGGTCCACGAAGCCGACGACTTCCAGGCCTGGCTGGACAAAAACCGCCCGGCCACCGTCGCCGCCCTGCCGGACGCATCCGGGCCTGCCGCCGGCGCCATCGCCACCGGTTGATCCACACCGCCCGCCCCCCAGCTTTTTCCGCTCAACCATGACGCTCGCCTCCCCCAGCGACTTCCAGCCCCGTCCGGAAGGCCTGCAACCGCAGGGATGGCTGAAGTACTTCAGCTTCAGCCTTGATCACAAGGTGATCGGCCTTCAGTACCTGGTCACCGGATTCATCTTCTACCTGATCGGCGGTGCCCTGGCCGGCGTGATCCGCACCGAGCTGGCCAGTCCGATCAGCGATTTCGTCAGCCGCGAAACCTACAACGAAGTTCTCACCCTGCACGGCACGGTGATGATCTTTCTTTGGATCGTGCCGGTGGTGAATGGCGCCTTCGGAAATTATCTGATCCCCTTCTACGTAGGGGCGCGCGACATGGCATTCCCACGGCTCAACGCCGTGGCTTTCTGGCTGATCCCGCCGGCCGGAATTCTACTGATCAGCAGCTACTTCATCACCGGCGCCTCCCAGTCGGGCTGGACCGCCTACCCGCCGCTGAGCATCACCACCCCAGCAGCCGGCCAGGTGGTGTGGATCCTGAGTGTGCTGCTGCTGGGGGGCAGCTCGATCTTCGGAGGCATCAACTTCATTGCCACCATCCTCAAGCTGCGCAGGCCCGGTCTGAAGTTGATGATGCTGCCGATGTACTGCTGGGCCATGCTCGGCACCAGCATTCTTGTGGTGCTTTCCACCCCCGTGCTGGCCGGCACTCTCATCCTGCTCAGCTTCGACATCATCGCCCACACCGGCTTCTTCAACCCGGCTCTGGGAGGCAATGTGGTGGTGTATCAGCACCTGTTCTGGTTCTATTCTCATCCGGCTGTGTACATCATGGTGCTACCGGCATTCGGACTAGTGAGCGAGATTCTGCCGATCCACGCCCGCAAGCCCCTGTTCGGCTATCAAACGATGGTGTATTCGATCATGGCCATCGTCTTTCTCGGCCTGATCGTCTGGGCTCACCACATGTTCACCAGTGGTACGCCCCCCTGGATGCGGCTGTTCTTCACGATCGCCACCTCCTTCATCGCCGTTCCCACCGGCATCAAGTTTTTCAACTGGCTAGCCACCCTCTGGGGAGGCCGCATCGCCCTGAACAGTGCGATGCTGTTCTCCTGCGGTTTCATTGTCAATTTCGTTTTCGGCGGCATCACCGGCGTCGCCCTTGCCCAGGTGCCATTCGACATCCACGTTCACGATACCTATTTCGTGGTCGGCCACTTTCACTACATCGTCTATGGCGGCACGGTGTTCGTGATCTTCAGCTCTCTCTATCACTGGTATCCGAAGTTCACCGGCCGCATGCTCAACGAAGACCTTGGCCGTCTGCACTTCCTGCTCACCTTCCTGGGCTTCAACCTCTGCTTCGCCCCGCAGCACTGGCTCGGCCTCAACGGCATGCCCAGGCGCGTGGCGGAATACGACCCAAGCTTCACCCTCTGGAACCAGGTGAGCAGCGTTGGCGCCCTGCTGATGGCGATCAGCACCCTGCCACTGCTGGTGAATGTGATCTGGAGCGCTTTCCGTGGTCCCCTGGCCGGCGACAACCCGTGGAGGGCACTCACTCCCGAGTGGCTCACCAGCTCGCCCCCGCCGGTGGAGAACTGGCTCGGCGAGGCTCCACTGGTGCATGAGCCCTACGGCTACGGCACCGCCCCCGGTGTGCTGCCCGTTGATGCTGCCACCGGCAGCCAGATCTGGGGGGCGGGCCGCCGCTGACCCCCTGCTTCACAGCCCCAAACGCGCTCCATCCCGATGACCAGCCTCGCCCCCGGCACCGGCGCCAGCCTTGACGATGCCGGCGTCAACGACGCCACCGTCGATGCCCTCTCCTCCGCTGTCCGCGGCGGCGAACAGGGCCATGGCGAACACGGCGATTTCCGCTTGTTCGGACTGGCCACCTTCCTGGTGGCCGACGGCATGACCTTCGCCGGCTTCTTCGCCGCCTACCTCACCTTCCGGGCCGTGAATCCATTGCCGCCGGGCTCCAACTACGAGCTCGAGCTGCTGCTGCCCACGATCAACACAGTGCTGCTGCTGGTGAGCAGCTACACCTTCCACCGAGCCGGCACCCAGCTGCGCTCCGGCAACGGCAGCGGCTGCCGCACCTGGCTGCTGGTCACGGGGCTGCTGGGGGCCGCCTTCCTGGCGGGACAAATGGTGGAGTACTTCAACCTCCCCTTCGGCCTCACCGACAACCTGTTCGCCAGCACCTTCTACGCCCTCACAGGCTTCCACGGCCTGCACGTGACCCTCGGTGTGATCTGCATCCTGATTGTCTGGCTGCAGGCGAGGCCCGGGGGAAGGATCATGGCTGGCGATCCGTTCGGATTCGAGGCGGCAGAGCTCTACTGGCATTTCGTCGATGGCATCTGGGTGGTGCTGTACGGAATTCTTTATCTGCTTTGAAGCACTTGATACTTGCCCGGCCCGCATTGATGCAGCCACACTGTTGGTGAGCGATCACGATGAAGCCGTCCATGGCTGCCAACCACGACTCCTCCGGGAGTTCCGAAACGCAGGGCACCAGCAGCCGGGCAACCTCTGCCGGCGGCCAGAGCGATGGCTGCGGCGTGATGCTGGAAGGCAAGGCGCTGCTCGATAAGGCACGCTCGCTCAGCAATAGGCCGGAAGACCAGATCGCTCGGGCCTGCGGCTACGTCGGCCCCAGTGGACGGGTGCTGAAAAAGAGCTTCTACCGCGCACTGGTGGCCGCCAAGGGCTACACCCTGCCCTCCAGTTCGGCCGGATCGGGGTTGAGCAAGGGGCGCCAGGCAGAGTTCCGCACCCGGGTGCATGGCAACGGCAACCTGTTGATCGGTCAGGCCTACACCCGCCGCATGGGTCTGGAGCCGGGCCAGGAATTCCGCATCGAGCTGCACCGCGAGACCGGCTCGATCTGGCTGCTGCCACTCGAATCGCCCAGCAGCTGATTCCTTGGGGTGATGGCCGGTCTGGCCGCTCAGCCCCAGCCATGCTCAGCCAGCCAGGCGGCATCAAGCTGCTTCTCTCCGGCGGCTCCGGCCGG
>JBIIJS010000147.1:0-7009 GCA_044233605.1 Cyanobium sp. | reverse complement strand
CCGAGCCGCCCGCCTTTGACCGGGCCGATTCTGACGGCCTCGAGGGGCTGACGATGGCCGACCTGCTCGGCCCCGAGACGGGCCGGCAGCCTCGGCAGCCTGCCCGCCGTTCCTCGGAAGCCGCCGCCGCGGGCCGCAGCGTTGATGATTTCGACTTCGACGAGGAGGCTTTCCTGGCCGCCCTCGATCAGAACGAGCCCGTCGGCACCACCGGCGAGGTGGTGCAGGGGGTGGTGATCGGTCTGGAAAGTGACGGCGTCTACGTCGATATCGGTGGCAAGGCTCCCGGCTTCATGCCGAAGCAGGAGTGCGGCCTCGGGGCGATCACCAACCTCAAGGAGCGTTTTCCGAAGGGGCTGGCTCTGGAGGTTCTCGTCACCCGCGAGCAGAACGCCGATGGCATGGTGACGGTGAGTGCCCGGGCCCTGGCCCTGCGCCAGAGCTGGGAGAAGGTGCGCCAGCTGGAGAAGGACGGGAAAGTGGTACAGGTGAAGGTCAACGGCTTCAACCGTGGCGGCGTCACCTGCGATCTGGAGGGTCTGCGTGGCTTCATCCCCCGCTCCCAGCTCAACGAGGGTGAGAACCATGAGGCGCTGATGGGCCGCACCCTCGCGGTGGCCTTTCTCGAGGTGAATGCCGATACCCGCAAGCTTGTGCTCTCCGAGAAGCGTGCCGCCACGGCGACCCGGTTCGCCGAACTCGAGGTTGGCCAACTGGTGGAAGGCACCGTGGTCTCCCTCAAGCCCTATGGGTTTTTCGTGGATCTTGGTGGGGTCAGCGGCCTGCTGCACCACTCCTGCGTCACCGGCGGGGCCCTGCGCGACCTGCGTGAGGCCTTCCAGACCGGCGAGCGCCTGAAGGCTCTGATCACTGACCTCGATCCCGGCCGCGGTCGCATCGCCCTGAACACGGTTCTGCTGGAAAACCAGCCCGGCGAACTGCTGGTGGCGAAGGAGACGCTGATGAACGAGGCTGCCGAGCGTGCCAACCGGGCCCGTTCCCTGCTGCGGCAGAAGGAGCAGGAAGCCGGATGAGCGCCGCTTCCATGCCTCAGGTGCAGCCGCAGGGGCGGAGCGGCTTCGGGCCTGACTGGGAACTCGATTACTACTCGAGGCCGATTCTTGATGCTGATGGGAAGAAGCGCTGGGAGCTGCTGATCTGCTCCGGCGACCGCGTCTTTCGCTGGGCCCGTCCCTGCCCGGCCACCAGTGTCAATTCCATCTGGCTGCGGGAAGCGATCGAGTCGGCCCTCGACGACGCCCGCGAGCAGGGGGTGGGCTTGCCGCGCCGTCTTCGCTGCTGGCGGGCATCGATGCGGACCATGGTGCAGCGGGCTGCCGAAGGGCTCGGCATCGAACTGGTGCCCAGCCGCCGTTGCTACAGCCTGCTGGAGTGGCTGCAGGAGCGTGAGGCCAGCGTCTACCCCGCCGATCCCGGCTACATGGCCGGTCCCCTCGCCCCTGCGGCCCAGCTGGTGCGCCCCCTGCCTCTGCCCTTGCCGGAGGTGGCCCGCGGTGACCGTTGGAGCTGGGCCACCCTCAGCGCCGCCGCTCTGGCCGATGCGGACAGGTGGCCAATCGACTTTGCGGGCCTGATGCCCCTGCCACCCCTGGCCGATGCCGAGGTGCCCGTGCCCGGCGTCCGCCTGTTCAGCCGCCGCCGCTCCCTGGCGATCGCCGGCTGGCTCGCCGGTCTGGAGCCGGTACGGCTGGAACTCAGCGGTCGCCAGCTGGTTCTGGAAGCCGGCCTGGAGGACCGCTGGCTGCTGAGCGATCTGCCGGCGGCAGAGGCCGAGGCCGCCGCCGCTGCGCTGGCTGCGGCACGGCAGCAGGCCGCCGGTCTGCAGTTCATCGCTGTGCAGAGCGATGAAGGTGCCGACCGGCTGCAGGGTTTCTGGCTGCTGCGCGACCTGCCCGATGGCTGAGGCCCTCGACCCCCCATTCGACCGCCCTGATGCGGGCTTCAACAACCTGCCGGGCTGGACCTGGGTGGGTACCTACGGGGGCCATTACCTCCAGGCCGACCTGCTGGCGGCCTTTGAGCACGGCTTCTTCACCCGCCAGTGGCAGGGCCGCGGGCCGGAGCTGCTTGCCGGTTACCTGAGCGCCGGGGTGAGTGTGCACCGTCCCCAGCAGATCCACAGCCCGGTGGTGCTGGCCGCCAGTACGGCCACCGCCGAACCCTGGCCGGAGGCCGATGGACTGGTGAGCGACGGCGGCGGGCAGAGCCTGTGGGTCTGCGGAGCCGACTGCACGCCGGTGCTGATCGCTGATCCGGCCAGCGGCCGGGTGGCGGCCTGCCATGCCGGCTGGCGCGGGGTGGCAGGCCGTATCCTGCCGGCGGCGATCGCAGCGCTCGAGGCAGGCGGAAGCCGACGTCAGGATCTGCTGGTCGCCCTGGGCCCGGCCGTGAGCGGCGCCAGCTATCAGGTGGAACGCCCGGTGAGCCTGGAGGTGGCGGCGGCCCTGCGACCCTGTGGCAGGGAGAACGGCGAAGCCCTTGCCGAGTTGATTGCCTGCGGCGCCCTGCGGCCCGATCCCGATCCCAGCCGCGACCGGCTCGACATCCGCCTGGCCAGCCTGCGGCAGCTGGAGCATGAGGGCATTGAGTCTGAGCGGGTCGCGCTGTGTCCCCTGTGCACGGTGGCCGAACCGCTGCTGTTCCACTCGTGGCGGCGCGACCGGGTCAGGGCGGTGAACTGGAGCGGCATCGTTGCCCAGGCATGAGTTGTCACGAGCCTCTACAGACAGGCTTCGCCGGATCGTCACGGGTGAGCTAGAGGCCTGTGTCGCAGATGAGTGGTGAGGGAATGCTCGGGCTGATACAAGATTGCCAGCTTCACCATGGCCATGTGCTTGCAATGGCGCCCCTTGATGAGAGAATATGCATAGGACGCAAATTCTTCCACCATGCTTACTGGCGCCGACCTGCTTGCCAAGGTCAAGGAATTGGGTGATGTCAGCAAGTCCGACCTAGTACGGGCCTGCGGTTATGTCTCCACCAAGAAGGATGGCACCGAGCGGCTGAACTTCACCGCCTTCTACGAGGCTCTGCTCAATGCCAAGGGAGTCGACTTCGGCGCCGCCCCCCGGGCCGGCAAGGCCGGCCGCAAGCTCAGCTTCAACACCAAAGTGCAGTTCAACGGCAATCTGATGGTGGGCAAGGCCTATACAGCCATGCTCGACCTGCAGCCCGGCGATGAGTTCGAGATCAAGCTGGGTCGCAAGCAGATCCGTCTGGTTCCCCTCGGCGCGGAGGACGAAGAAGGCTGAGGCCCACGGCTTCGGCCAGCTTGATGCCATCAATCGCGGCCGACAGGATGCCGCCGGCATGGCCAGCACCCTCACCCCCCGGGTAAAGCCCGGGGGTGTTCAGGCTTTCCAGGCCCTGCGGATCCCGCAGCATGCGCAGGGGGGATGAGGTGCGGCTCTCCACGCCCGTCAGCAGCGACCCCGCCGCGCCGAAACCCTCCAGGCGCTCGCCGAACACCGGCAGCGCCTCCCGCAGCGCAGCCTGCACGAAACCGGGCAGGCAGGTGCCCAGATCCGCCAGCCTTATCCCCGGCTGGCAGGATCCATCAACCTCTGGCGGCCGCACCGCTTCGCTGGGCCGGCCGGCCAGGAAGTCATCGAGGCGCTGACCCGGGGCGCGGTGATCGCCACCGCCACTTTGGTGTGCCAGCCGCTCCCAGTGGCGCTGGAAAGCAACGCCGGCCAGCGGATCGTCGGGTCCGTCGGCCCAGGCTTTGAGGTCGGCGAGCTCCACGTTCACCACGATGCCGCTGTTCGCGTTGCGCTCGTTGCGGGTGTGCTGACTCATGCCGTTGGTGACCACGCAGCCCGGCTCTGAGGTTGCCCCCACCACCAGCCCCCCGGGGCACATGCAGAAGCTGTAGACAACACGGCCCTCCAGCCCCTCACCGCTGCAGTGGTGCACCAGCTTGTATTCAGCGGCGCCGAGGCGCGGATGGCCGGCCGCTTCTCCCCAGCGGGCCCGGTCAATCACCGCCTGCGGATGCTCAATCCGCACACCGACGGCAAAGGGCTTGGCTTCCATCGCTACGCCGAGGCGGTGCAGCATCGCGAAGCTGTCGCGGGCGCTGTGGCCGATCGCCAGAATCGCGTGGTCGGCCTCCACCTTGCTGCCATCGGCGAGGCGCAGGCCCTGCAGCCGTCGGCTTCCCGGTTCCAGCAGCAGCTCATCCACCCGGCTGCGGAAGCGGATCTCGCCCCCCAGCGCCTCGATGCGGGCCCTCAGGCCCCGCACCACTGTGGCCAGTTTGAAGGTGCCGATGTGGGGGTGGTGGTGGGTGAGGATCTCGGGGTTGGCTCCGGCTGCCACCAGCTCTTCCAGCACCTTGCGGGCGTAGGGCGCCGGTTCGCTCACCTGGCTGTAGAGCTTGCCGTCGGAGAAGGTGCCCGCCCCCCCCTCGCCGAACTGGGCATTGGCCTCCGGATCCAGCGGCCGCAGGCCCCTCCAGAAACCGAAGGTGGCGGCGGTCCGCTCCCGCACCGGCAGGCCCCGCTCCAGCAGCAAGGGCCGCAGGCCCATCTGGGCCAGCAACAGCGCGGCGAAGTAGCCGCATGGTCCGGCGCCGATCACCACAGGCCGGGCTCCGGCCGCTACGGCTTCACTGGCCCTGGCCACGAAGCGGTAGCGCTCATCGGGCGCCAGCCGCAGCCTGGGATCTTCGCGGCAGCGGCTGCGCAGCCGCCGCCGCTCGGAGGCGTTGAGGGCGAGTTCGAGATCGAGGCTGTAGACGAGCTGGATCGCTTGCCGCCTGCGGGCGTCGACGCTGCGTTTCACCACCCGGCAGCCGCGCAGCTGCTCCGGCCGGATGCGTAGCCGCCGGCAGGCAGCGGCCTCGAGGGCGTCGTCGTGGTGGTCGAGGGGCAGCTTCAGCTGGCTCAGCCGCAGCCTCTCCAGACCTGATTCCGCCGCAGTCACCGCCATCTCCAGGGTCGATGACCATTTCAGCAGGTACGCTCGCCGCCGCTTCGCCCGGCTGGTCTGCCGCGGCTGCCGCGGCAGGATGGGCATGCTCCGATCGCCGATGCCGTTGAACCCTCCTCCGGCCCCCGGCCTTACGCGCCGCCAGCTGTTGCACGCGGCGGGCGGGGCCGCACTGGCGCTGCTGGCTGCGGAGGCCCGCCCTGGCGGCGCCGCTCCAGTCTCCCTGCCCGAACTACCGCGCCGCGGCGACCGTCGCCTGGTGGCGATCAGCGATCTCAACGGTCCGTATGGATCCATCACCTACCTGGATGAAGTGCACCGTGCCGTTGCCCTGATCCCCGCCCTGGCGCCTGATCTGGTGCTCTGTGGCGGTGACATGGTGGCTGGCCAGAAGCCGGGGCTCAGCGCTGTGAAGCTGGCGGCGATGTGGGCTTCGTTCGACCGCCAGGTGCTTACGCCGCTGCGGCGGGCGGGCCTGCCCTTCGCCTTCACCCTCGGCAACCACGACGCCTCCGGTAGCCGCTCAGGTGGCCGCTACAGCTTCGCCCTCGACCGTCAGGAAGCGGAGCGCTTCTGGCGGCCGCTCCGTGACCGGCTGGGGTTGCGCTTCGTCGACGCAGGCCTTTTCCCCTACGCCTACACCGCGTTGCAGGAGGACATCTTTCTGTTGGTCTGGGATGCCTCGGCAGCCCAGCTGCCGGCCGAACAGCTGGCCTGGGCGGAGCGCAGCCTGGCGAGCCCCGCCGCCAGGGGAGCCCGCATGCGACTGGTACTGGGGCACCTGCCACTGCTGGCGATCGCCCAGGGACGCGAGCGGCCCGGCGAAGTGCTGCAGCAGGCCGACACGCTGCAACGGCTGCTGGAGCGCCACAACGTCGCGGCCTACATCAGCGGCCACCATCACGCCTTCTTCCCGGGCCGTATCGGCGAGCTCGATCTGCTCGCGCTTGGAGCCCTGGGTCACGGCCCCCGGAGGCTGCTGGGCTGGGGCCAGCCGCCGCGCCACACCCTCACCCTGATCGATCTGTTCTGGGCCCATTCCGGCCAACCGGACCGTCGTGTCTACACCAGCTACGACATCACCAGCCTGCGCCGCATCCAGCCGGCCGATCTGCCGGAGCGCATCGTCACGCCGGGTGGGCGGGTGATGCGCCGCTGAGCTCGGGACAGAGTTCCCTTTCGAGCGCGGCGATGGCGATGCGGCTGCTCACCACCGCATCGGGGTTAAGGCTGATCGAATCGATCCCTTCTTCCACCAGAAAGCGGGCGAATTCCGGATAGTCACTCGGTGCCTGGCCACAGATGCCGATTTTGCGGCCAGCGGCTTTTGCCGCACGGATCGCCATGCGGATCATCGTGAGCACCGCCTCCTGCCTCTCGTCGAACAGGTAGGCCACCAGGGCCGAATCGCGGTCCAGGCCCAGGGTGAGCTGGGTGAGGTCGTTGGAGCCGATCGAGAAGCCGTCGAAGCGCTCTGCGAAGGCCTCCGCAGCCACCACGTTGCTGGGCAGTTCGCACATCACGTACACCTCCAGGCCGTCCTCGCCACGCTGCAGTCCGTGGCGTGCCATCTCCGCCAGCACCCGGTCGGCCTCCTCGGGGGTGCGGCAGAAGGGGATCATCGGGATCGCGTTGATCAGACCCATCTCCTTTCGCACCCGCAGCAGTGCCCGGCATTCCAGGGCGAAGGCCTCCCGGAAGGCTGGTGAGCAGTAGCGGGAGGCGCCGCGCCAGCCGATCATCGGATTCTCCTCGCTGGGTTCGAAGGCGGCGCCACCGAGCAGGCGGGCGTACTCGTTGCTTTTGAAGTCGGAGAAGCGCAGGATCACGGGGCGGGGGTAGAAGGCGGCAGCGATCCGTGCCATCCCCTGGGCCAGCCCGTCGATGTAGTAGTCGGCAGGATCGGCGTGGCCGGCTGTGAGTGCCACGATCGCCTCGCGCTCGGCCGGATCACGGATCCGCTCCGGCTCCAGCAGGGCCAGCGGATGCACACGCAGATGGTTGGCGATGATGAACTCGAGCCGCGCCAGGCCGACGCCGTCGCAGGGGATGGCCG
>JBIIJS010000146.1:0-7025 GCA_044233605.1 Cyanobium sp. | reverse complement strand
TCTCCAACAGTGGCTCTGGCTTGTCGCGCTTCGTGGAGGCGATCACCCGGGCGCCGGGTGTCAGCACCCGCCCGATCGTGACGCTGGCGCACCGCGGCAACCATGCGAGCCCGGTCACGATCGGCACGGATAGCTACCCGGTGCTCACCAGCTTCAACTTCGCCACGGCGGCTACGCCGGTCAGCCTGGCCAACTACGACCAGATCTGGATCTTCGGCATCGGCTCAGCACCGTTTGCCCTGAGCGGCCAGGAAGTTGCTGTGATCTCCACATTCATGAATGGCGGTGGCGGCGTATTCGCTACCGGCGATCACGGCGCGCTCGGACAAGCCCTGTGCGGATCCTTGCCCCGCATCCGCCACATGCGCGAATGGCAGTCGGTGCCGATGGGAGCCGAACCGAGTGCCAGCGTTGCCGTGAACCGCATCGATACCGTCGTCAATCCTGGCGCTAATGCGCTGTATGAGTTTGCCGACCAGTCGGACGCGATCCCGCAGCGCATCTACCCGAACTACCGCGTCACCGACACCGACGGGCTGGCCGGCTCGGCCTGGCAAGCCACCCTGCATCCGCTGTTGATGTTGCCGGGAGCGTCCGCTACCCGTTCCAGCACGGACGCTGGAGGGCCTGCCAGCGGCTTCACCCTCGACATGGATGTGCTGCCTGATCACCCCCACGAAAGCGTGTGCTACGAGGTCGCCACCCCTGGGGTGCTCAGCGGCACCTACACCATCAGTGGCCAGAACTTCGCGGAATTCCAGCCCAGTGCCGCATCTCGAGGTCAACGGGTGGGCGCCGAGATCGTCGCCTTCGCCGTCTCCGGTGGACGGGCCGTTCAGGAAACCTGGAAGCCGCCGGTGCGCCCCCGCATGTTCGGCGTGATTTCCGCGTACGACGGCCGTCTCGCCCAGCCCTATGCCGGCCAGAGCCAGCGACCGGGCCGCATCGTCTGCGACTCCACCTGGCATCACTTCGTGAACATCAATCTCGATGGCACCGGCTCCGGTCGCACCGGTCTGGGAAGCGGCAGCGGCGCAGCCTTCACGCCCTCACCGGATCTCGAGAAGATCTACACCTACTTCCGCAACATCGTTCGCTGGTTGCAGCCGGCCAACCGCATCTGGTGCTCCCTTTTCTGGGATCTGGCCGCCGTGCGTGTCAATCCCGCCCTCTTCGAGGAGCTGCTCGACCGCGACCGGCTCAGCGGCTGGCGCGATCTGGTGGGCTTGGGCGGTGCGGCCCAGCAGCTGCTGGCGCTCAGCTACGGCCCCGCCGCGCTCAGCGAGATGGTGACCGGCCTGCTGCTGTCGGAGGAGAGCACCGCCCCGATCGGCGACCTGATCGCCAACGGTCGGCTGGCCGGTACCAGCGTCAACGCTGGGGAGTTGCTGGATGGCATTGTCGGGGCTCTGCTGACCCAGATGGCCCAGCTCCTGCCTGACGACCTCGATCCCAAACGCTTGCAGGAGGTGCTGGAGAAGGGCCCGTCTCCCCACCTGCAACGGTTGCAGGATCAGCTGCGGCAAGCGCTGAACCTGGGCGTCGCCCAGCAGACCGAGCGGGTGGAGAAGAGCTTGAAGCTGCTGCGCTCGCTCAAGGTGCCGGCACTGGTGTAACGCCAGAGCTCCCTTCCCGTCGATGGGGGCCGACAATGGGGACCGCTGGCTTGGTGGTCCCCTCCCTCCGCACCAGGAGAGCATCCATGGACCTCGCCATCGCCCTTGCCCTCTGGCTCGCCCCACCGTTGCCGCCCGTGAGCCTGCCGGTGTTGACCGCCCAGCGGAGCGGTGGCTCCAACGACCGCAGCCGCCGCTTCCCGCTGCGCCGGGAGTCGGGCGGCACCCGCGGCGCCTGCGCCGCCCGCCTGCTGGCCCAGCTGGTGCCTGCCGACAGCCGGCTGAACCCCGGGCGCGAGCCCATTCTGGGCCTGATCGAGGGCGATTCCCCCGAGCCGGCTCCCCTGGTGATGCGCTGGCCCGGAGGAGAATCGATCGAGCCGGCGCGCCGAGGCGCCTCGCTGCGGCTGTTGCGCTTCCCGGGCCCCCTCGGCGCTGGGCTCTGGGAAAGCTTCCCCGCCTGCGAGGGAAGCGTCGAGCCCCTGGCCCCGCCGGCCCGCAGCCTGCTGCTTTCCGCTGGGGCTGCCGGGGATCCTGCCGACACCCGCGATCGCGACGCCCAGGTCGTGCTGCGCGCCCTCTGGAGCCAATGCGGTCAGAGCGTCAGAACCGCTGATCTGCTCGCCCGCTGGGATTTTGCCCATCTGGTGGAGCGGCTGCCCGCTCGCCTGCCCGTGATCTGCGCAACGCCGCTTGGCGCCGGGCAGCCGCGGGACGACTCACAGCTCCCAGATTTCCTCGCCCCGTTGGCGGCCGCTCAGGGAGACGGTTCCCCAGCAGTGCCCCTCGCTTCCTCCCGTTTCGTCCGTCTCGCTCGGCCCGGCCAGCTCTAGGGTGCGGGCGGAGCACATGATGCGGCAGCCCTCCTCCATCGGCGGACCCGGCAAGGCGACGATGCGGGCGGTGCAGTTCACTGCGTCGCCGATCACCCCGTACTCCCAGCGTGCCCGGCTGCCGAGAGAGCCGGCCAGCACCCAGCCGCTGTGGAGGCCGAGGCGCAGCCGCACGCGTTGTTGTCCCTCGCGGGTGAAGGCGGCGTTCAGCGCGGCGATGCTGCTGCGGATGCGCCGGGCCGCCGCCAGCGCGGCCTCGGCATCCGCCTGGCGCCCCCGGCTCAGGGGCGCCCCGAACACCGCCAGCAATCCGTCGCCGGTGAACTTGTTCACCAAGCCACCGCCCGCCTCGATCGGTGCCACCACCTCCTCCAGCAAACGGTTCAACCAGTTCAGCAGCGTCTCCGGCGGCTGATGCTCCGCCAGCCCCACGAAGCCGGTGATGTCCGCGATCAGGATCGTCACGAACAGGCGTTGGCCGAGGAAGCGATCTCCGGCCATCAGGCGGCGGCGCTGGGCCCACAACTCCTTCGCCACCAGGGGCGAGACGGTCTGGCCGAGCAGCCGTTGCAGCAGGCGGCGCTGCCGCTGCTGCTCCGCCCCCCGTGCCGTCCAGGCGGCGCCGGCCATGGCCAGCAGCGCCGCCAGTGGCAGGGCCAGGTTGAACCAGAAGCCGGCGAAGAGCGGCAGTGCCAGGCCGGACACCAGGGTGATGCCGCTGGCCGTGGCCACGGCCAGCACGCTGCGGCGCAGGCTGGCGATGCCCTCCCCCAGACCCACGCCCAGCAGCAGCCCCCCGAGCAGGAACAGCCCATTGAGCCATCCGGGTGCCGCCGTCAGCCCGGGTTGCAGGCCCCGCTCCTGCGCCAGCAGCGCAGCCAGCCGCTGGGCGTGCAGATCCACGCCGGCCATCTGCCCCGGAGGTGCGCCGGCGCCCCCACGAATGGGTACCGGAAACCGGTCGCGCAACGACGCTGCGCGGCTGCCCATCAGCACGATCGTGTCGCGCAATGCAGCATCCGGCACCCGCCCCTCCAGCAGCGCACTCAGGCTCCAGCTGGGGATCGTGGCGGGATCGTGGAAGGCCAGCAGGCGCTGCAGGCCGCCATCATCGAGATCGCTGTAACCGCCAGCCTGAGCATCCAGCGGCGCCATGCTGCCTGGATTCTGTTCCAGTCGCCGCCGCAATGGTCCGGGATTCTGGCCGCGGCTGTGCTCCAGCAATCGCATGGGGAGTGCCACGCCGGCCGGTCCCTGGCCGCGTACATGCACCAGGTCGCGGCGCACCATGCCATCGCGGTCGAGCACCAGATCGTTGTAGGCCTGGCGCGAGGGCGGCGCGCCGGGAATGGCCGGAATGGCGTCGATGGCGCTGTACACCGAGATCAGGGGGCCGGCGTTGCCCGCCAGCTGGCGCAGGGCCTGGCGACCCTCGCCGACGCCGAGGTCGCGATAAAGATCGAGGCCGATCGCCCGCACCCCGGCGCCCTGCAGTCGCTGGATTGCCGCCACCAGAACGCGATCGTCGAGCGGCCAGCCCAGCCGGCGCAGGTCGCTTTCCTCGATAGCCACCACCCGGATCGGCAGGCCGGCCGCCGATGGCAGGGGGCGAACGGTCAGGGCAAGGTCGTAGATGCGAAGGTTGAGGAGCTCCGCCAACCGCGCCTGGTGCAGCAGCAGCAGCACCAGAACCGCCAGGCCATAGGAGAGGAAGCGGCTCAGAAGCGAAAGCTCACTTTGGAGTAAAAACCCTGGTCGATCAGCCAGTTGGGCACGGTCGCCGCGGACAGTCCATCCCCGAATTGCGATACCCAACCCAGCTCCAGCAGCCAATGGCGGCCGCGGAGCCAACGCAGCAGCAGGCCACCGGCGCCCACGCTGCCGCTGCTGCTGCCGCTCAACAGATCGGTGTGCACTGAGCCGGCGCCGAAGAAAGGGGCCCACTGAAGCTCATCCATGCCGCGGCGCCAGAAGGCCCAGCTGAGTTCGGCGCTGCCCAGCAGGCCGCTGTCGCCGCTGATCACCTGGCCGGGCAGGCCCCGCAGGCCATTGTCGGCGCCCAGGCTGAAGCCCATCGGGCTGGGGAGGGGCGCCAGGGCCCCCTGAGCGGCGACCCGCAGCTGCAACAGCCAGCTGGGTGCGAACGGCCAGGCCAGGCCGAGCTCACCGCCGATCGCCCGGGCCTGACCCACCTCGATGCCGTACTCCGCCAGCTCCCGCACGGCCGCGTCACCACTGAAGGCGGCAATACCCTGCAGACCGTAGAGCTGGGCCCGGAGCTCGGCGTTGCCCAGCCAGCGTTCCCAGGCCAGGCCGGCCTGCAGAAAGCCGCTGCTGAGGGCGCCTTCGCTGGCGCCCCCCAGGATGCCGGCGAAGCGTTCGCCGGCGAGCAACGAGCGCGTGCGGTTGGCGCTCAGGCCGGCGAAGGTCGAGAGCCGCTGGCCCAGGTCTTCGTGCAGGGTCACCTCAAAGCGGCCCAGCAGTTGCTCCTGCTGGAAGGTGAGGTCGTCGAGCGGTGGCGGGCTTTCAACCAGCTGGCGCCAGCTGGAGGCGCCGGCGACGCTGAAGGCCCAGCGGGGGGCCAGGGGCAGGCGATAGCTGAGCGAGATCAGGCGATAGCCCAGCTCTGGATCGGCATCCGCGTTCAGCTCTCCCACCAGCAGCAGCTGGTCGGCGGGGCGCAGCACCCCCTCGCGGGCCACCACGCCGAGGGCGCGGAACTGGCCGCTGCCGGCGTTGCCGTCATTGCGCAGGCTGAGCTCGCCCCGAAGGCCTCGGGCCAGCGGATCCACCCGCAGCACCAGCACCGCCTTGGTGCTGTCGCCGCCGAGGCGGTTGAGGCTGGCCTGCACGCCGCTCACGCCGGGCAGGCGTTCGAGCAGATCCAGCTGGCGCTCCAGGCTGGGCAGATGCAGCACCTGCCCTTGCAACGGCAGCACCAGCCGTTGCAGCCGCTGGCGCAAGGCGGAGTCGCCGCTTTCCACCCGCACCTCCACGATCCGCCCTTCCACCACCAGCAAGGTGCCGTCGGGGGCGGGTTCCGCGAGGGGAAACACGCGGCTGTTGAGGTAGCCATCCGCCACCAGGCGGCTGGTGAGCAGGGCGGCGCACTGCTCCAGGCGGTTCATCCCCGCCAACCCCGGCGCCAGGCAGGGGGCCAGGATCCGCTGCAGCAAGGCGGGCGGATAGCGCTCCAACCCTTCCAGCCGCGGCAGCGGGCCATCGGGAACCGCCGGCGCTTCCGGGCTGGCGGGTTCGGGGGCCTGCTCCCCTGGCGCCTCGGGCGCGGCAGGTGCCTGCAGCGGCGACCGCTCGGGCGGCGGCTCCAGCCGCGGCGGTGGGCTGAGCGCCGGCAACCGCACCGGTCCCGGCTGGGGGGAGGGCGCCAGCAGCTGGGCAAGCAGCACGGGCGCCACGGCGGCGGTGGCGGCGGTGGGCATCAGGGCTTGCTGGGCCGCTCGCTGGGAAGGAACTCCAGGAACGTGGCGTCGTAGAAGCGTTGGCCGGGCGAGGGTGCCAACGGCAACGGGCGCCCCTTGCCATCCAGCAACTGGGCGAGCACCCGGCCGGGATTCTCACGGCTCCCCAGCGGTTGCGCGTTCTGGGAGAACACCAACAGTCCGTCCCGACGGAAGTACACCAGCGGCGCTTCGTCGCTGCGCACCTTGGCCAGCCCCTTGGCGTTGGCCAGCAAGGCCTTGAGCCGCTCGGGGCTGACCACACCACCCGGGTTGATGCTCACCTCATCGACCACCTGCAACGGGATCGGTTGGCCCGGCTTGATGAAGCGGTTGATGGGGATGCCCTGGAAGCTGAAGTCACGCGCCGGCACGAAAATGCGATCGGCATTGCCCGGTTCCAGGCCAAAACCCACCAGGGTGGGAGCGCCGGGGAACCCCTTGCCCACAACGTCACCACGACGAATCGGGTATTGGTTGTCTGGGTCGCTGCCCATCGGGCGGCCTCCTTGCCCGGGATCCAGCGTCGGCGCCAGTTGGCTGAGCAGGCCACCATTGTCGGATGGGCTGGTGCTGGGCAACCAGGCGAGCAAAAGTGGCTTCAGGCCCTCTGGCCATTGCTTTGAGCCTGGCGGCACGGTTGCCAGGCAGGTCGTCTTCGACTGAGCCTGATTCCTTTGGACCCCAGGAACCGCCGCGGCGCCTCCTGGGGTCACCGTGCCCAATCCTGAAGAGGGAGGTGTGGCAACAGGACCGGGATTGTTCTGATCACCATTCGGCGTGTTGATGTAAATATATTCTTTCGACGCACCAAACGTGATGATGTCGTTTTCGGAGGAGGTGCCGTAGGTAGTAGAGATGTCGTCTGGTGCCACGACAATGGTGGCATCCAGTCCGCCAACGATATAGGTATCATAACCCCCACCACCAGACAGGCGGTCGCTTGTGCCAGGGCTTCCAACAAGCACATTTGCGTTGCCATTGCCGGTCACACTGGCTCTTCGCGTTGGAACCAGGTTGAGCAGGTTGACGATGGTTGGATTGGGATTGGTTAAGAGGGCTGCGTAGACATTGCCGGTGCTTACGCATTTGCTTGTGCCTGATTTCTTCTTGCGAAT
>JBIIJS010000008.1:0-25862 GCA_044233605.1 Cyanobium sp. | reverse complement strand
AGGGCGACGAATGCCTCGGCCACGTCCTCGGCGCGCACCTCCTGGCCCAGCAGATTGCCGGCCATGTAGAGCTCCTCGCTGATGCCACGCGCGGCGGCGCGCTCGCGGATCATTCCATCGTCGAGCAGGCCGGAGCGGATCCGGTCGGCGTTGATGGCGTTGGCGCGGATGCCGGCGCCTCCCTCCTCCAGGGCGTACTGACGCATCAGCGCCAGCAGGGCGGCCTTGGCGATGCCATAGGCACCGAAATTCGGTCCGGGATTGAGGGCCTGCTTGCTGACGTTGAACAGCAGCTGCCCTCCCAGCGGGGCTTGGTCGCGGTCGGCGTCGGCAGCCAGGTCCTGCAGGCGGAAGGCGGCGACCGCCGCCTGGGCAACGGCCTGGTGAGCGAACAGGTTGAGCTCAAAACAGGCCCGCAGATCCTGCTCCGGCAGGCTGGCCATGGCGCCGGTCCAGGCGGCGCCGGCATTGCTCACCACGATGTCGAGGCCGCCGAAATGGGCGCACACCCGCTCGAAGGCCTGGCGCACCGCGGCCTGATCGGTGACGTCACAGGCCATACCGAGGGCCCGGCCGCCGCAGGCCGATGCCGTCTGCAAGGCCGCATCGGGATCGAGATCCAGCACCGCAAGCTCGGCCCCGCAGGCGGCGAAGGCCCGGGCGGTGGCCGCCCCGATCGCCCCGCCGCCGCCCGTCACCAGCACCACATGGCGGGCCAGGGGCTTCTCGGCTGCCTTACCGAGCTTGGCCTGCTCCAGGCTCCAGTACTCCATGTCGAAGGTGTCGTCTTCCCCCACCGGCTGGAAGCGGCCGATCGATTCGGCAGCCAGCAGGGTGGCAGCCCAGGTTTCGGCGATGTCGGCGGTGACGGCGGCATCGGCGGCCGAGCGGCCGACGCCGATCAGACCGAGCCCCGGCACAGCGATCACCCGCGGCAGCGGGTCGAGCATGCGCTTATGGCCGCCGACGCGGGCGTTCTGGCGACGAAAGCTCTCCTGGTACTGGCGCCCGTAGGCCGCCATCGCCTGCTCGATCCCGACGGCGGTGGGATCGGCGCCCAGCACCAGCGGACGGGTCTTGGTGCGGATCACATGGTCCGGCGTGGCGACACCCCGCGTGGCCCAGTCCGCCAGGCGCTCATCGCCGGCCACCGCCAGGGCGAGCTCGGAGCTGCGAAGTTCAAGCAGCCAGCGGCTTGGGCTGCCGATGGCACCGGCAGCCCGGGCCAGGGCGCCCCGCAGCTGGGGCAGCAGTTCCGCCGCCGCCACAGACCGCTCGGGCAGGGCCACCGGCTGAAGCGTGCGCCGGCCCTGGCTGAGCCGCCGCTCAGCAAGCTGTACCAGCTCAATCATCCGCCCGTAGCTCTCCCGGGCCGTGGCACCGAACGAAAACAGCCCGTGCTGCAGCAGCACCATCCCCTCGGGCGTCTGGCCGGCGGCGATCGCCCGTTCGTAGGCGTCGGCGCAGGCCTTGGCCAGGGCGAAGCCCGGCATCACGTAAGGCACCAGCACCACCCGCTCGCCATACACCTCGCGGCAGAGATCGGCGGCGTCGGGCTGATCGGCCAGGGCCAGCAGGGCCGTGGCGTGGGTGTGATCCACAAAGGTGTGGGGCAGGAAGGCGTGCAGCAGGGCCTCCACGGAAGGATTGGGCGCGGCCGGATCCATCAGGTTGCGCCGCTGGGCAGCCACCATCTCCTCGTCGCTGAGCCGCTCCAGGGCCCGCAGCGCCTGCAGGGCCTCGAGCCGCACGGCAGGGTGGCCCGGCGGTTCGATCGTGGCCAGATCCCAGCCACTGCCCTTCACGCACAGCACCGCGATGGTGCTTCCAAGCAGGTCGTTGACCTCCGTTTTCACCGAGGTGTTGCCGCCACCGTGCAGCACCAGCTCCGGGTCGGCCCCCAGCAGGCGCGCCGAGTAGGTGCGCAGCGCCAGCGGCTCGCTAACCCCCTGCTCGCCGTAGCGAGCGATCGCCGCACGGGCGTCGGCGTCCGACCAGCGGTTCTCCACGGGCATGGCGGCACTTCCAGGGCTTCGAGGGAGGCTACGCAGGGGCCGGGCTGGGCTATGGCGGACGTCCAATCAGTCGGATCCGGTGAACGTGGCTACGTTTCAGACCTGCGTTCGCTCCCCGGAGCCAGCCATGGCCCTGCGCACGGTGCTGTTCCTGATCACCAACCTGGTGGTGGTGCTCACAATCTCGATCCTGCTGCGGCTGGCCACCGCGGCGGGACTGCTGCCGCCGGATCTGCCCCTGCTGCCGCTGCTGCTGGGCAGCTTCGGCTGGGGGGTGATCGGCGCCTGGATCTCGCTGCAGTTCTCCCGCGAAGGCGCCATCCGGGCGATGGGCGTGCAGCTGGTTGAGGAGGGGGAAGGGGGGGCCACCGGCCGCTGGCTGCGCGACACGGTGGCCGGGCTGGCCGGCCGCGCCGAACTGCCGATGCCGGCGGTGGGTGTCTACGCCTCGCCGGAATGGAACGCCTTCGCCACCGGGCCGGGGCCCAACCGGGCCCTGGTGGCCGTGTCGAGCGGCATCCTGGAGGGCATGCCGCCCGAGGAACTCGAAGCGGTGCTGGCCCACGAGATGAGCCATGTGGGCAACGGCGACATGGTGACGATGACCCTGCTGCAGGGGGTGATCAACGCCTTCGTGATGTTCCTGGCCCGGGCGGTGGCCCTGCTGATCCCGCCGCCGCGGGATGAGAACGGCCGAGCGCTGAGCTCACCGCCGCTCGGCTTTCTGATCTGGCCGCTGGAGGTGCTGCTGGGCATCGGCGGCTCGCTGGTGACGGCCTGGTTCTCGCGCCATCGCGAATATCGCGCCGATGCCGGCGCGGCCCGGCTCACCACACCGGGCACGATGGTGAATGCCTTGGCACGGCTCGGACAGGCAAGCGGCGTGCGCGATCCCCGCAACGAACTGGGTATGGCCAACTTCAAGATCGCCGCCCCACCCTCGCTGCTCGGCCTGTTCGCCAGCCATCCACCGCTGGAGCGGCGCATCGAGGCCCTGGAGAAGGCGGCACTCCAGCCCGCCCGCGGCTGAACCAGCCTCGATGAAGGCGATCGCAGCCCTGGCCGGCTTACCCGGCCCCCACGACCTCCTGCTGCGGGTGGGGGCGGTGGCGGTCAATCCGGTGGACACCGAGCTGCGGCCAGGCCCATGCGCGACGGGAGAGCGGCCACACGATCGGCGAGCTCGCCCTCGAGGGCTGGGTATGAAGCCGCTCAGGCGGTAGGACGAAGGGGCTTCAACCCCTCCTCCGTGGCAGCAACCACACCGTTCTCGGTGATCAGGGCCGTCACCAGCCGGGCGGGGGTGACATCGAAGGCCGGGTTGAAGCCCCGACATCCCTCCGGCACCAACCGCACCTCCATGACCCTGCCCTCCTCGCTGCAGCCGCTGATGTGGGTCACCTCGCGGCCGGAGCGGGCCTCGATCGGCACCTCGGCCACCCCATCGGCGATCGTCCAGTCGATCGTCGAGCCAGGCAGGGCCACATAGAACGGCACGCCATTGGCGTGGGCGGCCAGGGCCTTGAGATAGGTGCCGATCTTGTTGCACACATCCCCGCAACGGGTGGTGCGATCGCTGCCGACGATCACCACATCCACCTCGCCGTGCTGCATCAGATGGCCGCCGGCGTTGTCGACGATCACGGTGTGCGGCACCCCCTCCCGGCCGAGCTCGAAGGCGGTGAGGCTGGCGCCCTGATTGCGGGGGCGGGTCTCATCGACCCACACGTGAAGCTCCAGCCCGGCTCGATGGGCCTTGTAGATCGGCGCCAGCGCCGTACCCCAGTCGACGGTGGCCAACCAGCCTGCGTTGCAGTGGGTAAGCACGTTGAGCGGCTGCCCCCGCCGGGCGGCCGGGCGCTTCTGCGCCAGCCGGCGCAGCAAGTCGTAGCCGTGCTCGCCGATCGCCTCGCACATCGCCACGTCCTCCTCGGCGATCAGGCCCGCCTCGTGGCGGGCCGCATCAGCCCGCTGATCCGGCGCCAGCGGAGCCACCCGGGCACGCACCCGCTCCAGCGCCCAGCGCAGATTCACGGCAGTCGGACGCGTAGCCAACAGCGCCGCGAAGGCCGCCTCCAGGGAGGCATCGCAGGCATCGTCCTGCAGGGCCAGCATCAACCCGTAAGCACCCGTGACACCGATCAGCGGCGCGCCGCGCACCACCATCGTGCGGATCGCTTCAGCGGCCTGATCCAGCGAGGCGAGCGAACAGACCTCCAGACGGTGGGGCAGAAGCGTCTGGTCGATCACCGCCACCGAGCGACCGTCTTGCTCCAGCCAGATGGTGCGCCAGGGCTTGCCGTCGATGTTCATGCTGCTGATTCGCTGAGGCTCAGGGGGGGATCCTCTCCGATGGCGGTAGATCGAGGCGCAGCACCGCCGGCAGGCGGAGGCGCTGGTTGTTGACACGCGCCAGAATTCTGGAGCCGAGCATCAGAATTCCCGAGCAGCTTGCCGGACCGGTGCGCAGGGCAGCCGGCTGGCCATCGTGGAGTCTCAGGCCCAGCTCGCGCAGCTGCACTTCCAGCGACACCGCGAACTGGGCTTCCAGCATCGGCCGGCCATCCACCTGCAGTTGGAGGCGGGGTTCATGGCTGGATTGCAGCTGCTGCGGCGGCAACAGCAACTCCGCTGCGCCGGGCTCCATGCTGGGTAAGCTCGGCGGGCGTGCCCGGAAAGCAGCGATGATCAGGTCATCGAGGCGCTGATCAAGGGCCTCGGGCAGGCGCTGAGCCATGGCGGCTGCCACTTCATTGATCACCTCGCGGCCACAACTCTCCAGCCATGGATTGCCGGAGAGCACCTGCTCAACCAGCCGGCGTTGCAGCAGGCCGGAATCCAGAGGAAAAAGACTGGCAAGCGTCTCCAAGGCTGCTCACTCCTGCCGGCCGGTCTGTTGCAGCGACGGCCCCGGCTGCGGTTGCGGTTGCAAGCTCTGGCGGCCGGGATCCGGTCGGGCCACGATCGTGATGCCCAGCCTCTCCGGGGGGGCCTCCGCCCTCCCGCGCTGGCTGCGGCCCTGGACCAGAAACACACTGATCGCCCCAGCGCCCAGCCCGAGCAGCAGCCAGCCCCATGGAACCTCCCGACTCCTCTGCAACGCGGCGGGATCGGCCCAGGGCGGCGGCGGGACAGCCTGGGGCGGCAGGGGGGGAGGTGGCATCCCCTGCAGAGGCGAGGGTGATGCGCTCCCCGGCGACGACGGCCCAGGGGCGCCCGGCAAGGTTTCCCCCGGGAGCGGGCGGATCGTCCCCGGAGGCAAGCTCTCCAGCAGCGACGGGAAGGGGGTGGTCGACGGGCCGGCACCGGAGGGCGGCACCCGTGCTGGCAAGACGGCGGGTCTCGGCGAAGGCGGCATCACCGGCAGAGGCTCCGGCGCCACCCGCAGGGGCGTGGGGGTGACCGCCTGGGGGGTGGCCTGAGGGCGCACAGGCATCGGAGCAGGGCGGGGACTCTGCGGCACTGGCCTCACCGCCTTGCCCGGTGCGATGCGGATGCTGGGCGCTTCACCGGGCAGCAGGGGACTCTGGGGACGGCGAAGCTCCGGCGGAGGCAGCTGAATCTCCCGCCGCGGTGGAGCCGAAGCATCGCCAGCCGGATCAGCCGGCATGATCGTCCCGCCGGAAGGAGCCGAGGGGATGGCGATCGGAGCCGTACTCCAGTCTTCGCTGGCCTGGGCCCGCAGGGGACGCTCCAGGCCGATAAGCCTCGGCAAAGTCATCGGCGACGGCAAAGTGACCAACCAGGCCACGGGCACAAGGGCCACCAGCGCGGCGGAGCTCCACTTCATCGATGCAGCCGGCGGGTGGACATCGGCAGACCCGGGCTTTCCAGGCTATCGGGGAACGGGCCGTCAGATCGTCGAACGTTCCGTGTCGTAGGCGTTCCAGCCGCACAGTGAGGCAGCCCGCCGCCATTCCCGCTCAAAGCTCTCCCAGCGGAAGCTGCGCGGGTCGTAGCGGCTGCGGCTTCGATCCACCGCCGCATGGGTGGTGAGACGGCTCAGCGGGATCCCCCAGCGTCCCTGCCAGAGCAGCACCTGAGCCGCTGCTGCGCGGTACTGCGCTGCGGTGTAGCCAGCATGGCCATCGCTATCGCCGCGGCCATTCTCCGGCGTCTCAAAGCTGAGGTGCAGAGCCACGTTGTTGATCGAACCGGGCGAGCCGGGCCGGATCCGCACCGTCATGTCGCCGAAGGCCGACATCCCAGCTCCATAGGCCCGGGCCGCGTCCGGCACGATCCGCAACCGGGCACCGCCGCGGTCGACCAGCAGGTGATAACTGGCCTGATCCTCATCGCGCGGGTGGGGGGTGGCGAACAGCTTCAGCGTGGCCGGCGCAGAGATCACCGTCTCGTGCAGCACGATCAGCCGCGGCTCATCCGGCACCCGGCGCCCCCAGGAATCGAGACGCTGTCGCTCGCCGAAGTTGGTGGGGTGGGCCTGGCGCAGCTGCTCGGGCGCCAGGGAGAGTCGGCTGGCGCAGCTGGCCAGCTCGGCCTCATTGCGGCGTGGCAGCGCCGCCGCCGGCAGATCCTGCACCGGCCATGGCGCCCGCACTGCCCGGGGGTCACAGGCGGCGAGCAGGGCTGCCAGTGGCAGGGCTGCCAGGGACAGAACCGCCAGCAGCGAAGGCAGCGAAAAGGTTGGTCGGCTCGTGAGGTCGCCCATGGATCACCTGCGGATCGTCACCGGCGTTCCGATCGCCGTGCGGGGGAACAGCCAGCGGGCGGTGGCGCTGCTGAGCCTGACGCATCCACGGCTGCGCGCCACCCCGAAACACTGGCCCACCCCCTCCTGCCACGGCGCCGGATGCAGACAGATGGCATTGGGACTGAGCCCCTCGCCCCCGAGACACATCACATCACGCACCCCGGGAATCCGGTATCCGGGTCCGCTCATCGTGGTTTCGGCGTACTTGCTGGCCACCTGGAAGCTGCCGGTGGGAGTGGGGCTGGCGGGCAAGCCACTGGAAACCGGAGCCCGGTAGATCAACCGACCGGCAGGGTTGTAGGCCAGCAGCTGCTGGGCGGAAAGATCCACCACCAGAAGCGCGACCAGCTCCAGAGCCGCCAGCAGGGAAAGCATGGCAACGCTCAGCTGTGCTCGCGCAGGAAGCCGATCGAGCTCTCGAGCTCCGCAGCGAAGCGGTCGATCTCGGCGAAGGTGTTGGTGAACGCCAGGCTGGCCCGGGCGGTGGCCGCCAGGCCAAAGTGGCGATGAAGCGGCTGGGTGCAGTGGTGGCCGCTCCGGATGCAGATGCCGGCCGAATCGAGCAGGGCGGCGATGTCGTTGGCATGCAGTCCCTCCACCGTGAAGGCCGCAAGGGCGGCACGCTCAGGTTGCTGCTGGGGCGTCGGACCCAAAATCCGCAACCCCTCGATCGCCTGCAGACGCTCGAACAGATGGGCCGTGAGCCGCTTCTCCCAGGAATGGATGCGCTCCATGCCCAGGCCCTGCAGATAGTGGATGGCGGCACCCATGCCAATCGCCTCACCGATGGCCGGAGTGCCCGCCTCGAACTTGTGGGGCAGCTCAGCCCAGCTGCTGTGGTCGAGGAACACGTCCTGAATCATCTCGCCGCCGCCCAGGAAGGGGGGCATGGCCTCCAGCAGCGCCTCCCGCCCCCAGAGGAAGCCCATGCCGGTGGGCCCGCAGAACTTGTGGGAGGAGCCCACTAGGAAATCGCATCCCAGGCGGGCCACGTCCACCGGCAGGTGGGGCAGACTCTGGCAGGCATCCACCAGCACGAGGGCGCCGGCGGCATGGGCCAGAGGCACCAGGGCCTCGATCGGATTAAGGCAGCCGAGGGCATTGCTCACGTGCACCACGCTCACCAGCCGGGTGCGCTCGCTGAGCTTGCTGCGCCAGTCGTCGAGATCCAGCTCGCCGCTCTCGCTGAGGCCGGCGTGGCGTAACACACAGCCAGTGCGAGCCGCCAACAGCTGCCAAGGCACCAGATTGCTGTGGTGCTCCATCAGGGTGAGCAGCACCTCATCACCCTCCCGCAGGTTGGCTTCGCCCCAGGTGCGGGCCACCAGGTTGATTGCCTCGCTGGCATTGCGGGTGTAGACGATCTCCCGCGGCGATGCGGCACCGATGAAACCGGCCACGGCGCTGCGGGCGGCCTCGAAGTGTTCGGTGGCACGGGCGCTCAGCTGGTGGGCGCCACGGTGCACGTTGGCGTTGTCGTGGCCGTAGTACTGCTGCAGGGCGTCGAGCACCTGGCGCGGCTTCTGGCTGGTGGCGGCATGGTCGAGGTAAATCAGCGGCTGCCCCAGGCAGGCGATCTGATTCAGCAGCGGGAAATCGGCGCGGGTGCATTCGGCCAGGTCGTCGCCGGCGGCGGCGCCACCACCCGAAGCAGAGCCGATGAGGGCCGATCCGCAGGAGGGTGGGTCGGGCGGAGCGGATTGAGCCTGGATCGGGACCGCAGCCGGCCCGGAAGGGGCGAGGGTCATGGGGCGTCAGCCTCCTCACCAGGCTGGATGTGGGGACGCTGCCAGGCAGCCGCGCAGGCGGGCAACTCCCGCAGAACCTCGTCGCAGTAGCCGCGCAGCAGAAGGCGTGCCGCCTGATCGGCGTCGATGCCGCGACTGCGCAGGTAGAAGAGTTCGTCCTGCTGCAGGCGGCTGATGGTGGCGCCATGGGTACAGCGCACATCATCGGCGACGATCTCCAGCTCGGGTTTGGTGTCGACCCGGGCTCGATCGGAGAGCAGCAGGCTGCGGCTGAGCTGGGAGGCGTCGGTGCGCTGCGCCTGACGCGGCACCCGCACGGCACCGTTGAAAACGCTGTGGCCGCCACCATCAGCCACCACTTTGTGAAGCTGATCGAGACGCCCTTCCGGGCCGTTGAACAGCACCTGACTGTGAGTATCTGCGATCTGGTGCCCATCCACCCGCTGCAGACTGCGCAGGCGTGTGACAGCCCGACCGGCGGCATGAACCACCTGCGGCTCCAACCGGATCAACCCCCAGCCGGAGCTGGCGCTGGCCAGGCTGAACTCGCTGCCAGGTTCCTGATCGACCGCGAGATGGGCCAGCAGCACGGAGGATTCGGCGCCATCGGCGATCAGGCCCTGGCTGAGCCGGGCCCCCGCTGCCAGACGGCTCTCCACAACGACGCTGGTGAGGTTGGGGCCGCTGGAGCGGTGCACCTGCAGCAGCTGCAGGCTCATGCCGGGATCGAGCAGCAGCAGCACCCGCAGGGCCAGAACTCCGACGGCATCACCGGCATCACTGACAATCTCCAGCGTCGGCGCCACCGGACCACGCACCCGCAGGGCCAGCAGCCGGAACGCGGCCGCACCGTTGAGGATCTGAGGCCAGTTGCCAGCAGTATCAGCATCCCCGGCACCGCCGTCGGCCGCTGCGGCGAGGTGCTGAGCCAGCTCAGCCTCGCTGAGGGCCACGAGACCATCGGGCAGACACACGCCGGCCAGGGGGTCGGAGGATCCATTGAGCAGCAGCCGCACGTTGCCGGCCGGGGCGGGCAGGGCAGCGGGCACTGCAAGGGTCAACGGACTTGGAGCCACCGCCAGCAGGGGATCAAGCTTGGTGAAGCGCCAGGCCTCATCGCGCCGCGATGGCAGGGGCAACGCTGCCAGCCGGCTACGGCAGCGGGACTGGAAGGAGGCCAAAGGAGCATCGTTGGCCTCCGGCAGCGAATTGAGCAGACGGTCGCTCCAGGAGGGGACTGCCACGGCGGATCCCACCGGGCCCGTAAGGGATACCGCCACCATCAGGCCACCTCCATCGGCGCGCGCTCCAGCCGGGCGAGCTCCTCATCCACCCAGTCGTAGCCACGCTCCTCGAGTTCGAGAGCCAGTTCCTTGCCGCCGGTGCGCAGGATCCTGCCGGCGGCCATCACATGCACGAAATCGGGGGTGATCACATCGAGCAGACGCTGATAGTGGGTGATCAGAAGGGTGGCGTTGTCGGGGCCGGCCAGATGGTTGACACCAGCTGCAACGATCCTTAACGCATCAATATCGAGGCCAGAATCAGTTTCGTCGAGGATCGCCACCAGCGGCTCGAGCAGGGCCATCTGCAAGATCTCATTTCGCTTCTTCTCTCCGCCCGAAAAACCTTCATTCACGGACCGATCCAGAAAGGAGGGATCCATCTGAACGACCTGCAGACGCTCGCGCACAAGATCTTCGAAGGCAAAGGTGTCGAGCTCTTCCTCACCCCTGCCCCGACGGCGGGCGTTGGTGGCCACCCGCAGAAACTCGAGGTTGCTCACTCCCGGGATCTCAATCGGGTACTGGAAGCCGAGGAACAGACCGGTTCGCGCGCGCTCCTCCGGATCCAGGGCCAGCAGGTCGTCGCCGCGGAAGAGCACGGTGCCGGCGGTGACGCTGTAAGCCGGATGCCCGGCCAGCACTTTCGAGAGGGTGCTCTTGCCGCTGCCGTTGCGACCCATCACAGCGTGGATCTCGCCTGCGCGCAGCGTGAGGTTAACCCCCCTGAGAATGGGCTGATCCTCCACGCTGGCATGCAGGTCGCGGATCTCGAGCAGGAGCGGGGCGTCGGGGCGGATCACGGAGCCGGGGGGAGGGGGAAGGTGCGGAAGCTGGGGAAAGTGAACGAGCCGAGAGCCGGAAGCGAAGCGGAGGCTGCCCGCTAACCCACCGAGCCCTCAAGCTTGAGGGCGAGGAGCTTGTCGGCCTCGGCGGCGAACTCCATCGGCAGCTGATGGAATACATCGCGGCAGAAGCCGCTCACCATCATCGAGACGGCCTCCTCGAGACCGATGCCGCGGCTCTGCAGATAAAAGAGCTGCTCCTCAGAGATACGGCATGTGCTGGCCTCATGCTCGATGTTGGCGTCGCTCTGCTGGGAGCGGATGTATGGATACGTGTTGGCGGCTGCCTGGTCGCCAATCAGCATCGAATCACACTGACTGTAATTGCGCGCACCCACCGCCTTCGGACCGATCTGCACCAGGCCGCGATAGCTGTTGGAGGAATGGCCGGCACTGATTCCTTTGCTCACAATCGTGGAGCGGCTGCGAGGACCCACGTGAATCATCTTGGTGCCAGTGTCAGCCTGCTGACGATGATTGGTGAGGGCAACGGAATAGAATTCGCCAACCGTATCGGCACCCTGCAGAACGCAACTGGGGTATTTCCAGGTGATTGCAGAGCCTGTTTCCACCTGGGTCCAGCTGATGCGGCTACGGTTGCCACGGCAGTGGCCGCGCTTGGTGACAAAATTATAGATGCCGCCTACACCGTTTTCGTCGCCGGCGTACCAGTTCTGCACGGTGGAATACTTAATCAGTGCATCATCAAGGGCAACAAGCTCCACCACAGCCGCGTGAAGTTGATTGGTATCAAACATCGGCGCAGTGCAGCCCTCAAGATAGCTCACCGAAGCCCCCTCCTCGGCCACGATCAAGGTGCGCTCAAACTGACCAGTATCGCCGGAGTTAATACGGAAGTAGGTAGAAAGCTCCATCGGACATTCCACACCCCGAGGAATGAAAACGAAGGATCCGTCGCTGAAAACGGCGGAATTCAAGGCAGCAAAATAATTATCGTTGCTGGGAACTACTGTGCCAAGGTAACGCTCAATAAGCTCTGAGTGCTCATGCACGGCCTCGCTGATTGAGCAAAAGATAACGCCATGCTCAGCCAGCTTTTCTTTGTAAGTGGTAGCAATCGAAACACTGTCGAAGACAGCATCAACGGCAACATTCGAAAGGCGTTTTTGCTCGCTCAGAGAAATGCCTAACTTCTCGAAGGTTTCGAGCAACTTGGGATCTACTTCATCAAGACTCGCCTTCTTATCCTGCTGCCGAGGAGCTGCGTAATAAATAATATCTTGGTAATCAATACCAGGATAACCGAGCGCCGCCCAGTCTGGCTCAGTCATCCGCAGCCATTGCCGATAGGCGCGCAAACGAAACTCAAGAAGAAAGGCAGGCTCGCCCTTCTTGGCCGAGATCAGTCGCACCACATCCTCGCTGAGGCCCTTGGGGATCTTCTCGGTTTCAATGTCTGTAACGAAGCCGTACTTATACGGCTGACTAACCAGTTCTCCGACGGCGCTGCTCATGGTTCAACCGGAGGTGAGAGCTTTGACTTCATCGAGCGAGATCGTCTGTTTATCACCGCGGAAGGGATTGTCTTCGGTGAGAAACAGCATGCAATGGCACTCTTTGCGCTCCCGCATCGGCACGCACGGGCAGTTCCAGAATGCCTGCTGCACCTCCGCTTCCTTGTCTTCGTAGTGACGGCAGGGGCAAAGCGCACCACCGAGCTCGTCCTTGTGGCGGGCGAGGCCTTCCAGCACCACGGCCGTGACGCCGGGATCGCTGCAGAAGTAGGTGCCGGTGCGCTGCGCGTAGGTTTCGGCGAATTTGCGGATCACCTCAAGGCTGTCGGACTTGGGAGCGCCCGCAGCAGAAGCGGAGGAGGAAGTGTCAGCCATGGAGACGCGGGGAGAGGGGAGGATCTGACCGGCTTCCACCCTCGCGGGCCCGAGCAGCGATCGGAGCCGGGGCGCGATCAGGGTCGCTCGCGGCTGGGTAACGAAACACAGGTGTTTCGTTAATATGGGAGCCTAAGGCAGGGAAGCCGCCGGTGGGTGGAGAGCGGCCATTGTGCCCCGCGGCGCCCGCCACCGCCCCCAATCACCGGAAGCCCGTGGCATCGTGGGACGGAACGGTGTGTGCCATGCGCGCCCCTGCTACGAGCAGCTCCCGCCCCTCCGACCCATTCCCTTCCGCAGGGGGAGGCATGAACGCGGGTGCCAGCGCGACCCCAGCGGCCACCAGGGATCTGGCTCTGGCCCTGCTCTTGCGCCTGGGTGAGGCCACTGCCGCCGAATTAGCCAACCAGCTGATGGTGTCGGTGCAGGCCACGCGCCGCCATCTGCGCAGCCTCGAGGAAGACGGGTTGGTGGAAGCAAGCCCGGCCCCGGAAGGACCGGGCAGGCCCAGCAATCGCTGGCGGCTCAGCGAATGCGGCCGCGACCGCTTTCCTCAGGGGGGAGAGGACTTCGCCCTGGGCCTGCTGCACTCAATGGCCGCCAGCTTGCCTCCCGACCAGATGCAGGCCCTGATGCGGGAGCAGGCGGAGCAAAAGGCGGGCGTCTACCGCCGCCGGATCGGTGAGGGGCCTCTGCAGCAGCGGCTCGAGCGGCTTGTGGAGCTGCGGCGCAAGGAGGGCTTCGTGGCCGAACTTCTGCACGATCCCGAGCAGGAGGACGCCTGGATCATCAGCGAATTCCACTGCTCGGTGATGCGCATTGCCATGGAGTTCCCGATGGTCTGCGACCAGGAGCTTCAGCTGATCCGCAGCACCTTCCCCGAGTGCGAGGTGGAGCGCGTGCACTGGCGGCTCGAGCAGGGCCACTCCTGCGGCTTCCGGCTGCTGCACAGCCCGTCCAGCACCTGAAACGGCAGACACGGTGATCAGCGAATCCGAACTGCGCGAACTGGAATCGACCCTGCTGCCGGCGCTGGAGCGCCACCACATGCGCCTGCTGGCCCATGGTCTTCGCACCCTGCAGGCGGCGGCGCAGACACCTGGGGCAGACCTGACGAACTCAGGCCTGCCCGATCGGGCAGCGCTGGAGCGATGGGCGGGCGGCCAGCCCGCCCTCGCCAGCGATCCGGCCTTCCGCGATGCGTTCATCGACCAGATGCTGGGCGTGGGTGTTCAGCTGGAACGGATCGCCGCGGACCGCGGACCGCTGGACCTGGAGCTGGCCGATCTTGTGGTCTGGGCCCGCTCCGAAGCCGACCGTCGCGTCAGCGGCATCACCACGGCCAACCCACCACCAGGCTGACCCCCACCAGGGCCGCCAGGGCAGCAAGCACGCCACCCCAGCCGGGCCTGTCCCCTTCGATGGGAGCCAGGGGAAGGGCGATCACCGGAGCCGTGGACAGCAACGCCACTGCCAGTCCACCGGGAAGTCCCGCCAGGGCCCGCTGCTGCAGCACGATGCCCGCGCTGGTGCCGAGCAGGGTGGCCAGCAGCAGCCAGAGCCAGCGCCGACGGGCGGGCCGGGGACGTCGCCCCGGCCGGGGCAGGCCAGGGAGCAGGGGCAGCAGCATGAGGCTCGCGGCCAGCAGCCGGATCGTGGCTGCCGGCAGGGGGTCGATGCTGCCATCGGCCAGGGCGGCACGCGCCAGCAACGCCCCGCTGACGCCGCAGAGCAGGGCTGCCAGACCCAGCAGCATCCCGAGCCGATCGGCCGTCGCCCCGGCTGCCGGACCGGGGGGGCGCTGCCGGGCCACGAGCAGCACCGCCAGGCTGATCAGAGCGATGCCGAGCCACTGCTCCGGGCGGGGCACCTCGGCGAGCAGGGCCACACCGGCAACGGCGGTGACGGCGGGGCCGCCGGTGTTGAGGGTGAGGGTACGGCGGGTGCCGAGCCGGCGCAGGGCGGCGAAATAGAAGCTGTCGCCGAGGGCGATGCCCACAGCTCCGCTCAGGGCGAGCAACATCACGTCGGCAGGGCCCGAGCGCCAGGGCAGCAGCAGCAGAAGCGGCAGTTGCAGGGCCGTGGCGATCAGGTTCTTCAGCAGGTTGAGCTGAACAGCCGACAAGGAGGTGGGCAGGCTCCGCCAGAGCAGGCTGGCCAGCGTCCAGCACAGGGCGGCGGCGAGGGCGGCGAGGGCGGCCAACGCGGCGCAGACAGGATGGTTGCAATCATGGCGGGGTTGCCCTGCCACCAGCAGACCCGTGAGTGCATCGATCGAGGACGCCCTGAGTTTCTTCCGACTCAGCTGCGGCCGCTGGCGCTCCCAGCGCAGCAGCCACCACCTGCTGCACCGCCGCGCCGAAGCAGGCGGATCGTTCATCGAGGTGGTCGAGCTCAGCCTCGGCGATCCGCGCCTCGAGGCCATCGCCGCCCTGCACGGCCGCGATCCCGCCGGCCTGGTGGGGGGCTGCCGCGTGACCTGGAGCGGCTCGATGGCCTGGGACAAGGCCGGCGAGGGCCACGAGGGCGAAAGCGTGTTCGGCCTGATCCCCATCGACGAACGGGGAAGATCGGGCCTGTTGCTGCGCGATCGCGGCTATGCCGAGACCGCACCGGTGGCAGGCCGTTTCGCCATGGACGAGCGCGACGGCCTGGTACTGAGCACCGAGTACGAAACGATGAGCAGCCTGGAGCGCTTCAGCTTCGCTGGTCCTGACGTGCGACTGCGCACCAGCACGGTGGAGGGGCTCTCCAACACCGCCTCCTTCTGCGTCGAGACGCGCATCCATAACGATGGCGGCCCGACGGGAAGCCCAGCCGACGGCCAGGCAGCTGCCGCGCCCACCGCCGCCGCAGAGCTGTCGCCGCTTGGCTGGTGACCAACCCCCCGGTCCGTTCTGAACGTTACGGACTGTGAGCCCTCGCCAAAGCATCAGGAGCGGGCCGGGGGTGCACTTCTACGATCCCCACCGACGGATGCTGAAGCACGCGTGGCTGTTCCCCTCCTCAACTACGCCCCCATCACCCAGAACTCCCGGGTGGATCCCCTGCGGGTGGGCTCCGACGAGGATCCCAGGGCCGCGTCGATGGACAAGGCCATGGATCGCGAAGATCAGAACTTCGTGATCGAATCTGCCTACCGCCAGATCTTCTTCCACGCCTTCAAGGTCGATCGCGACCGCACGCTCGAGAGCCAGCTGCGCGACGGTCAGATCACCGTGCGCGATTTCATCCGCTCGCTCTGCCTGTCAGACACCTTCACCCGCAGCTTCTACAACCTCAACAACAACTACAAGGTGGCCCGCCACCTTGTAGAGAAGCTGCTGGGCCGCCCTACCCATGGCAAGGCCGAAGAGATCGCCTGGTCAGCCGTGCTGATGACCCGCGGCGTCCGCGGCATGGTCGACGACATCCTTGATTCCCAGGAATACCTCGACGCCTTCGGTTACGACACCGTTCCATACCACCGCAACCGGGTGGTGGGTTCCCGCGAGGTCGGCGAAACCCCGTTCAACATCACCTCCCCCCGCTACGACGAGTATTACCGGGGCATCCTCGGCTTCCCCCAGATCGTCTACACCGGCACTGCCCGCACCTTCCCCCAGCGCGCCCAGCAGCGCCGCGGCGGCTTCCCCGAGGACTACCTACCCTGGGTGCGCAGCCTCCCGGTCCTGCGCGGCGTTGGCACCGCCCAGGGAAACACCGGCATGGATTATCTGGCGAAGGTGCCGTACCGCAGCATTGGCCGCTGAAGCCCTTCGGCTCCCGGCACCGCGTCCCGGGGGGGTCAGCATCCACTGACCCCGCCTGGGCTCATCACCCGGCGAGCGGAGCTCAGACTCAGAATAAACCGATATGAATTCTGAAGTTGTGAGTCCAACGTCGCTGCAAAACCTGGCCGTGATGACCCTGCGTCAGCTGCGGCAAATCGCCAGCGACATCGGCGTCAGCCTCTACAGCCGGAAATCAAAAGAGGAGCTGGTTGAGGCGATCACCACTCTCCAGGGTGACCCTGGCCGCAGCCTTGAGGTGATCGAGGCCGAGCTGGCGCCGGCGCCACGCCCCTCCGCCGAAACCCGCGTCGTCTTCCTGCCCCGCGATCCCCAGTGGGCCTACGTCTTCTGGGAGATCTCCGACGACGACCGCCAGGCCGCCCTCAGCGCCGGCGCCAGTCAGCTCTGCCTGCGCGTCGCCGATCTCACCGGCCTGCCCGGCGGCTCCGCCCATCCCCACACCCTCCAGGAGGTTGTCGTCGACAGTCATGCCACCGAGTGGTATCTCCCCGTTCCCCTCTCCGATCGCGATTACCGCGTTGAGCTCGGGTACCGCAAGGGTGCCGCCGGCGGCTGGATCTCCCTGGCCTTCTCCTCCGTCGCCCGCGTTCCCGCCCTCCATCCCAGCGAGCAGATCCTCGATCAGTTCGTTCCCTTCTCCCTCGACACCGCTCCCACCAGCCTGAGCCCCGCTCCAGCTCCAGCCGAGCAGCCTGCCGACTCCGGACTGCACGAGCGCCTCTACCAGAGCGCCACAGCCCGTTGGCGCCGTCTCGGCCGCGGCTCCGAGGCCTTCCATGAACTCGACAATTCCGCCACCACCGCCGCTGCCGCCGGCGGCCAGCTCTCCGGTGTCGGCCTCTGGGCCAGCGGTCGCACCGAATCCGGCGCCGGCGGCGTGCCCGTGCGCCAGCGCTCCTTCTGGCTCGTCGCCGATGCCGAGCTGATCGTCTACGGCGCCACCGATCCCTCCGCACGCCTCACCATCGGCGGTGAGGAGGTGCCCCTCTCCGCCGAAGGCACCTTCCGCATTCAGGTGCCCTTCCGCGACGGCCAGCAGCTCTATCCCATCGAGGCCGTCGCGGCCGACGGCGAGCAGCGCCGCAACATCACCCTCGAGTTCCGCCGCACCACGCCGGAAGACAACAGCAATCCCGCCAGCCAGGCCATGGAGGAATGGTTCTGATGGCCGAGACACTTCACCCCGGCCCGGCTGTCACCGACAGCCGGGGGCCCCAGAAGCTGCTGGTAGCCCTAACCCCTATGGCCGGTTCGCTGGCCTTCCCGACCGTGGTGCCGCTCCTGATGCTGAAGGTGAGCATCAGTGCCGGCATGCTGGCGGCCGTGGTGATTGGCTCGCTCTGGTTCGTGGCGATGCTGCGCACCTCCGAAATGCCCTCGCACGACTGAGCGAAGGCCAAGAGGAAGCAAGAACCAAGAGGGAGCAAGAAAGATTGCAAGCTGCTGTTCACAGCAGGCACCCCCTTGCCGCCGGCCTACCCTCCAGGCACCACAAAGCCTCGGACCAGCCGAGGCAACCCTCAGCGCACCATGGGCAGTCCGATCAGCAAGGAGGTGTTCCTGGCACGAGCCAGGGCACGCTTCGGCGATCGCTACCTCTATGAAGGGATCGTCTACAAAAGCTATAAAACTCCGATTCGGATCCGCTGCAGCCTGCATCCGGTGAAGGAGATCTCGATCACTCCCGAGAAGCATCTGCAAACCACCGGCGGCTGCAAGTTCTGCCTGCGCGAGAGCCGTATCCGCATGCTGGAGCGAGAGCTCTGTCGCGATGCGATCGAGCACCCCAGCCCCTCAACGCTCCCCCTTCGCCTGGCCGCCGTCCGCCCTGGGGAAGGCTGAAGCGGCCCACTACCGCGGCCTGAGCCCCGATGCTCCGCGTCCTCCTTCTCGCCCTGGCGCTGCAGGGCTGCGGCATGGCCACGGCAGGCCTCAGCGGCCCTGGGGCACCAGCGCTGCCATTGCCCCCGGGCATCCGCGTGGCCTTCAACCACCGCGGCGAAGTCCGCTACCGCAGTCCGGTGAGCGGCCGGTGGCGCCAGGGCGACGACCTGGAGGCCATGCTGCTGGAGAGCATCGCTGCAGCCCGGCGGGAGGTGCTGGTGGCCGTGCAGGAACTTTCCCTGAGCCGGGTGGCCCAGGCCCTCGTGGCGGCGCACCGGCGGGGCGTGCGGGTAGCGGTGGTGCTGGAGAACGGCTACTCAGCTCCCTGGAGCCGGCTGCATCCGGCTGATCTCAATCCGCACCAGCGCCAGCGAGTGGAGCAGCTGCGCACCCTCGGCCAGGGCGATGCCGTCGACATCCTGCTGCGGGGTGGGGTTCCCCTGATCGATGACACCGCCGATGGCAGCCGTGGCAGCGGCCTGATGCACCACAAGTTTCTGGTGGCCGATGGCCGGGTGGTGGTAACAGGTTCGGCCAACTTCAGCCCCTCCTGTGTGCACGGCGACGCCGATGACGGGCGCAGCCGCGGCAATGTCAACCATCTGCTGCACTTCGAGAGCGCGGCGCTGGCGACCCTGTTCCGCCACGAATTCGCGCGCATGTGGGGAGACGGACCGGGCGGTGCGCCGGACAGCCGCTTCGGCATCTCCAAAGGCGGCGGCAGAGCGCAGCGCGTGCGGATCGGTACCACCACGGTGGAGGTGCTGTTTGCCCCCCATCGGCGCAGTGACCACGAGCACGGCCTGGCCTGGCTGGAGAGCCAGCTGGCCAGCGCGCGCCGCAGCCTTGATCTGAGCCTGTTCGTGTTCTCCGGCCAGAATCTCGCCGATGCCCTGCGCCTGCTGCACGCCCGGGGTGTGCGGATCCGTCTGCTGGCGGATCCGGGCTTCGCCAACCGCTCGTTCAGCGAGGTGCTCGACCTGCTGGGGATCTCAATGGCCGACCATCACTGCCGCATCGAAGCCGACAACCGACCCTGGAGTCGCCCCCTCGAGGGGGTGGGCACCCCCCAGCTGGCAGGCGGCGACAAGCTGCACCACAAGTTCGCCGTACTCGACGGACGACGGGTGATCAGCGGCAGCTTCAACTGGAGCCCCAGTGCCGCACATCAGAACGATGAGACCCTGATCCGCATCGATTCACCTTTGCTGGCACGCCACTTCGAGGCGGAGATGGACCGGATGTGGCGCGGCGCCGAACTGGGGGTGACGGCGCGGCTGCAACGCAAGCTGCAGCGCCGCGGCGACCTCTGCGGCAGCGGTCGCCAGCGGGCGGGCGTGAAGGCCAGGGCTAGGCTTCAATGAAATTTACGCAGCCATCCATGGATCCGGTGCTCTCCGATCCGGTGCCCTCCTCCCGCATCCATTCCCCCCGGCTGGATGCGATCAACCTGATGCTCCGGGATCTGCACACCCGCCACGACGAGATCCGCCATCGCGCCGCCTTCCGCGGCTGCACTGGCGAGCTGCTGACGGTGCAGCAGGAGCTGGTTGATTACCTGCTCGACAAGAAGCACAAACTTCTGGGTGTCGACGCCTCGGTGCCGGAGGCCGACCGCAATTACAACTCCTTCACCTGAACCGACTGCCGGCAATCCACTGCGCGGGGCAGGGTCCTCGCTGCTGATCGCCGGGGCCGGTCCGGCTGGAGCCTGCCTGGCCTGGTTGCTGGCCCGGGCGGGAATTGCCGTGACCCTGGTGGAGGGAAGCCGCCGCTTCGATCGTCAGTTCCGTGGCCAGGGCCTGATGCCCAGCGGAGTGGACGCCCTGGCGGCGATGGGGCTCTGGCCCCTGCCGGAGGGGATTCCTCAGCGGCCGCTGCGGGGCTGGAGTTTCGTGCTCGACCGGCGGGAGCTGTTCACGGTGTCCGAACCGATGGGCAGTCGCTGGCCCTGCACGCTGATCGAGCCGGGAGCGCTGCTACGCCATCTGCTGGCCCAACTGGCCGAGCATCCGCAGGTACGTCTGCTGGAGGGGCGTTCGATCATCAGCCTGGAGGAGCGGCAGGGCACCATCTGCGGCGTGCAGCTGAGCGATGGCCAGAGGCTGGCGACCGAGCTGGTGGTGGCATGCGACGGGCGCGATTCGTTGCTGCGCCAGCGGGCGGACCTGCCCCTGGAGACGGGCGCCAGTGACATCGACGTGCTCTGGTTCCGGCTGCCACAAGCTGCCGGCGGGCGGATCGGCGCCTGGCTCAACGATCGCTTCGTCACCCTGGTGGGGCGAGACGGCAGCTGCGCCCTGTTCCGTCGCGCCGACGGTGGTGTGCAGCTGGGCTGGGTGATCGAAGCGGCCGGCAGCGAGATGGGCAACCCCACGAAGGCGGAGCAGGGAACGGCAAGCTGGCCGCGGCGCTGGGCAGCCCTCGCTCCCGCCCCCCTGGCGGAACTGCTGGGGCAGCTTCCGCCAGAAGCCGTGCGGGGACCGGTGCGGCTACCGGTGCGGGTGGGTCTGGCGCCGTGCTGGCACCGGCCCGGTCTGCTGCTGCTAGGGGACGCCGCCCATCCGATGAGTCCGGTGCGGGCTCAGGGGTTGAACATGGCCCTGCGGGATGCGGTCGTGGCCGCCGACCAACTGGCACCGCTGCTGGCCACTGTGGGGCGGTCCGCGGCCGTGACAGCTGCCCTGAAAAGGATCGAGGCCCAGCGCCTGCCAGAGCTGCGGGCCGTGCAGGCCCTCCAGGCCCAGGAAGCGCAACGCGGCACACTGCTTCGCCACAACCACCTGCTGCGGGCCCTGCTGGCCGGTACGGCCCCGCTGAGCGGACCGTTGCTGGCGAAGCGCTGGCGCTCGGAGCAGCGGATCCTGCGGCAGGGCATCGCCCCCCTGGAGCCGCCATGATGAAGGGATGGATCAGGCCACCATGCCCCCCTCGCCAGCGCGCGGATTATGCCTTCTGCGCAGCACCGGCATGCCTGAAAACCTGCCGGCAAGAACGGTACGGCGCCTAAGCGCCCCGGGGCCCCTCGCTCTCACTCTGGCAGCCCTGCTGGCCGCCGCCTGTGACCTGCGGGCCGCCTCCGCCGACCCGCCCTTCCCCCCCGCCTCCACTTTCCGCAGCCTGCAACTCACGAGCCTCGACTGCTCACGGGAGAACAGCAGCGCCCCCTGCGATCGGGCCCGCGCCATGGCGGATCCACTGCTCGATCACCCGCGCCTTAGTGGCCGCTGCAAGGATGTGCTGTGGGACATCCGCCAGAAGGCAACCGTCGCTCCGGCCAATTCGCCGGAACGCCGCGAGGCGATCGATGCAAGCGCCCGCGACGTCACCGTGTTCTGCCGGCAGCAGATGAGATCCCAGCCCCAGCCGCCGGCCGGCGAGCAGAAACCCCCGGGAGCAGGTGGCTTCGGCTTCGGCACGGGCGGCGACGGACGCTGAACCAGGCCGTGCCACCGGGCGTGATGGCCAGCGGCCGCTAGGGAGGGTCAGCAGGCTGCCCGATCAGCTGCAGCAGCGCCCGGGAGGTGTCATCCATGAAGGCCAGGGTCATCGGTGTGACCACGGCGGCCCGGTCGGCCAGGGCGCAGAGAGCATCGTGGCGACCCTCGCGCTCGCAGCTGCTGGAGAGGCCCAGCAGGGCGTTGGTGAGCTTGCCGCGCAGGCAGCTCTCGGCCCCTGCCCGATCCAGCACGGCACGGGCGGCACTGCCGGTGTTCGCCACCACCTCGGCATGGGGCGGGGGAGCGGCACCGGCCGGTTGGGGCAGCCACACCGCCCCAGCGACAGCGAGGGCGGCCGAGAGGATTGAACCGTTGCGAAAACCCATGCTTTTTGCCATCCGGCAACGCTAACGGCCAAAACACCGGAATCAGCCACAAGGGATCTCAGGTGCGACCCCAGGGCTAACTTGGGGCCGCCCCGCAGCCCGGCGACGGGCCGAGCCGATGAGCAGCAGCGTTTCCAGCGGCAGTCCCCTCTCCGGCGAGGTGCGTCGGGTCGCCCTAGCCGAGCCCTTCCAGGATCAGAAGCCCGGCACCTCGGGGCTACGCAAGAGCAGCCGCCAGTTCCAGACCCCCCATTACCTCGAAAGCTTCATCGAGTCCTCCCTGCGCGTGGTGCCCGGGATCGAGGGCGGCACCCTGGTGGTAGGCGGCGACGGACGCTTCGGCAACCGCGAGGCGATCGGCGTGATCGCCCGGATGGCGGCGGCCCACGGCGTTGCCCGGCTGATCACCACAACCGGCGGCATCCTCTCCACCCCTGCCGCCTCCCATCTGATCCGCCGTCATGCCGCCGCTGCCGGCATCATCCTTTCTGCCAGCCACAACCCCGGCGGCCTCGATGGTGACTTCGGCGTGAAGATCAACGGCGCGAACGGCGGCCCGGCCCCCGAATCGGTGACCGACGCCATCCACGCCGCCACCCTTGAGCTCGACGGCTACCGCATCCTCGATGCCGAGGCGCCATCGCTCGACACACCCGGCCAGCACAGGCTCGGCTCGATGGAGCTGCTGGTGATCGACGGGGTCGACAACTATGTAGCCCTGATGCAGCAGCTGTTCGACTTCGAACGCATCGGCGAGCTGCTGCGCGGTGATTTCCGCCTGGCCTTCGACGCCATGCACGCGGTCACCGGCCCCTACGCCCACCGCATCTTCGAGCAGCTGCTCGGGGCGCCGGCCGGCACGGTGCGCAACGGCGTGCCGCTGGAAGACTTCGGCGGCGGCCATCCCGACCCCAACCTCACCTATGCCCACGAGCTGGCCGAGCTGCTGCTGCAGGGCGATCGCTTCGACTTCGGCGCCGCCTGCGATGGCGACGGCGACCGCAACATGATCCTGGGTCGAGGCTGCTTCGTGAACCCAAGCGACAGCCTGGCGGTGCTCACCGCCAACGCCACGCTGGCGCCTGGCTACGCTGACGGCCTGGCCGGAGTGGCCCGCTCGATGCCCACCAGTGCCGCCGCCGATGTGGTGGCGAAGGCCCTGGGGATTGCCTGCTTCGAGACGCCCACCGGCTGGAAGTTCTTCGGCAACCTGCTCGATGCCGGCCGCATCACCCTCTGCGGCGAGGAGAGCTTCGGCACCGGCAGCAACCACATCCGTGAGAAGGACGGCCTCTGGGCGGTGCTGTTCTGGCTGCAGATCCTGGCGGTGCGCGGCGAGCCGGTGAGCCGGGTGATGGACAGCCATTGGGCCACCTACGGGCGCCACTACTACTCCCGACACGACTACGAGGCGATCGCCAGCGACGCCGCTCACAGCCTCTACGACCGGGTGAAGGGGATGTTGCCGTCCCTGGTCGGCCGAAGCTTCGCTGGACGCCTGATCAGCGCCGCTGACGATTTCGGCTACACCGACCCTGTGGATGGCTCGGTGAGCCGCGGCCAGGGCCTGCGCGTACTGCTCGAGGACGGCAGCAGGGTGGTACTGCGCCTGTCGGGCACCGGCACCCAGGGCGCCACCCTGCGCGTCTATCTCGAGAGCTACGTTCCGTGCAGCGGCGACCTGCACCAGAATCCCCAGCAGGCCCTGGGCAGCATGATCCGCGCCATCGACGAACTGGCGGAGATCCGCAGCCGCACCGGCATGGAGCGGCCCACCGTGATCACCTGAGCGTGATCACCGGAGCGCCACGCCGGGGGGGCGACCTGCTGGCCGGCCTCACGGTGGCCGCCTACCTGATCCCCCAGTGCCTGGCCTACGGCGAGCTGGCGGGTTTAGCGCCGATCCAGGGCCTCTGGGCCGTGCTGCCACCCCTGCTCCTCTATGCCGCGCTGGGTTCTTCGCCCCAGCTCTCCGTGGGCCCCGAATCCACCACCGCGGTGATGACCGCCGCGGCGATCAGCCCGCTGGCTGCCGGTGACGCCGCCAGTGCCGCTGCCCTCAGCAGCCTGCTGGCCCTGCTGGTGGGTCTGCTTTGCTGCCTGGGCGCCTGGGCTCGCCTGGGGTTTCTGGCCGCACTGCTCTCCCGACCGGTGATGGTGGGCTACCTGGCAGGGGTGGCACTGATCATGATCGGCGACCAGATCGGCCGCATCTGCGGCCTCGAGCTGCCGGACGGCTCCCTTGCCCTCCGGCTGCTGGCCCTGCTGCGACTGTCCGGGGACATTCATCCAGCCACCCTGGTGCTGGCCCTGGCGGTGCTGCTGTTCCTACTGCTGCTGCAGCGATATGTGCCGCGGCTGCCCGCCCCGCTGCTGGCAGTGCTGCTGGCCACCCTGGCCGTGGAGGTGCTGGGCCTGCAGGAACGGGGCGTGGCGGTGATCGGTGTTATCCCCGCCGGCCTGCCCGGCCTGGCCTGGCCCGGTGCGGTGCCGCTGTCACAGCTGAGGGCATTGATCCCGGCGGCACTGGGCATCGCCCTGGTGGGCTACTCCGACAACATGCTCACCGCCCGGGGCTTCGCCGAGCGGCGTGGCTACCGCATCGATGCCGACCGCGAGCTGCTGGCGCTGGGCCTGATCAATCTCGGCAACGGCCTGAGCCACGGCTTTCCGGTAAGCAGCAGCGGCAGCCGCACCGCCCTGGGCGATGCCCTCGGCAGCCGCTCCCAGCGCTTCTCCCTGGTGGCACTGGCGGCAGTGCTGGCGGTGCTGCTTTGGCTGCGGCCGCTGTTGGCGCGGTTCCCCCTGGCGGCCCTCGGGGCGATCGTGATCTACGCGGCCCTGCAACTGATCGATCGGTCGGCCTTCCGCAGCCTGTGGCACTTCCGGCCCAGCGAATGCCGGCTGGCCCTGATCACCACGGCCGGTGTGCTGCTCACCGACATCCTGCTGGGCGTGGCGGTGGCGGTGGCCCTGTCGGTGATCGATCTGTTCACCCGTATCGCACGGCCCCACGATGCGGTGATGGGCGAGGTGCCCAACCTTGCCGGACTCCACGATGTGAACGACTGGCCGGGAGCCCACACCCGGCCAGGGTTGCTGCTGTTCCGCTACGACGCACCCCTGTGCTTCGCCAATGCCGACCACTTCCACCGGCGGGTGCTTGAGGCGGTGGAGGCCGAAACGGTGCCGGTGCGCTGGGTGGTCATCAACGCGGAGGCGATCATCGAGATCGATGCCACCGCCGCCGGGCGGCTTGAGCAGCTGGTGGAGGAGCTGCAGCAGCGCGGCATTGTGGTGGCGATGGCCCGCGTCAAACAGGATCTGCAGCAGCAGCTGCTGCGCACTCGCATCGTGCCGCTGCTGGGGCAGCAGCGCTTCTTTCCCACCCTGCCCTCCGCGGTGGCGGCCTTCGAAGCCGCCGATTCCGGCGCGGCAGGCTGATCAGCCCGATCCAGGCTCCACCGGGGTGCCGTGGCGCAGATTGAGCAGATTCGAGGTGATCACCTCGGCGCCTGGCTCCAGACCGCGCAGCACCGGATAGCGACCGTTCTGCAGCGCGCCCAGCTGCACCGGCGTCTGCAGGGCAAAGCGGGTACCCGGCGCCAGCCTGCGCAGCCTGGCGAGATCGCTGCGACCGGGGCGACTCTCCAGCTCCTGCAGGCTGCCAACCCGGAAGACGAAACTCTGCCCGGAGATCTGGGTCACCGCGGCGAACGGTACCGCCGGCTGGCGGCGCTTATCGAGGATCAGGCGGGTGCGGCTGCGCAGACCGTTGCGCAGCCGCCCATCGGGATTGGCCAGCTCGGCCTTTGCGAGCAGCACCTGGGTGCCGGTGTTGATGGCGGGATCAATCGAGCGGATCGGCGCACGGGCGATCGGCTGACCGCCGCTGGGATCCAGCAG
>JBIIJS010000145.1:0-7113 GCA_044233605.1 Cyanobium sp. | reverse complement strand
CGCAGGTATCCCCGCAGATCGCGGCTGCGCGGGGCCTTCTCGCCGATCAAGGAAACGGTGGCGGGGCGTTCACTTTGGCGCATCGCCCTCCGGTGGCGGGCGGTGACACAGTGGAAGTCTCTGCTCTGGGCCCGCATGCGGATCGCCTATTTCCACACCTCCGAGGCTGTTCCGCCCGTTGTCCCGCCGGCCGACGGAGGCCCGGACGCGGCCGTGGTGATCGATGTGCTGCGGGCCACCACCACGATCGCCTGGTCGCTGCAGAACGGCGCCGAGGCGATCCAGGCCTTTGCCGACCTGTCCGAGCTGGAGGCCGCCGCCGCTGTCTGGCCCTCTGAGAACACGCTGCGGGCCGGTGAGCGCGGCGGCAGCCGCGTGGAGGGCTACGACCTGGGCAACTCCCCCCTTGCGGTCACGCCGGATGTGGTGGCAGGCAAGCGCATCTTCATGAGCACCACCAACGGCACCCGCTCCCTGGCGGCCGTGCGGCAGGTGCCCCTGCTGCTCACCGCCTGCCTGCCGAACCGCACCGCCGTCGCCCGACGGCTGGTGGAGCGGGGCTGCCGTGAGGCGTGGATCGTGGGAAGTGGCTGGGAGGGCGACTACTCGCTGGAGGACAGCCTGGCGGCCGGGGCCGTGGCCTCCGCGGCCATGGAGGTGGCGGTGGCGCCCCACATGGGCGTCAGCTTCGCCAATGACGAGATGCTGGCGGCCTTGGCGCTGTGGCAACAGTGGCACCACGACACCGAAACCTGCCTTCGGGCGGCCAGTCACGGCCAGCGGCTGATCGGCCTGGGCAATCACGACGCCGACTTTGTCTGCTGCGCCGCCGTCGACAGCCTCGCCATCGTTCCCTGCCAGGCGGAACCAGGCGTGTTGCGGGCCAGCTGAGTTGCGCCAGCGCGTCCGCCGACTCCAGGCGGACTTGTCGCGTCGGAACCCTCCCGTAAAGTTCGCCCGAACCGGCCGCATCGAAGGTGAGCAGTTTTCTGGCAGCGGCCCTGCAACTCACCAGCACCTCCGATCCGGATGCCAACCTCGCGGCGGCCGAGGAGCAGATCGAGATGGCGGCCCGGCGCGGGGCCGAGCTGGTTGGCCTGCCCGAAAACTTTGTTTTCATGGGTGACGACGAGGTGCGTCTCGCTCTGGCGCCCGCCCTTGCCGAGCGCTGCAGCCGCTTTCTTGTCACGATGGCTCGCCGTTATCAGGTGACCCTTCTCGGTGGTGGTTTCCCTGTGCCCGCCGGTGAAGGTCAGACCTACAACCGCGCAGAGCTGGTCAGTCCCGAAGGGGTGCTGCTGGCCCGCTACGACAAGATCCATCTGTTTGATGTCGACATCCCCGACGGCATCACCTACCGGGAATCCGCCACAGTGCGCCCCGGCACCGAGCTGCCGCCGGTGGTGGATGTGCCAGGTCTCTGCCGCATCGGTCTGTCGATCTGTTACGACGTGCGTTTTCCAGAGCTCTATCGCCATCTGGCTGGCGCCGGTGCCGAGCTTCTGTTTGTGCCGGCGGCCTTCACCGCCTACACCGGCAAGGATCACTGGCAGGTGCTGCTGCAGTCGCGCGCAATCGAGAACACGGCCTACGTGATCGCCCCTGCCCAGACCGGTCTGCACTACGGCCGTCGCCAGACCCATGGTCACGCTCTGGTGATCGACCCCTGGGGAACAGTGCTCGCCGATGCTGGTGCGGCACCGGGCATGGCCGTGGCACCGGTGGATCCCGGCCATGGCAGTCGGGTGCGAGCCCAGATGCCCAGCCTGCAGCACCGCCGGCCGGCGCTGTTCTGACGACCCTGATGAGCAGGCGAGGGCGGTTCGGTGGCTGGCTGCGGCATGGCCTGCGCAGCACCCTGCTGGGGCTCCTTCTGCTGCCCGCCGCCCTGCCTGCCTGGGCGAGCAGTACCCTCTCTGCCTGGCGCGTGAGCCGTGAGGGAGTGCTGGAGCTCCGCACCTCCCCCGGGGTGCCTGCCCAGGCCTTCTTCGAGGAAGGCAGTGGTGGCCGCGGACCCAGGGTCTGGATCGACCTGCCCGGCGCACCGATGCGCACCCGCACGGTTCCCGCCGGCGGCGTTTTGCGGGAGGTGCGGATCGGCAGGCCTGATGCCTCCACCACCCGGCTGGTGCTCGAATTCCTGCCGGGCACACGTCTGGATCCGCGCCAGCTGCGCCTGGTCGGCACCGCCCGCGATCGCTGGCGCATGGAGCTGAGCGGTGTCAGGCCCGGCAGCCTGTTGACGGTGGGAGAGGGGGATCTCAATGCGCCCCCCCGCTTCACCAGCCGTGTGCCCTCTCCCCGGGCCGGCGCCGGCCCGGGGTTCTCCACCTCCAGCCGCCCCCTCTCTGCCGATGGTCTGCCGGAGGTGCCGCGCGGCCGCTTCCGGGTGGTGATCGACCCCGGCCATGGCGGGCCCGATCCCGGTGCCGTGGGCATCGGTGGTCTGCGCGAGACCGACGTGGTGCTGGATGTGTCGCTGCAGGTGGCGCGCCTGCTGCAGGCCCGCGGTGTGCAGGTGCTGCTGACGCGCACCAGCGAAGTCGACATCGACCTGCCGCCCCGGGTGGCGCTGGCCAATCGCAGCGGCGCCGACGTCTTTGTAAGCGTGCATGCCAACGCCCTGAGCATGGACCGGCCGGATGTGAACGGGATCGAGACCTTCTTCTTTGAAGGCGGCCGCTCCCGCTTGCTTGCCCAGGTGATCCAGCAGGAGCTGGTAGCAGTCTCCCCGGGCACCCCCGACCGCGGCGCCCGCCCCGGACGCTTCTTCGTGATCCGCCGCACGGTGATGCCTTCGGCCCTGGTGGAGATGGGCTTCGTCACCGGTGAGATCGATGCGCCGCGGCTGGCGGATGCGGAGTACCGCCGTCGCCTGGCCCTGGCGATCTCGGCAGGGATCCTCAACTACCTTGGCGGCACATGAGCGGCGGCAGATGAGCCCCTCTCCGGATCGCCCACCGCCCTCCATCGGTTCCCTTTCGGGTCGGCTTGATGCGACTGCGCCGATCGGCCTGTTCGATTCCGGCCTCGGTGGGCTCAGCGTCTGGCGCGAAATCGTGCGCCAGCTGCCGGCCGAATCCACCATCTACTTCGCCGATCGGGCCCATGTGCCCTACGGAGGCCGTCAGCCCCAGGAGATCCGCCACTACTGCGAGGCGATCTGCGGCTGCCTGGTGGAAGCCGGCTGCAAGGCGATCATCGTGGCCTGCAACACCGCCTCCGCTGTGGCTCTGCACCACCTGCGCGAATGCTTCCCCGGCACCCTGCTGCTCGGTCTGGAGCCCGCCGTGAAGCCGGCGGTGGCCTGCACCCACAGCGGCGTGGTGGGTGTGATGGCCACCCCGGCCACCTTCCAGGGCCGCCTCTATCGCGCCACCGTGGGACGCCATGCCACCAGCGTGAGGGTGGTGGAGCAGGTCTGCCTGGGTCTGGCCGATCGGGTGGAAGCCGGTGAGCTGGCAGGCCCCGCCACCGAACAGCTGCTGAGAGGCTTTCTTGATCCGATGCTGGCTGCAGGGGCGGACACGATCGTGCTCGGCTGCACCCATTACCCCTTCGTGATCGAGACGATCCGCCGCCTCGTAGGTCCGGCGGTGCAGGTGATCGATCCGGCACCGGCTGTGGCCCGCCACCTCGCTTCGCTGCTGCACCACTACCGGATTGAGGCTCCAGCGACCCGGGCAGGCGAGCACCGTTTTCTCACCACCGATGCGGCGGCCCGCTTCGACTCCGATGCGCGGCGTCTGATCGGCCTCCAGGTCGGCAGCGTTTCGGTTCTCTGGGATGCCAGGGGTAAGCACCTGGAAGGTTCCGCCGTCCGGCCCCGGCACTGAGCCCCAGAGCCCTTCTAGGATCGCGGCCATCAGGGAGGTGTCGTGACGACGGTCGCAGAGCTGCTTCAGCCGGTTGAGGCCGATCTCGACGCGCTGCTGGCCGATCTCCGCTCTCTTATCGGCGCCGGCCATCCGATTCTTCAGGCTGCGGCCGAACATCTGTTCGCTGCCGGTGGCAAGCGGCTTCGTCCCGGCATTGTGCTGCTGATTTCCCGTGCCATCTCGGCGGACGGCAGCCTCAGCGCCCGCCACCGCCGCCTGGCGGAGATCACCGAGATGATCCACACCGCCTCGCTGGTGCACGACGATGTGGTCGACGAAGCGGCCACCCGTCGCGGCGTGGCCACGGTGCACAGCCGTTTCAATCACCGCGTCGCTGTGCTGGCTGGTGATTTCCTGTTTGCCCAGGCCAGCTGGCATCTGGCCAACCTCGACGACCTGGAGGTGGTGAAGCTGCTCAGCCGGGTGATCATGGATCTGGCAGATGGCGAGGTGAAGCAGGGGCTGTTCCGCTACGACACCGGCCAGAGCTTCGAGACTTATCTCGAAAAGAGCTACTGCAAAACGGCTTCACTGATCGCCAACAGCGCCCGTGCTGCTGGTGTGCTCACAGGGCTGCCCACCGAACGGCTGGAGAGCCTGCAGCGCTTCGGCCGCCAGCTTGGTCTGGCCTTCCAGGTGGTCGACGACATCCTCGACTTCACCGGCAGCGATCAGCAGCTGGGCAAGCCGGCGGCCAGCGACCTTGCCTCGGGTTATCTCACCGCTCCGGCCCTCTACGCCCTCGAGGAACGGCCAGCCCTGGCCGGCCTGATCGAGCGTGAATTCAGCCAGGACGGCGATCTGGAACAGGCCCTGGAGCTGGTGCGCGGCTGTGAGGCGATTCCCCGGGCCCGCCTGCTGGCTGAGGGTTTCGCCCGTGAAGCCCACAGTTCCCTCGACTGGCTGCCACCGTCAGAACCTCGCAGCGCCCTGCGGGCCCTCCCCGACTTCGTGCTAAGCCGCCTCTATTGAGCATCGGCGTCAGTCGAGTCTTACCTGGTCAAGGCTCTTGAGAAAATTCCAGTGTGGTTCATAGAGAACCGCCAGTTCCCTGGGCGCGAGGCTCGGGGGCACCAGCACATGCACCTGGCAACCTGCCGCCGCCGCCGAGCGGGCGCCCGCCGGTGAATCCTCGAAGGCCCAGCACTGCTGCGGCTTCACCCCCAGGCGGTGTGCGGCCAGCAGGAAGGGATCAGGGGCGGGCTTTCCAGCAACAAGTTGGGGATCATCGCCCAGCACCCGCACGCCGATCGCGCCGAGCCAGGGGTGGGGGGCACTCTTGAGAGCCAGCGATGCGCGGCTGCTGCTGGTGACCAGGGCCATGGCCACACCAAGCTCGTTGCAGCGTTCCACAAGCTGCTGTGCCCCGGGCATGGCTGCTGCCCGGGCCAGCAGCTGGCGGGCGATCGGCTGCTGCACGGCCAGCAGTTGCTCGTTGCTGGGTGGCCGGCGCCCCTCAGCGGCGATCCAGCGCCGCACCTGTTCGCTGTTGTCCTGGCGCCGCCGACCGCGCAGCTGCATCAGGCAGTCGTCACCCAGCTGAAGCTCAAAGACCGCAGCCGCCTGGCGCCAGGCCTGGCCGTGCAGGGGCTCGGTGTCGAGCAGCAGGCCATCGAGATCAAACAGGCAGGCGGCTGGGCGGCACATGGTTCCCAGCCTGCCTCAGGCTGGGAACGGCCGTGAGGCAGGCTGGAGATCATCGCCCTTGAGCCGATGGATCACTACTCCTTCCAGGGACCCTATGCCTATCGCTGGGTGGATGATGTGCCGGTGGAGCGCATCCGTCTGAGCGACGGCGAACGGCGGGTGATGCACATCGAAGAACGGTACCAAGCTGCACACCCTGCAGCCTCAACGGCGTTTTCAGGGATGAAGCGGCGGTGTCGCCGGCCGTGCTGCGCGCCTTGATGGCTGCCTGGAACTGATCCCGTTGCAGTTCTGCCGGAACCATGTTCAGCGATTGAGGCGCTGCATACGCCAGGTCACGAAGGTGCCCACCGGGCTCCACAGCAGAAAGGGCACCAGCAGCAGGGCGGCCGGCGTTGCCACGGCGGCGACGGCAATGCTGAGCGTCACCCCCCACATCCAGCCGGCGAAGCCGATGGCGGTGCCGCTGGCCAGGCGGCGGGTGCGGCAGATCAGCCAGGTGTAGCTCTGCACCAGCAGGAGCAGCAGCAGGTACCCGGCCATCAACCCCCAGCCCCCTGCCGCGTTCCAGCTCAGCAGCGCAGAGGCGTAGAAGCAGGCGTAGATCAGGCTCCAGATCACGGGGATCCAGCGCTCGAACGTGAGCCAGGTGGGCCGGCGCAGCCGCATGAACCAGCCCCAGTCGTCGCGGCCGGGGCTGAACAGCGCCACGACGCCCACCATCACCAGCAGGATCGTGAGCCAGGCGGGCATGGGTCGGTACGGACGGTTACGCTCCCAGCCTGCTCCACCTCCCGCCATGAGCCAGCCCACGATCGAATCCGTGCTGCAGGAAGCGCGCACATTCGAGCCGCCGGCCGAGATCGCCGCACGGGCCCGCATCGGCTCGATGGCGGCCTATCGCGAGCTGGTGGCGCGCGCCGAGGCCGATCCCGATGCCTTCTGGTCCGAACTGGCCCGCAGCGAGCTGCACTGGTTCGAGCCTTTCCACACAGTGCTCGACTGGAGCCATCCACCCTTTGCCCGCTGGTTTGAGGGAGGCACCACCAACCTCAGCTACAACTGTCTGGATCGCCACCTCGATGGCCCCCGCGCTGAAAAGACGGCCCTGATCTGGGAGGGGGAGCCCGGCGACACGCGCACCTTCACCTACCGCCAGCTGCACGCAGAGGTGGGTAAGGCCGCCAACGCGCTGAAGGCTCTTGGCATCGGCAAGGGGGATTTGGTGGCCCTTTACATGCCGATGGTTCCGGAGGCAGCGATCGCCATGCTGGCCTGCGCCCGCATCGGCGCCCCCCACTCGGTGGTGTTCGGCGGCTTCTCGGCAGATGCCCTGCGCGACCGGCTGATCGACGGCGAGGCGAAGCTGGTGATCACTGCCGATGGCGGTTATCGAAAGGACAGGGCGGTGAAGCTCAAGCCTGCCGTGGATGAAGCACTGGCGGGCAACGGAGGCGCCCCCACGGTGCGCAACGTGCTGGTGGTGCGCCGGATCTCCTCGCAGAGCGGTGATGGCACCGGAGACACCTGCGCCATCACTCCGGGCCGTGACGTCTGGTGGCATGACGCGGTGGATGTCCAGAGCCCG
>JBIIJS010000144.1:0-7121 GCA_044233605.1 Cyanobium sp. | reverse complement strand
CCCACCGGTCAGCGCTACTGCGTGAATTCGGCGTCGTTGAGCTTCGAGTCGCGCTGAGTTTCGAGCCGGGGTGCCCTGCGGTGCGCCGGCACCTCACCAGGGATCGTCGATCACCTCGGGTTCGACGTCGATCAGTTGTTGACGGGGGCTGGGTTCGGCAGCACGGGGCTCCGGGGGGCGTTCCGTGCGACGCCGCGGGCGCAATTCGATCGGCTCCCGCTCGCTTCGCTCCGGCTCCTGGGGCATGCGCTCGTCCCGGTAGGGCGGCGCTTCGTAGAGGTCTTCACGCTGCTCGCCCTCCCAGCCGCCCCGTCGCGGCTCGAGGTCGTCGTCGAGGTAGCGGCGGCGGCGCAGCGGCTCGCGCTCCCGGCGCTCTTCCAGTTCGACGTAGTCGAGCTCGCTTTCGGTCGAGAGGGCGCGGGCGGTGGAGGGTTCGAGGCGGCGCTGCTCGACCGCGCTGGGCTGGCCGGCGGGGAGCTGGTTTTCAGCCGGCACCATGCTGCCTCCGAAACGGGCCCGTTCCTCCTGCTCCCAGCTGCTGCCGCCGATGCCCAGCTTCTCGAGGATGCCGGTGCCGAGCTGGCGCAGCTTCTCCTCAGCGCCTTCGTACACGATGATTCGGTCGGTGCCGCTGCTCACGATCTCGATCACCGGTAGCTCCCAGGTGCTCAGCACCCCCTCGCCCAGCAGGGGAACGCCGAAGCGGCCCATCACCAGGGTGGTGAGCTCCCCCGTCTCGATGTCGAAACTGAAGCCGAGCACCCGGCCGAGCTGCTCGCCCGATTCGGTGACCACCTGGCAGTTGATCACCCTGCTGTAACGCTCCGCGTTGAAGCTTTCGGCCAGAGAATCGGCCGAATCCACCAGGATCACATCGCCCACCTGGCGGATGCGCTCGAGCGGCATCCAGCGGGGCAGGCCCGGCAGGAAGCGGGTGAGGGGATTGTCGCGCAGCCCAAGGGCCACCACCTCGCGCCGGTCGATGTCGACCACCACCTCGCCCACCACGCCGAGGCGCCTGCCGGTGTCGCGGGTGATCACCTGGGTGCCCATCAGCTCGGAGCGCAGCCAGAGGCGGTCGCTGGGGACGGCGGCGGAATCGGCGGTGGGGGGAGGCGTGGAGGTCAAGTCCGAAGGCCCAGTCGATGCATTGTGGCTTACCTGGCCCAATCAGGCCGCCGGCGGCAAACCGACCACCTGGGTGTGGGCGCCGCGGGCCTGGGTGACGCCGATGGTGCGGGTGGCCGCGGCGATCATGGGTCGACGGTGACTCACCACCACGAACTGAGCGTCGTCGGCCTGGCTGGCGATCAGCCCCGCCAATCTTTCCACGTTGACGCCGTCGAGGAAGCTGTCGACCTCATCGAGGGCATAGAAGGGTGAGGGCCGGAAGCGCTGCAGGGCGAACAGGAAGCTGAGGGCGGTGAGCGATTTCTCCCCCCCTGACATCGACGCCAGCCGCCGTACCGCCTTGCCCTTGGGATGGGCCACCAGGGTGAGGCCACCCTCGAGTGGCTGCTCCGGGTTTTCGAGCTGTAGGTGGCCCTCTCCATCGGAGAGGCCGGCGAAGATCGTGCGGAAGTGACTGTCGACGGCGCGGAAAGCCTCCAGAAAGGCCTCCTGGCGCAGGGTGGCCACGGTTTCGATGCGCAGCAGCAGCTCCTCGCGCTCCTTGCTGAGCACCTCCAGCCGCTCTGCCAGTTCGGCCAGGCGCGTCTCCAGCTGTTCGAGTTCCTCAAGGGCGAGCATGTTGACCGGTTCGAGCGCCTCCATGCGCTGCTGGATGCGGCGCAGCTCCTCCTGCAGGGCCTCGAGGCCGGCCTCGCGCAGTTCGCCTGGGATCTCGGGCAGCGGATCGGGCAGTTCCCGTTCCATCTGCTCGAGGCGCAGGGCCTGGCTGCGGCCCTGTTCGGCCAGGGTCTGGCGCTCCTCGCCGAGCCGTTGCAGCTGCCACTGGCGCTGCTGCAGGGCCTGGCGCCGGCCCGACAAGTCGGCCTCGGCAGCGTCGCGGGCTCGGCGGCAGGCGCCGAAGCGGCCCTCCAGTTCCCGCTGGCGTTGCTCCAGCTCGCCGCGGCGCTGCTGGTCGTCCTGCTGCTGCTCCTTCCACTGCTGGCGTTCGGCCACCAGGGCGTTGACCGCCTGCACCATCCGCTTCTCCTCCACTGCCAGGGCCTCGAGCCGGCTGCCGAGGCGCTCGGCGGCGACGCTGCGCTCGCGCCGCTCGGCCACCAGGCCATCGCGCCGCTGCCTGGCTTCGCTGAGGGCCCGGTCGGCGGCTTCGAGTTCGGCCTGCAGTCCCTGCCAGCGGGCGCTGTCGCCGCTGTCGCTGGCCTCCTTCTCGGCCTCCTCCAGCTTCGCCAGGGCCTGCTGCAACGGCGGCAGGCTCTGCTCCAACTGGCTGCGGCGCCGCTCGTCATGCGCCACCACCTCAAGCAGCTGGGCGAGGCGCTGCTCCAGCTGGCTGCGGCGATGCTGCTGGGGTTCGAGGCTGCGGCGGGCGGCGCCGTGTTCGGCCTCCAGGGCTGCCTGGTGCTGCTGTTGCTGTTGAAGAAGGGGCCGGGTCTGCTCCAGCTCGCGGCCCAGCTCCGCTTCGCGCCGGCGGCAGGCCAGCAGACTTTCGCCCAGTTCGAGCAGGCGGCGGCGCAGGGGCTCGGCCTCATCGCGCTCGCCGCCGCCGCCCCCGAAGCTCAGTTGGCCGGTGCGCTGCTGCAGGCTGCCGCCGGTCATGGCGCCGCTCTTCTCGAGCAGCTCGCCTTCGAGGGTGACGGCCCGGCAGCGGCCCAGTTCGCGGCGGGCGTTGGCGAGGTTGTCGAACACCAGCGTGTCGCCCAACACATAGCGGAACACCTCGGCGTAGACGGGCTCATGGCGGATCAGATCGATGGCCCGGCCCACCAGGCCGCTGGCGCCACCGGCACCAACGCCCGGGCCGGCACCCCGCTGCAGGGCGGCGCCAGCCGCACCGCCGCCGCCGCGGATGCGGTTGAGCGGCAGGAAGGTAAGCCGGCCGGCCCGTCGGCTCTTGAGCAGCTCGATCGCCCGGGCGGCGATGCGGTCATCTTCCACCACCACCTGCCCCATCCGGCCGCCGGCCGCCACCTCGAGGGCGACGCGGTGCCGCTCCTCCACATCGCCGAGCTGGGCCACCGGCCCATGGATCCCTTCGAGCCCGGATTCGAGCAGCACCCGCAGGGCGCCGGTGCCGCGGCTCTCCTGCAGGGTCTCGCGGCGGCTATCGAGGCGGGCAATCTCCCGCTCCAGGCCGCTCTGCTCCTGCTCCAGGCGGCTGCGGGTGCGCTGCTGCAGGGCGAGGGCCTCGGCCAGCTCCTGCACCAGCCCCTGCAGCTTCCCCAGCTCCTCGCCCAGGCCAAGACGCTGCCGCTCCAGCTCTGCCAGGCGCTGTTCGCTGGCCTCGTCGCTGCTGCCCTGCTGGCGGGCCTCGCTCTCCAGTTCGGCGCGACGCTCCAGGTTCTGGCGCAGCCGTTCCTCCAGCTGCTCGCGCTCGGCCTGGAGCGGCCCCAGCTGCTCCTGCAGCTCCTGGCGCCGACGGCTGCGCTGCTGCTGCTGCTCCAGCCAGCTGCCGGAACGCCCGGCCACCTCCCCGAGCCGGCGGCGTGAGAGCTCCACGGCCGCCTCGGCAGCGCGGCAGCCGGCCTCCGCCTGCTCGAGGGCGCCGGCATCGTCGTGCTGCTCCAGCTGCTGGAGCTCACCGCGCAGCTCGCCCTGCTGGCGCTGCAGTTCGTGGCGCTGGCGCTGCAGCTCCTCCGCCTCGCGCTGGTGGCGCTCGGCCAGGCGGGCCAGCTCGCGGCCGCTGGCCTCCAGGCCAGCCAGGTCGGCCTGTACGGCCAGCAGCTGGTCTTCGCCCAGTTCCTTCACCTCAGCCTGGAGGGTCTCGAGCTGGCGGGCGGCCTCCCCCACCTCTCGCTCGCCCAGCTCGATCGCCTCCCGCTCGTTTTGCTCCTGGCGCTCCAGGGCCTGGCCGCGGCTCTCCAGAGCCCGAAGTTCGTCGCGCAGAGCTTCGGTGGCCAGCAGCTGCTCCTGCTGACGGCCCAGATGCAGGCGCTCACGCAGCTCCTGGTAGGCGCGGGCGCGGGCGCAGTCGCGCTCCAGTCGCTGGCGCGAGCTGAGTAGTTCCTGCTCCACGATGCGGCAGCGCTCCTGCCGGTCGTGTACTTCGTCGAGTTTGCCGCGGCTCTGCTCGATGCGACTGTCAAACAGTGCCACGCCGGCCAACTCGTCGATGATGCCGCGCCGCTCCTTGGCGCTCATCGAAACGATGCGGGTGACGTCGCCCTGCATCACCACGTTGCTGCCGTCAGGGTCGACCCGCAGGCGACGCAGCTGGGTCTGGAGCTGCTGCAAATTGCAGGGCACGCCGTCGGCGCTGTAGCTGCTGCTGTAGGTGCCGCCCGGCGCCACCCGCAGCCGGCGGGTGACGCTCCAGCTGGTCTGGCCGGGGCGGATCCACGGTCCTTCTGCCGGCGCTTCAAGGCCGGCCTCGGCCCCATCGGGCTGCCAGTCGCCGAGGTCGAAGTGGACGGTGACGCTGGTTTCTGCCGCCCGGCCGGCGCGTAGCTGGGCGCTGTTGATCAGGTCGGGCAGGCGTTCGGCCCGCATGCCACGGCTACTGGCCAGGCCGAGGCAGAAGAGGATCCCATCAAGAATGTTGCTCTTGCCCGATCCGTTCGGGCCGGTCACCACCGTGAAGCCGGGTTCGAGCGGAATCGCCAGCGTTCCGCCGAATGACTTGAAGTGGCTGAGCTCGACCTGATTGATGTGAACCAACCGGCGCCCGCGCGAGCGCTTGGAATTTACCGGAGAAGCTGACGGACACAAGGGGCCTGCCTATGGTTTGGCCAGGCGGTCTCGCAATGGCCCGCACCCCCTGTCTTCTGTCTGTCCCCAGCCCGTTCCCGCCCATGGATTCCGGTATGGATGACCGCTCCCCGATCGACCAGCAGGCCGCCCTGGATCCCCTCGCCGGACCCGAGCCCGCTGCCGCTGAGCCCGGCAACAGTGGCCCGGCTCCCCAGCCCCTGCAGGCGGCCTTCCGCGAGCGTTTCGAGAGCCTGCTGCCCACCATCCAGCGGGAGTGGCCGGAGGTGGCCCGTCACACCCTGGAGGCCACCCGCGGCAGCTTCGATCACGCCGTGGAGGTGATCAGCCGCCAGACCGGGGATACCAGTGCCGGGGTGCGGCGCCAGCTCGGCGAACTGCTGCAGGTGACCGGGGCCCAGGCCCATCAGGTGGCCGACTCGCTGGCGCCGCTGGAGGAGCAGCTCGAGCGCCTCCTCGACGAACTGAACACGACCCTGCGGCCGAAGATCGAGAAGCCGGTGCGGGAGCGCCCGCTGTTGGCTCTGGGTGTGGCGGCCGGCGTGGGGCTGATCGTGGGCCTGCTGCTCAACTCCGGCCGTCGCTCGGCATGAGCGGCAGCCGTATGGGACGCGTCACCGCGCTCATGTCGTCGGTGATGGATCTGCACGTGCGCATCGCGCTGCAGGAGGTGAGCCGGGAGCGGCGGCGCGTGATCGGCGGTGGCATCTTTCTGGCCATGGGCATCGGCCTGGCCAGCATGGCGAGCCTGGCCCTGCAGCTTGCCCTGATCCTGTGGATGCAGGCGCAGTTCGGCCTCAGCTGGCTGCAGACCGCCCTGCTGGTCGCCGCCCTCAACGCAGTGCTGGCGACGATCTTCATCCGCGTCGGCAGCCACATCCTCAAGGGCCCCTACCTGAGCGAGACCCTCGCCGGTCTGGGACGCACCACCCGTGCCCTCACCGGGCGCTTCTGAGGGACGGCCGGTTTCAGGCGCGGATTTCGTAGCGGAGCCAGCGGCAGTCGATGCCACCGTTGCTCACCGGAATCCGCCGGCTTGCTTTCATGCGCAGGGCACCGGTGAGCTCGGGGTTGCCGCTCAGCAGCCACAGGGTCCAGCCGCCGCAGCGCTCCTTCAGCATGCGGCTGAGGTCGGTGTAGAGCTGCTCGAGCTCCTCGCCCTCTCCCAGGCGCGCGCCGTAGGGAGGGTTGCAGACCAGCAGCCCAGGCTGCGGCGGCGGCACGAAGTCGCGGGCGTCGCCCTGCTGCAGGCTGATCCAGGTACCCAGCCCGGCAGCGGCCACATTCTCCCTGGCCTGCGCCACTACCGCAGGGTCGCGCTCCATGCCGATCACGGGGGGCAGTGGCGTGCCATCGACCAGCCGACTGCGTTCGCGGTTGCGGGCTTGCTCCTCTTCCTGCTGCCACAGAGCGGGGTCGAAATCGGGCCAGCGCATCAGGCTGAAGCGGCGGCCAAGGCCCGGCGCTCGCCCCAGGGCCATGCAGACCGCCTCGATCAGCAGCGTGCCGGAGCCGCACAGGGGATCACACAGCGGCACGCGGCCATCCCAACCGCTGAGGGCGATCAGGCCGGCGGCCAGGTTTTCCTTCAGCGGCGCCAGGCCCATGGCGGCCCGGTAGCCGCGGCGGTGCAGGCTGGCCCCGCCGCCTTCGAGGCTCAGCACCGCTTCGGCTCCGCCGCGCGGGCCGGCGGGACGCAGGTGCAGATGCAGGCTGAGGTCGGGATCGTCGAGATCCACCGCCGAGCGCGCGCCCCAGTGCCGCCGCTGCTGATCCACCAGGGCGTTCTTCACCTCCAGGGCGGTGTAGTGGCTGTGGTTGAGGCTGGCTGTGCCACCGCTCACGTCCACCCGCAGGCTGTGCTCAGGCGGCAGCCAGCGCTCCCAGTCGGCAGCGGCCAGAACGCCTTGGCGCAGCGACTCGCGATCGGAGCAGGGGAAGCGGTCCAGCTCGCGCAGGAAGCGGAACGGCAGGCGGGCCCGCAGATGCAGGCGATAGAAGCCGCTCCGGTCGGTGCGGCAGGAGACGGCACGTCGCAGCGGCCGGACGGATTCGGCGCCGAGGTCGGCCAGTTCGGCAGCGGCCACGTCCTCCAGTCCCGGCGGCACCACGGCGATGACATCGAAGCGCTCGGTGGCCTGGGGGTGGGGGGTCATCTGGTCAGAACCCCCACGCCGACGGCCCAGGCCGCTTCTGCCAGGGCGCCATCCCGGGTGGCGATCGGCAACGGCAGGTGCAGCGTCAGTTCCAGATCAGGCGCCTATCCATGATCGAATTATGGATGA
>JBIIJS010000143.1:0-7183 GCA_044233605.1 Cyanobium sp. | reverse complement strand
TCGCCAGTGGATATTCGGCCCGCACATACACATAGCCCTGCTCTGCACCCACTGCGAAGGCGGCGATCGCCATCCCCTCGATCAGCCGGTGCGGATCGCCCTCCAGCACGCTGCGGTCCATGAAGGCGCCGGGGTCGCCCTCATCGGCGTTGCACACCACGTAGCGCTTGCCCGGCGGCTGCAGGGCCACCGTGTCCCACTTCAGGCCGGTGGGATAGCCGCCGCCGCCGCGGCCGCGCAGGCCGCTGCGCTTGATCTGCTCGCGCACCTCAGCGGGCGTGAGATCCTCCAGGCAGCGCCGCAGCTGGCCGTAGGCACCGTGGGCGAGGGCGTCGTCGATCGAGCCGGGATCGATCCGGCCGCAGGTTTCAAGCACCACCGGCCGTTGCAGCGCGAAGAACGGATCATCGAGCCGGATCGCCTGCGCGGCGAGCGGATCGGCGGCAGGCGCAGCGGCGCCGCCGCCCACTCCCTCCAGCACGAGGCCGGCATGCTCGGGGGTGAGGTTGCCGTAGAGGCGCCCGCCGGCCGGACCATCCCAGGCCAGCAGCGGTCCACTGCCGCACAGCCGCAGGCAGCCCACCGGGCGGATCGGCAACGCATCCTCGCTCAGCCCGGCCCTCTCCCGGGCCCGCAACAGCGCTTCCAGCAACTCCTCGCTGCCGGCGGAGCGGCAACCACTGGCGCTGCAGCAGCGCAGACCCGGCTCAGCGGCAGTGGGATGGGCCATCGGAGCAACCTCCGGGTGCGGCAGGGCGAAGGCAGGGACCCCCTTCTTGTGCTTGCTAACCGAGCCAGACGGCAAAAGGGAGCGGATTCGCTGTTGCGTCAGCCCTTCCTGTTCTGGGCCGGCAGGCCGGCGGCATCAAGGCGGCCCTCCAGGGCGTCCGGATCATCCACGGGCAGCTGGGTGAGCAGCGCACCATCCACCACCAGCACCGGCGCCTGCCCGCAGGCCCCCAGGCAGCTCACATGCTGCAGGGCCCAGTCAGCGCTGCTGCCGGCCTCATCAAGCCGCACCCCGAGCCGGCTCTCCAGCCGCGTCGCCAGATCAGCGGCGCCGCGCACGAAGCAGGCGGTGCCCAGGCACACCGCGCAGCGGTGGGCGCTGGGGGCCTGCAGGCGGAACAGGTGGTAGAAGCTCGCCACCCCCTGCACCCGGCTGAGCGGCAACCGCAGGCCGCGGGCGACCTGCTTGAGGGCCTGGGGCGGCAGGTAGCCATGAATTTCCTGCACCTGGTGCAGCACCTCGATCAGGCCATCGGCCTGGCCCTTCTGGCGGCGGATCAGCTGATCGATGCGGCGGGTAGCCGGATCCTCGGTAATGCGGGGCGGCGCCGTGCTGGTCATGGGCTCAACGCTGACGCGGCACGCCGTTGTACACGACTCGCACCAGGCTGGTGCCATCGAGGGAGATGGTGAGCTCCGTTTCCACCGTGGCGGCAACTCCCTCCACCTGCCAGCCGGGCGGGCCCCCGAGAAAGCGGAAGGTGAAACCCTCCGCGTCGCGGCGCACCAGGCACGGGTTATCCGGCGCGGCGCTGGCGAACATGCAGCCCTGCGGGTGGTACTTGCTCAGGCCGCCGTTGAGGCGAACGCCGTAGTTTCGGGCGAAGTTGAAGGCGCGCAGCTCACTGCGCGGCGAGGCCTCCTGCGGTGGCGGCGCCGCCGGGGCGGCCTGCTGGCCCTCGACCCTGGCCGGAAGGATCGCCACCAAACCGGCCACGATGGGAAGCAGGGCGTACGGCAGAAGCCGGGCGGGGTAAACGGTTGGGAAGGGGGGCCGGGTCATGGCTGTGGCCGGGGCGAGACGGGATGGGGGCAGGGGGACTTGAACCCCCACAGCCTTTCGGCCTGCGCATTTTAAGTGCGCTGCGTCTACCGATTCCGCCATGCCCCCGCTGTGGAGATCGTAGGCATGGGGCCGGCGAAAGCCTGACGGCAGGACCTAGATTCCAGCCAATCGAGTGCGTACTGTGTCGCTGCCCGGTCCCCTGAGCTCGCTCTCCACGGAAACCCTGCTGGTGCTCGGCGGCTACCTCGCCCTGGCCGGCGCCTATCTGGTGGTGGTGCCCCTGGCCCTGCTCTGGTGGATGACGAAACGCTGGACGGTGATGGGCAAGATCGAACGCACCGCCGTCTACGGGTTGGTGTTCCTGTTCTTCCCGGGCCTGATCGTCTTCGCCCCCTTCCTCAACCTGCGCATGGCCGGCCAGGGTCCCTACCCCTCGTGACGCGCGGCCGCGCCATCCTGATCGGCCTGCTGGTGTTCGGCCTCGGTGCCGCCGGCTGGTGGACCTTCCAGGCTTCGGGAATGGAGGGCTTCTCCGCCGGCATTGCCGCCTCGGCCCTGCTGATGGTGGTGGTGATCGGCTGGACCGGCTCCTACCTGGTGCGTGTGGTGGGCGGCAAGATGACGTACATGGAGCAGCGGCGCCGGTACCGGGCCGCTTACGACGCCCTCACCGATGAGGAGCTGCAGCGCCGCTTCGAGGCCCTCAGCCCCGCGGAGCAGGAGAAGCTGCTGGCCGAGCTCGGCCAGCTTGACAACCCCAACCCATAGGCTCGGAAACCGCACGCCCCCTTCCGGCCCGATGAGCGCTGAGCCCACCCCGATTCAGCTGCGCTTCCGCGAACTCCACAGCCAGGGGCGCTGTGCCCTGATGCCGTTTCTGATGGCGGGTGACCCCGATGCGGGCACCACAGCCGCCACCCTGCTGGCGCTCCAGGCCGCTGGCGCCGATCTGATCGAGCTGGGCATCCCCTACAGCGACCCCCTGGCCGATGGCCCGGTGATCCAGGCCGCCGCCGGCCGCGCCCTGGCCCAGGGAACCACACCCGGCAGCGTGCTCACGATGCTCGCCGGGCTACGGGACCAGCTCACCATCCCGGTGGTGCTGTTCACCTACAGCAACCCCCTGCTCAACCGGGGCATGGAGGCCTTCTGTCGCGCCGCCGCGGCCGCCGGTGCTGCCGGTCTGGTGGTACCCGATCTGCCGCTGGAGGAGGCCGAGAAGCTCTCGCCGATCGCGGCGGCCCAGGGCCTGGATCTGGTACTGCTGGTGGCGCCCACCACACCGCCGGAGCGGATGGCCCGCATCCACGCCGCCAGCCGTGGCTTCACCTACCTGGTGAGTGTCACCGGCGTCACCGGCGTGCGCAGCTCGCTCGAATCGAGAGTGGGATCCCTGGTGCAGCGCCTCAAGGCCCACGGCCCCACGCCGGTGGCCGTGGGCTTCGGCATCGCCGGCAGCGAACAGGCGCGCCAGGTGCGGGCCTGGGGGGCCGATGGCGCCATCGTCGGCAGCGCCCTGGTGAAACGGATGGCCCAGGCCCATGAAGCCGGCGAGGATGGGGCCGCCGCCGCCGGCCGCTTCTGCGCCGAACTGCGCGCCGGTCTCGACAGCGGCGTCGATCCCTCCCCCGCTCGGGAGGCGGATCAAGAAGCGGCGGATCGCGAGGAACTGAATCGCCTGTTCGGCTTTCTCGGCCAGATCCAGCAGAATGCCGAGCTGCGCGAGCAGCTCAACTGGATGCAGACGGTGCCGGAGGTGAGCGAGCTGGCTGCCAGCCTCGGTCATGCCTTCCGGGCCGAAACCCTGGTGAAGCTGCTGCAGCGCTGCAACGAAACCCCCTACGCCCGTACTGGCCTGATGGATGAAAAACTGATTCGTCTCTATCTGCGCCGCGAATCCCTGCTGGCGGAGGAAGCATGAAGTTTGTCCTCTGGGGCACCTACTGCGACAACGCGCTGGAGAAGCGCACCCCCTTCCGCGACGAACACCTGGCTGGCCTGCAGCGGCAGAAGCAAAGCGGCGTGCTGGTCACGCTCGGGCCCACCGAAACCAGCAGCCATGTGTTCGGCATCTACGAGGCCGAGAGCCGCGAGCAGGTGGAGGAACTGATCCGCGCTGATGTGTACTGGCGCAACGGTATCTGGACCGCCTTTGAAATCCACCCCTGGATCCAGGCCTTCTGAACCGGCTCAAGCAGCGGATCCACAGCAAAGATCCGCATAAAAAAAGGAGCGGCCGAAGCCGCTCCTGAGACGCCGTGACAGGCTGATCACCAGAGGCCGCGGATGGGCTCGGGAGCGGGAGCGGGCTCGGGCTCGGGCATCGGCATGGGAGCCGGCTCTGGCTGGGGCTCGGGAGCCGGAGCCACCACCACGACAGCAGGCTGACCGAAGCGATAGCGGAAGCCCAGCTTACCGCCCCAGTTGTTGAAGGAACCGAAGCGGATGTCGCCGTCGTAGAAGCCGCTGGCGCCTTGGTACACGCCTTCGGCGTAAACATCCCAGTTGTAATCGATGCCGTAGGCGATACCCACCTTGCCCTGCCAGCCGAACAGGCCACGGGTGCGGCTGTCGAAGCGGTAGTCGCTGATGGTGAAGCCAGGGGTGCTCACGTTGGAGTAGCCGATGCCACCACCGATGTAGGGGGTCCAGCGGCCGAAGGGAACGTCGAAGTAGACGCTGCCAAAGACGTCGTTTTTGTTGACAACGCCAGAGCTGGAAGCATCGAAGTCGTACGAATCGCCGCGGAAGCTGACGTCGTTGAAGCTGGCGCGGTTGTAGGAGTAGGTGAGCTCCGTACGGATGGCGCCGAAGTCGTAACCGACACCAGCGTCGATGGCGAAGCCACCGCCGTAGTGCAGATTTCCGTTGGCGGTGAAATCGAGGTCGCTGGTCTGCCAGGTCTGGTTGGCGGGGGTGGAAGCACCGGCGCCGACGGTCAGGTACCAGCCGGTGGCCTGCTCAAAGTCGCTGTTGCCCACCTCACCCACCAGGGGTATGTAGGTCTGGGCCAGTTCAGCACCCTTGGTGGATTCGGCCATCTGGGCGGCCGACTCCTCGATCTGAAGCTGCTCAGCGCCGGGCTCAGGGGCGGCATAGGCCGCGCCACAAGCAAGCGACACACTAGCGACGGCAAGGCCGGCGCTGCGGAGCAATGTTTTGCGAATGCTCGACATTGGGGGGAAGGTTCTCACACCAATGTCTTTCTAAATAGCCACCATCCATTCTGCAGATGGATATGGACACTGGATTTCGTGTCACAGGCGACAAAATCACTGTGCCCGGCAAAATGGAAAAAATGTTCAGGATTGCCGTTGCCAGCCCGCCTGAGCCTGCTGCCACACCCAGGCGGCCACCGCCTCAGGACCGCCTTCCCCCAGGGCCTCGGCGTAGCCATCCATCCCACCGATCCCGGCGGCGGCGATCGTGGCGATCGCCGCTTCGCCCTCGATCCCCCGGCGCAGCAGGTCGGCCTGCCGCAAGGTGCGGCCCCGCCGGATCACATTGCCGCCATTGGGATGGCAACCGGAGCAGTGCAGCTCGAACAGGCGCGGCCCCTCCTGCAGCCCCCAGGCCGGCAGCGGCCAGAGGATGGTCAGCAGCAGCGCCGTGAGAAGCAGAAGGGCAGCCAGGAATCGCCTCCAGGCACGGGGAGCAGTAGACGCTGCGGACAGCACGGGATCGGCCATGGCGGAACCGCAGGCTTGGCAAGCGCGGCAGGAAGAGGTTCCAGTTTCGGACAGCAGGCAGCGGCATGGCGACGGTGGCGCCACAATCACCGCGGCGGAATGGACGACCATGGCGCCGATCCGGCTGCTGCTGCCAACTGATCTTGAGCAGGTGCTGGAGGTGTATCGCGACGCGGTGCTCAGCCAGACCCCGGCGCTCTACAGCCCGGAGCAGGTGGCGGCCTGGGCCGGCCATGCCGAACGGGATCCCGGCGTGCGCGAGGCCCTGCGGCGCGGCCATGGCCTGGTGAGCTGCGCCGGGCACGATCCGGCCGTGATCGAAGCCTTCGCCCTGCTGGAGCCAGCCGATCGCCTCTCGCTGCTCTACTGCCGCGGCCGCTCCTGCCGCCAGGGGCGCAGCCGGCAGCTGCTCGAACGGCTGGAGCAGCACGCCCGCCGCAGCGGAATCCGGCGCCTGCGCACCGAAGCCAGCCAGCTCTCACGCCCCCTGCTGGAGCGCCTCGGCTGGCAGGTGGAGAGCGAGGAGCAGCTGATCTTCGCCGGAACGGCCTTCGTGCGCTGGCGCATGATCAGACTCCTCACCTGATGCCCCCCGCCAGCGGCATGGCCGAAGCCCAGCTGCAGCAGTTTCTCGACAAGGTGCGCCAGCTCAATGCCTTCGTGGCCCTGAGCGAAGCCGATCCACACCTGCGGCAGGCCCTGACGGCCTGCGGCAGCCACGCTCAGGTGGTGAGCCTGGCCCGCAGCCACGGCTTCGACATCGGCCGCCGCTGGGGCGAATCCGAACCACCGGCCCCTGGCGAGGCCAACCTGCTGGCAGGGCCCTGCCCGTCCCCCGGCGAGGAGCGGCTGGAGGTGCTGCTGCAGGGCGGCGGCTTCCGGCTGGAGCGGATCCACTCCTGCGCGGCCCGCAGCCCCGAGGGCTTCTGGTACGAGCAGGCTGAACACGAGTGGGTGCTGGTGCTGCAGGGCAGCGCGCTGCTGCGTTTCGACGACGGCACGGGCGACTGCGGCCTCAACCGCGGCGACAGCCTGCTGATCAGCGCCGGGCGCCGTCACCGGGTGGAGGCGACGGATCCCGATCCCGGTACGGTGTGGCTTGCTCTGTTCTGGGCTCCGGAAAGATCGGGGTGCGCGGCCGGCTTACCAGCCAGTAGGCGGCCGACAGGCTGAGCACGGCCACCCCGAGACCCACCAGCAGCTGCGGTTTGCTGTCCGCCCCCGGCGGCAGCACGATCACCTTCCGGGCCACGGCGGTGATCGCAGTGAGCAGCACCAGCTGGATCTGACCGGAGCCGCCGCGGAAGAAGGCGGTGATGTTCTGCAGCACCTCCAGGGCGATCAGGAGGGTGAGCAGATCCCCCAGCAGGGCGTTGAGCCGTGAACCCAGCCAAGGCATGGAGGGCTCGGTGATGTCACGCATCACTCCACTGACCAGCTGCATCGTGCCCACAATTGTGACCACCAGCAGCAGGGTGGCCAGCACCAGCGAGATGAGCATCTCGCCCCGGTGCACAAAACGCAGAAATCCCTGAGAATTCAGAAAGGAATGCCTGCCGAGCATCAGTTCTTGAAGGGGCTGTACTGCGGCTGGGCGGGGGTGTCGCTGGGTGGATTTTCGAGCTTGGTGTCGCAGGTGAGGCTGCCGTCAGGCCCCTGCACACAATTGGTGGGAACCACCTTGGTGGCCGGGCCCACA
>JBIIJS010000142.1:0-7191 GCA_044233605.1 Cyanobium sp. | reverse complement strand
CCCCCAGCGCCTCGGCCCAGCTGCCGCCGTCCGCCAGCGGCAACCCCGGATCGAGCGGCAGCCCCGCCAGCCAGGCGGGCGGACAGCGACTGGAGCGCCCCCCGCCCAGCTCCGCCAGGGCCCGCGAGGGCGGCAGTTCGATGCTCACAGTCCGCAGCGGCCAGCCGCCGAGGCCAGCGAGGCGCCCGGCCGCGGCTGTGATCCGACCGGCCAGATCCGCCTCGCAGCCAGGTCCTGTGAGCAGCAGACCCGCCGCTGCCGCCACACCGGTCTCCGAAACCGTCATCGTTGTTCGCACCCGGGAGGCCAGCACGCTTCTACCATCGTGGGTGCGACCTGCCGCCGCCGCCCGTGACCACCTTCACGACCGCCGAACGGCTGGAGCAGAGCAAGCAACAGCGCAGTCAGCCGGGCAGCCAGCAGCAACCCATTGCCGCCCATTACGACACCCGCCGGCTGCGCCTGTTCAGCGGCACCTCCAACCCCGAGCTGGCGCGTGAGATCGGCGCCTACCTGGGCGTGCCCGACGGCCCCCGGGTGATCAAGCGCTTCGCCGACGGCGAGCTGTACATCCAGATCCAGGAATCGATCCGCGGCTGCGATGTGTTCCTGATCCAGCCCACCTGCGCTCCGGTCAACGATCACCTGATCGAGCTGCTGATCATGGTCGACGCCTGCCGGCGCGCCTCAGCCCGGCAGATCACCGCCGTGGTGCCTTACTACGGCTATGCGCGGGCCGACCGCAAGACGGCCGGGCGCGAATCGATCACCGCCAAGCTGGTGGCCAACCTGCTGGTGAAGTCGGGCGTCGACCGGGTGCTGGCGATGGACCTGCACTCCTCCCAGATCCAGGGCTACTTCGACATCCCCTGCGACCACATCTACGGCTCGCCGGTGCTGGTGGATTACCTCTGCACCCTCGACCTTGACGAAATGGTGGTGGTCTCCCCCGATGTGGGCGGCGTGGCCCGGGCCCGGGCCTTCGCCAAACAGATGCATGACGCCCCCCTGGCGATCATCGACAAGCGTCGCTCCGGTCACAACGTGGCCGAGAGCCTCACGGTGATCGGTGATGTGCAGGGAAAAACCGCGATCCTGATCGACGATATGATTGACACCGGCGGCACCATCTGCCAGGGGGCCAAGCTGCTGCGCTCCCGTGGAGCGGCACGGGTGCTGTGCTGCGCCACCCACGCGGTGTTCTCGCCGCCGGCGCTGGAGCGCCTCTCCGAACCCGGCCTGTTCGAGCAGGTGGTGGTCACCAACAGCATCCCGCTGCCGCCGGAGCGCCGCTTTCCCCAGCTGCGGGTACTGTCAGTCGCCAACATGCTCGGAGAAGCGATCTGGCGCATCCACGAGGAGAGTTCGGTGAGCTCGATGTTCCGCTGAGCCGCCCCCTGGCACCGCTGCGGCGCCGCCACCGGCTGCGGCGCCACCTGCCGGTGGGCCTCACCCTGGCGCTCACCGGCCTGTTGCAGCTGTCGGGGGTTCTCGAGCTGCCTGCCACCGCCCGCTCACGCCAGCAGCCGGCCTCCTCCGGCCGTCTGCCCGAGCCGATCACCCGCCGCGTCGGCGTCTGGCTCACCAACAGCCCCAGCCCCCTCTACTACGACGCAGCCCGCCTGGAAGCGGCGGTGCAGCAGCTGGCCGACACCGGCTTCAACACGCTGTATCCCAACGTCTGGAGCCGCGGCGCCACGTTCCACCGCAGCCGCTGGGCGCCGATCGAACCCGCCCTGGCCCGCAGCGCACCGGGGCTCGATCCGATCTGCCAGCTCACCCGTTCAGCCCAGCGACGCGGCATGCAGGTGATCCCCTGGTTCGAGTACGGCCTGATGGAACCGGGCGATGCCGAGGTGGTGCGCCGCAATCCCGAGTGGATCCTGCGTCGGGCCGACGGCAGTGCCCTCTATGCCATGCACGGCGCCAACCTCAAGACCTCGCCGCTGAAGGATCTGCGGGTGTGGCTCAACCCCGCCCACCCAGGGGTGCGGCAGCGCTTCATCGGTCTGATCACCGAAATCGTGCAGCGCTGCGGCGTCGACGGCATCCAGCTCGACGACCACTTCGCCTGGCCGGTCGAACTCGGCTACGACGACTACACCCGCGCCCTCTACCGGGCCGAAACAGGCCGGGAACCGCCCACCAGCCACACCGACCGGGCCTGGATGAAGTGGCGCCGCACCCAGCTCACCAACCTGCTGCGCGAGCTGCGCGCCAGCCTCATTCAGGCTTCCGGCGGCAAGCGCACCGTGATCAGCCTCTCGCCGGGGCCCTTCCGCTTCGCTTACAACCAATGGCTGCAGGACTGGGAGCTCTGGGCCCTGGGCCAGCTGATCGATGATCTAGTGGTGCAGAACTATGCCTATTCGGTGAAGGGGTTCGAGAAGGATCTCAACCAGCCGGCCCTGGTGAAGGCGCGCAGCTGGGGGCTGCCGGTGGAGATCGGCATCCTGGCGGGCTTCGGCGGCCGCACCCCCGACATGGCCACCCTGGCCGAAAAGGTGCGCCTCTCGGCCGAACGGGGCCACGGGGTGATCTACTTCTACTGGGAGGGGCTCTGGGGCCAGTACGCCCGCAGCGAAGGTCCGGAGGTGCGCAAGGAGGCGTTCCGGCAGCTGCATCGCCAGGCGTTCAGGCCCACTGCCCCCACGCCGCCGCCGCTGCCCTGATCAGGTCGGGCTGATCAGGCTGGCTCCAGGCACTGCTGCACCACTTCGCGGATGTTCGTGGACAGTTCGGCGGCGGCCAGCTGCTCGAGCGCCTCGCGCATGCGGGCGCCGCGCTCCGAGCCGTAGCTGCCCCAGCGGCTGAACACCTTGGCGAGGCGCGAGGCGGTGATCGGGTTGCGGCGATCGAGCTCGGCGATGCGGGCGGCCATGAAGCGGTAGCCGCTCCCGTCGAGGGCATGGAACACCGGCGCATTGGCGGCCAGGCCGCCCAGCACGGCCCGCACCGAGTTGGGGGCTGCGGGATCGAAGCGGGGGTGATGCAGCAGCCGCTCCACCCGCTCGAGGCCATCGGCGAACGGCGCCGAGGCCTCCAGCGCGAACCAGGCATCGAGGATCACCGGCCGATCCTCCCAGCGGTCGTGGAAGGCCTTGAGGGCCTGGTGCCGCTCCGGCAGCGGATGGCACTGCAACGCCCGCAGACCGGCGCGGGCCAGGGTCATCGAACCGCTGTCGACCGCGGCCCGGCAGGAGGCGATCACGGAGCGATCGCCCGCCGCCACGCGCCAGCTCCAGATCGTGCCGGTGAGCATCCGATCGCCCACCCCCTCCGGCCAGCTCAGGGCCCACTGGGGCATGCAGCGTTCGAGGGCCTGGCGCAGCGGCTCGGCCAGGGCCACACCGAAGCGCTGCTGCAGCTCCATCAGGGCAGCGAATAGGGCCGGTGGATCCGGCTCGGGCGCCGCATCCTCCAGCTCGGGAAGGCCGGGCAGGGAGAGCAGCACGCTGCGGCTCGACTCGGACAGCGAAGGGTCGGCGAGGATGCGCCCGAAGGCGTCGATCAGCTCCTCCTCCAGCAGGCCATCGGCGCGGCCGGCGGCGCGGCGCAGCACCGCCCGGCGCAGCAGCACCTGGCCGGCGTCCCAGCGGGCGAAGGGATCGCTGTCGCTGGCCAGCAGGTGCACCAGCTCGCTGGCGGGCCGGCCCAGCTCCAGCTTCACCGGCGCCGAGAAGTGGCGCAGCAGCGACAGGGCCGGCGGCGGCGCCTGCGACGGCAGGCCTTCAAAGCGCAGGCTCTGCTCGGCCCGATCGACCACCAGCAGGTGGCTGCCCTCTCCCCAGCGGCGCGGCAGGGCGGGCAGGGAGAGGGGCCGGCCAGCGCCATCGCTCGCCTTCACCGGCAGCGCTTCGCCGCCCTGGCCCACCAGGCCCAGGGCCAGCGGAATCACCACAGGCTGCTTGTCGGCCTGGCCGGGGGTGGGTGGGGTGTGCTGGCGCAGGATCAGATCGAGCGTGCCGGTGCGGCGGTTCCAGCGGCGGCGGATGCGCAGCACCGGTGTGCCCGCCTGGTGATACCAGCGGCGGAACTCGGCGAAGTCGAAGGGGGGCGGCGCCAGGCGGCCGTCGCGGCCCTCAGCGGCCCAGCGGGCCTCGCTGGCTTCGCGCATGGCGGCGAGGAAGTCGTCGCAGGTGGCGGCGGTACCGTCGTGGCGGCGCACGTAGAGCGCCATGCCGCGCTGGAAGGTTTCCTCGCCGATCAGGGTCTGCAGGGCTCGGATCACCTCGGAGCCCTTTTCGTAGATCGTGGTGGTGTAAAAGTTGTCGATTGCCTGATACTGATCCGGCTGCACCGGATGGGCCGTGGGGCCGGCATCCTCACGAAACTGGCTATTGCGCAGCATCGATACATTTTCGATGCGATTGAGGGCGTGGCCGTGCTGATCGGCGCTGAAGCACTGATCGCGAAACACGGTGAGACCCTCCTTCAGCGACAGCTGAAACCAGTCGCGGCAGGTGATGCGATTGCCGGTCCAGTTGTGGAAGTATTCATGGGCAATCACACTCTCGATGCGCTCCAGCTCCGCATCGGTGGCGGTGGCGGCATCGGCGAGCACGAGCTTGGAGTTGAAGATATTGAGGCTCTTGTTTTCCATGGCGCCCATGTTGAAGTGGCGCACCGCAACGATGTTGAACTCATCGAGGTCGTACTCGAGGCCATACACCTGCTCATCCCAGGCCATGCAGCGCTGCAGCGACGCCATCGCATGGGCGGTGAAGGGGGCATCACCCGGCTCCACATGGATGCGCAGGCTCACCGTGCGGTCGCTGGCGGTGGTGAAGGAATCGCGCACTTCCTCCAGGCGCCCGGCCACCAGGGCAAAGAGATAGGAGGGCTTGGGGAAGGGGTCGTCCCAGAGGGCGTAGTGGCGATCGGGTTCGGCCTCGATCGGGCCGGTCTCGAGGCAGTTTCCGTTGCTGAGCAGCACCGGGCAGCTGCCCCGGTCGGCCTCGATGCGCACGCGGAAGCGGCTGAGCAGATCGGGGCGGTCGGGGTGCCAGGTGATGCGGCGGAAGCCCTCGGCCTCGCACTGGGTGGTGAACAGGCCACCACTCACGTACAGGCCCTCCAGGGTGGTGTTGCGGTGGGGCTCGATCCGCACCGTGGTGGTGAACACAAACGCTCGCGGCGGCGGCGCCTGGATCAACAGCCGCTCCGCCTCAAGCGTGACGGCACCGGCGGCTGGCGGCTCGCCGTCGATCGCCAGAGCCAGGGTCTCCAGGCCCAGGCCCTGCAGCTCCACCGCACTGGCCGACGTGTGCCCATCGGGTTGTGCCGCCACCGGATTGGGCTCGAACACCAGCCGGGCGTCCACGAGGGCGTGGTCGTCGAACAGCCGCACCGTGATGTCGGTGCGCTCGAGCAGGTAGGGAGCGGGCCGGTAGTCGGCGAGATGGACGGTGGCCATCAGCGGCGCTCAGCGGCGGGGTGGTGGGCTCCAGGGGAGCGACTTACTTCTGCGCCGGACGGGCAGCTGGGCTGCCGCCACCGGAGGAGACGGCCTTGCGGATCTCAGGAAGCAGCTTGTCGTACTCCTTGCGCCAGTCGGCGGGAAGCTTCGTGCCGCAGAAGCGCTCCGAGCGCAGCACCGACTCGGCCACGGTGGCATTGATGATCTGGTCGCGGTTCAGCGCATTGGGTGAGCCGGCGATGCGGCTGCCGTGCTTCTCGGTGAGCACCGAGGCCACCATCGAGACACTGCCATCAAGGGCGGCACGAAAGGGCACCTTCTGCTGGGAGAGGGCGCAGAGGTTGATGGCCGACATCGTCATGTAGGTATTCACTTCTTCGGCGCTCGCCGCCTTGGCACCGGTAGCCGGCGGCGGCGTGGCCGGACGGGCCTGTTGCTGAGCAAGGGCGGGCGCGGCGGCCGCCAAGGGGGAGACGATCAGCAGAAGGGACGCGAGACGGGAGCGAAGCGCGGGCAGGGAGCGGGGAACAGCAGACCGCAGGGCGCGGGATTGGAAAGGCTTCATGCCCGATGGAGGTTTTGCGCAGCATAGGTCAGGGGTGGTGCTGCACCAGGGAGCCGGCCACCAAGATGCAGGGCCATTTGCATCAACCAGATCGTTTTATTTCGCCGCTTCCGTAAAGAAAGATCCAGCTAGTCGGCCTGGGGCTGTGCCACCGCGGCAACCGACTCATCGACGCGGATTTCATGGTGAATTTCAGCCAGGTCGAGCACGCCATCGCGCCAGGAGTAGATGGAGCGGGCGCGGTAGCGATCCTGATCGACCAGGCGGATGTGCTCAAGGATGTCCCACTCCTGGTAGTGGGATTCGAAGATCAGTTCGTGCTCATCCACCTGGCGGATCTGGCTGCGGGTGGGGGAGCCGCACAGATAGCCGCGGCTGCGGCGCAGCTGGTGGCCGCAGAGGTAGGCCTCCATCGTGCCGCGGGGCACGAAGCGGGGTTTCTTCTCGAAGAAGCCATGTTCCTGCTCCGGCCACCAGCTGAAGCGATAGGCAGCCTCTCCCTCCACCGGCTCGCTGAACATCTCCACCTTCAGGAACATGTCGACCCGCAGCACATCTTCATCGGCGAAGAAGTACAGGCGGCGTGAGCGCCAGAGCCCGAGGTTGCGGGTAAACCAGCGGCGCAGGCTGCTGTCAAGCTGGATGCGGCTGCCGCCAGCGGGCCGCGGCATGCCGCTCAGACCCCCCGCTGGGGGTACGCCGGGGAACTCGGGCATGGCGGCGGCGGGCTGGAAAGCCGATCGGCATCTCCTTCATAGCCACGGGGGCCGGCGATGGTGCACGTTTGTGCGCTGGCGTGGGGAGGGCCATTCCCCATATCGTGTGGGCGTTGCCGCGCCCCAGCCGTTGCCCGCCGCGGGGAATCCGCTCCAGCCCGGTTCCCGGCCCGATCCCCCGACGGAGGCCGGCAGAAGGCCGCGGCGCGGCTCCAGTGGCCTCGAGTCCGACGGACCGAGCCGCCCCAGGCTGGAGCTGCTGCTGGTGGCCGCCAACCACCACATGGCCAGCCCCGACCTGCGCAATCTGCTCAGCTTCCTGCGCCAGGAGGACTGTGGCTTCGAGGTGCAGCTGGAGGTGGCCGATCCGGCCCGCCATCCGGAGTTTCTCGAACTGCACCGGCTCGTGGCCACCCCGGCCCTTGTGAAGCTCTCCCCCTCCCCCAAGCAGGTATTCGCCGGCAACACCCTCAGCCTGCAGCTGCGCAACT
>JBIIJS010000141.1:0-7239 GCA_044233605.1 Cyanobium sp. | reverse complement strand
ACGTTTGCAGGGCTGTTGGATCTGTCAGGGGCGGGCCTGTCCGGCGCCTCCGCCCCCGCTCTCCCGGGTGCCGCCGCTCCGTCAGACTGGAGGGGCGTCATTCCCATCACGCTGCGGCCATGGCCCTCTCCTTCCCCGACGACTGCCGCTACGCCGACAGCCATGAATACGCCCGGCTGGAGGGTGAGCTGGCCCGGGTGGGCATCAGCGCCTACGCCGTCGACCAGCTCGGCGACATCGTTTTTGTTGAGCTCCCGGAAGTGGGCGCCCGGGTGGAGGCGGGCAGCAGCTTCGGCTCCGTGGAATCGGTGAAGGCGGTGGAGGAGCTGGTGGCGCCGCTGAGCGGGGTCGTTGAGGCCCGTAACGAGGCGGTGCTGAGCAGCCCCGAGGAACTCCAGAACGATCCCTACGGTGAGGGCTGGCTGCTGGTGGTGCGCCCCGCCGCTCCCGCCGCACTCGACGGCCTGATGGATGCCGCCACATACCGCGGCAAGGTGGAAGGCCACTGAATCCGCCCGCTGGTGGCCACGGCGGGGGCCACTGCGGGGGCCGGATCGTCCGGCGACCGGGTTCTGAAGGATTTCCTTAGGATCCGGCGACTTTCTTGCAGGTTGCCGTGGCAGCTCCGTTTCTGGTTCGGCATCTCGGCCCGGGGGAGGTAGAGCAGAGACGGATGCTGGCCGAGCTGGGACTGGAATCCCTTGAAGACCTCGCCGCCGAGGTGGTGCCGGCCGACATCCTGCTGCCCGCAGCCGCCGCCCAGGAGGGCCTGCCCCAGCCCTGCGGCGAGGCCGAAGCCCTGGCCGAGCTGGCGACGATTGCCGCGCTCAACCAGCCCTGCCGCAGCCTGATCGGGCTCGGCTACCACGGCACCGCGACCCCAGCTCTGATCCAGCGCCACGTTCTCGAAAACCCCTGCTGGTACACCGCCTACACGCCCTACCAGGCGGAGATCGCCCAGGGCCGGCTCGAGGCGCTGCTCAACTTTCAGACGCTCGTCAGCGAGCTGACGGGGTTGCCGATCGCCAATGCCTCCTTGCTCGATGAGGGCACGGCCGCGGCCGAGGCGATGGCGATGGCGCTGGCGGTGTGCCGCCGCGTCGGACCGCGCCGCTTCCTGGTCGACCGCGCCGTACTGCCGCAGACCCTGGCCGTGCTGCAGACCCGCGCCGAGCCCCTGGGCATCGAGCTCGAGCTGATCGAGGCCGAGCTCCTCGCTTCCGGCGACGCCGCTGATCCGGTGTTTCCGGAGGATGCGTTCGGCCTGCTGCTGCAGCTGCCCGGCTGCGATGGCCGCCTCTGGAATCCGGCACCGCTGCTGGCCGCCGCCCGTGCCGCCGGCCTGATCACCACGGTGACGGTCGATCCCCTGGCCCAGGTGCTGCTCGCCCCGGTCGGTGAGCTCGGTGCCGACATCGCCGTGGGCAGCCTGCAGCGCTTCGGCGTGCCGATGGGCTTCGGCGGCCCCCACGCCGCCTTCTTCGCCACCCGCGAGGAGTACAAGCGTCAGATTCCCGGCCGTCTGGTGGGCCAGTCGCGCGACGCCGAGGGCAATCCGGCCCTGCGCCTTGCCCTGCAGACCCGCGAGCAGCACATCCGCCGCGACAAGGCCACCAGCAACATCTGCACCGCCCAAGTGCTGCTTGCGGTGATGGCCGGCTTCTACGCCGTGCACCACGGCCCCGACGGGCTCGAGGCGATCGCCCGCCGCGTGCTCACGCTGCGCCAGGGTCTGGCTGCCGCTCTGGCGGCCCTGGGTCTGCCGCCGGAGCCGGGCCCGGGCTTTGACACTGTGGTGGTGTCCAGCCCCGAGGCCGAGGCGCTGCTGGAGTGCGCTGCCGCGGCCGGCTTCAACCTGCGCCGGGGTGTGGGCGGGGAAACGGGCAGCGGTCGGCTGGCGATCAGTCTGGATGAACTCTCCACCGTGGCCGAGCTGGAGCGGCTGCTGCAGGCCCTCGCCACGGATGCGGCGACGGTCGAGCCGGCGATCGCCGCCCTGCGAGCCGTGGCGATGGATCCGGCTGCCGCCCTGGCCGAGGACATCCCCGCCCGCAGCGGTCCCTGGCTGCGGCAGGAGGTGTTCCACCGCTATCGCAGCGAAACCGAGCTGCTGCGTTACATCCAGCTCCTGGTCAGCCGCGACCTCTCGCTGGTGCATGGCATGATCCCGCTGGGCAGCTGCACGATGAAGCTCAACGCAGCCGCCGAGCTGGCGCCGGTGAGCTGGCCAGCCTTCGCCCAGCTGCACCCCTTCGCCCCCGCTGAGCAGAGCCGCGGCTATGCCAGGCTCGTGGCCGATCTGGAGGCCTGGCTGGCGGCGATCACCGGCTTCGCCGGTGTGTCGCTGCAGCCCAACGCCGGCTCCCAGGGAGAATACGCCGGCCTGATGGTGATCCGCGCCTGGCACCGCAGCCGGAGTGAGGGGCATCGCCGCATCTGCCTGATCCCCACCAGTGCCCATGGCACCAACCCCGCCAGCGCCGTGATGGCCGGCATGCAGGTGGTGCCGGTGGCCTGCGACGACCAGGGCAACATCGATCTGGCCGACCTGGAGGCCAAGGCCGAGGCCCACGCAGCCGACCTGGCGGCGCTGATGGTCACCTACCCCTCCACCCACGGCGTGTTTGAAACCGGCATCCGCCGCATCTGCGAGCTGGTGCACGGGCGTGGCGGTCAGGTGTACCTCGACGGCGCCAACCTCAACGCCCAGGTGGGGTTGTGCAAGCCGGGGCTCTACGGCGCCGACGTCTGCCACCTCAACCTGCACAAGACCTTCTGCATCCCCCATGGCGGCGGTGGGCCGGGAGTGGGGCCGATCGGCGTGGCGGCCCACCTGGTGCCGTTCCTGCCGGGCCATCCGCTGGCGCCGGTGGGCGGTGGTGCGGCCCCCTCCGAAGGCCGGGCGATCGGGCCGGTGTCGGCCGCTCCCTGGGGCAGCGCCGGCATCCTGCCGATCAGCTGGATGTACATCCGCATGATGGGCGGCGCCGGCCTGCGCAGCGCCAGTCAGGTGGCCCTGCTGGCGGCCAACCTGATCGCCGAGCGGCTCGATCCCCATTTCCCGGTGCTTTACCGGGGCGCCGGCGGTCGGGTGGCCCACGAGTGCATCCTCGACCTGCGGCCGCTCAAGCGCAGTGCTGGCGTCGAGGTCGATGACCTGGCCAAGCGGCTGATGGACTACGGCTTCCATGCCCCCACCGTGAGCTGGCCGGTGGCCGGCACGGTGATGGTGGAGCCCACGGAGAGCGAGTCACTCGCCGAGCTCAATCGTTTCTGTGACGCAATGATCGCGATCCGCGCCGAGGCGGCGGCGATCGAGGCAGGGGCCGTGGATCCGCTCGACAATCCGCTCAAGCATGCACCCCACACCCTGGCGGTGGTTACGGCTGACAACTGGGAGCGGCCCTACACCCGCGAGCAGGCTGCCTTCCCGGCCGGAGCGCCCCAGCGCGCCGTCAAGTTCTGGCCGGCGGTGGCCCGGATCGACAACGCCTATGGCGATCGCAACCTCGTCTGCACCTGCCCCTCGGTGGAGGAGATGGCCGTGCCGGTTGCCGAAGTGGCGGCCTGATGGTTCGCGGGGTACCATTTCACGCCGCTGTGCCGCATCATTGCCCTGCTTGTTGCGTTCAGCGACGGTTTCTTTGCCATTCATCTTTTGGGGATCATGAACGGCGATCAGGGCGGCAGCCGCAAAGGTGGTTCAGCCCCACAGCTGGTGGAAACGGTGCGTGTTGAGGGCACCAACGTGGTGCGTGTGCCCTTCGGGGTGCGCCAGTCGCGCCGCCGCCGCCCTCAGAGGCCCGACCATTGGGCCACCCTTGTGCTGCCCTTCGTCGCTGGCGGCGGGCCCACTCCTCCCCATGCGGCCTGAATTCAGTCAGTAGGTGCTGCCCAGGCGCCGCTGGTGCACCGCCGGGCTGCCGGAACCGTCCAGCAGGCCACCATGGCCGGCTTCCGCGTAGATCACCCAGTGGTCGCCGCACTCCATCCGGGCCGTCACGGTGGCCTCCAGCCAGGCGAGTGCTTCGGGCAACACCGGCTGGCCGCCCGGGCTGCTTTCCAGCTCCATCCCCTCAAAGCGGTCGGCGCCGGGGGCGAAGGGTTGCAGGAAGCGTTTCATCAGCGCTTTTTCCCGTCCGGCCGCCAGCACGTTGAGGGCGAAGCGATCGCCCACGTGCAGCAGGCTTTCCAATGCCCGCTCCCGTGCCACCGCCACGGTGAATCCCGGCGGTGAGAAGCTCGCCTGGCTCACCCAGCTGGCCACCATCGCGCCGCTGAGGCTGTCGGCCCCCTCCCCGCCGCGCCGCACGGTCACCACCGAAAGGGTGCCGACGACGCGGCCCAGGGCCTGCAGAGCCGGGTTGCTGCGGCTCTCGCTGAGGCCTCCGCCGGGGCTGCGCAACTGGCGGCGGCGGCGCTCGGTGATCAGGAGGCGCCCCAGGGACAGGCCCGTTTCCTCCAGGGTGCGAAGGGTGGCCAGGTCGGGGCTGAACTTAACCCGGATCGGCTCGAAGGCGAAGCGGAAGCCCCCGTCGCGCAATTTGCTTTCAAGCAGATCGATCGCCTCGCCGCTCCAGCCGAAGCTCCCGAACACCCCCACCGGTTTGTTGCGGTCGCCTTCGGCCAGCACCGCGCCGAGGGCGGAGACGATCGGCGTGGGAGCGTGGCCGCCAAGGGTAGGGGAGCCGATCAGCAGGGCATCGCAGCTGCGGATCGCCTGCAGCAGCTGCTCCGGCTCGCTGAATTCACAGTTGAGGCTCTCCACCCGCACGCCGCTGCGCGCCACGCCGCGGGCGATGGCGTCGGCGATGGCGGCGGTGTTGCCGTAGGCGCTGGCGTACAGCAGCGCCACCACCAGGCCGGTGCGCACCTGGCCCTCCCCCCAGCGGCGGTAATCGGCCAGCAGGCTCCGCCAGCTCTGGCTGATCGCTGGCCCATGGCCCGGGGCGATCGTGCGGATCTCCAGCTCATCGAGGCGATCCACGATCGATTCCACCTGGCGGGCCATCGGCGCCATCAGGCAGTCGTAGAACCAGCGCCGGTCTTCCTCGGCGCCGGAGCGGTCGCGCTCGGCCCACTCCTGGCTGCAGAGGTGGGCGGCGAAGAACTTACCGCTCATCAGCAGGCCGCTGCTCTCCTCGAAGGCGATCAGGGCACCGGGCCAGCGGGGCGTGGGGGCTGGAATCAGGCAAAGGCGGTGGCCGCCGCCGAGATCGCGGCAGGCCTCCTGGCGCACCACATCGATCGGGGGCAGGGGAGGGAGTGGCGCCTGGCCGGTTTCGCCCGGGGCGGCGGGCCGTTGCTGACTCCAGAGCTCCTCCAGCAGGCGCGCCGCAGGGTTGGAGGCCACCAGCATCAGGCTGGGCCAGCGCCGCGCGAGCTCGCGCAGCAGCGCCACCCGGTTGGGGTTGACATGCCCAACCACCACCTTGAGGGCCGCGTCGGCCGGCACGAGCTCGGCCAGCGCGGCCAGGAACGGCGCGGCGAAGGAGGCGCCGGGCGGATGCACCAGCACCGGCGGCCGCGCCTTGCCATTGCGGTCGGGGCCGGCCTCGAACAGGAAGCTGTTGGCGCAGGTACCGCGCTCGAGCCCGTACTCCACTTCGAAGCGCAGCCGTTGCGGGCTGAGGCCGCGCAGACAGATCAGGCCTGGGTCGACCGGCAGGCTGATCACCCGCCGCTCCAGGGCCTCGTCGACGGGGGCGTTGCTGCTCATCTCAGTAATGGTTGCCCACCTTGCGATGGTGCACGGCGGTATCGGCGTTGGTGTCGGCCACGTTGCCCTCCTCCACCACCGCGTAGATGATCCAGTGGTCGGGGCCCTCCAGCCGCTGGGCGACGCGGCAGCCCAGGAAGGCGAGGGCATCACCGAGCACCGGGCCGCCGGCGGCGGCCCCTTCCAGCACGTTCACGCCCGCGAAGCGGTCGGCGCCGGGGGGGAAGCGGCGCAGGAAGTGGCGCAGCAGGCTCTGGTGGTTGTCTTCCCGCAGGATGTTGAGCACGAAGCGGTCGCCCACCTGCATCAGCGCTTCGATCGCCCGGTCTTTGGCCACAGCCACGGTGATGCCGGGCGGCTCGAAGCTGGCCTGGCTTACCCAGCTGGCCACCATGGCTCCGCTGCGGCTGCCCCCTTTGCCATCGCTCTGGTTGGCGGTCACCACATACAAACCACCGGAGAGGCGGCCGAGGGCCTTGTCGAGGTCGCCGTCGAGCGCTTTCATCGCCGCGATCGTTCTGGCCTTGGTAAGCAGCTGGCCCAGGTCGGTGCCGGCCTCTTCGCAGCGCTGGTAGTCGCCGGTCTGGGGCACCTGCCGAATCCGCAGGGGCTCGAAGGCGCTCTTCTGCCCGAGCGAACGAAGCTGGCCGGCCACCGTGTCAATCGGCTGGTCGTTGCCGCCGAAGGCGTCGTAGCAGGCCACCCATTGCTTGGGCTTGAGGGCCGCTAACAATGTGCCGATCGAGGCCTGCAGGTCGGCGTCGGGGCTGGCGGGCCAGGTGGGCACCACCACGGCGCTGGCCTCGCCCACCAGGGCGCTGAGCTCCTGGGGATCGGTGGCCCGCAGATCCACCAGCTGTACAGCGGCGCCGGCCTTCTGGATGCCTCGGGCGATCGCCTGGCTGAGCCGGTCGCAGAAGCCGTACTGGCTCACGTAGCAGACGGCGGCGTAGGCCTCGCCGCTGCTGCGCTCGGAGCTCCAGGCGCGGTAGTCGTCGAGCCAGAGGTTGAGGTGATCGCGCAGCAGCGGGCCGTGGCCCACGGCGATGGTGGTGATCGGTGGCAGGGAGTCCATGCGCTTCATCGCCTGCAGCACGCTGCGGGCATTGGGGCCCATCAGGCACTCGTAGTAGAAGCGGAAGTCGGGGGCGATGGCCCCGGGGTCCACATCGAAGAGGTCGCCTGAGCAGTAGTGGAGGCCGAAGGCGTCGCAGGTGTAGAGGATGCCAGTGCCGTGGTCGAACGAGAAGATCGTGTCCGGCCAGTGCAGGTTGGGGGCGCTCAGGAATTCGAAGCGGTGGGCCACGCCGCTGTTGGGGTTGGTGCCCAGATCCAGCTCCTCGCCGCTCTTCACGGCCCGGCTCCTGAAGGGCCGGTGCACCTGATTGTCCAGGAACTGGATCGCCACCTTGGAGCCCACGATCTCGATTTCGGGGTTCAGATCGATCAGGTGACCGATCAGACCCGAGTGGTCGGGCTCGGTGTGGCTGACGATCAGGTGGTCGATCGCCCGGGGATCG